>JAFEFJ010000479.1 GCA_018240635.1 Pseudomonadota bacterium | reverse complement strand
CCGCGATGCTCCGGCATCACGAACAGGTCTTCGAGAAACAGGTCGCAGCGCCCGGTGAAGGTGCTGAAGGTGTAGTAGTAGAGCGCGAGCCCGACCGCCTGGCCGCCGGCTTCGGCGAGGATCGCGTGCGCGACGGGGCACGGGCCGAACAGGCGTTCCCGGAAGTCGGTTTCGGTCGAGACGACTTCGTGCAGGAGCTTCTCGTACTCCGCGAGCGCGCGCACGAGGCGCACGATGTCCGGCAGGTCGGCTTCGGTGGCGGAGCGGATCGAAGCGGTCATCGGACGGCCCCCTCCCCCCGGCCTTGATCCGCTTTGCGGCTCAAGCCCGCAAGGGGAGGGGGAGCGTTGCGGGTCATCACAGCATCAGGCTCAGCGGGTCCTCGACGATCGTCTTGAAGGCGGCGAGCCATTCGGCGCCGAGGGCGCCGTCCACCACGCGGTGATCGACCGACAGCGTGCAGGTCATCACGGTCGCGACGGCGAGCGCGCCGTTCTTCACCACCGGGCGCTGCTGGCCCGCCGCGACCGCAAGGATGGCCGACTGCGGCGGGTTGATGACGGCGGCGAAGTCGGTGACGCCGTACATCCCCATGTTGGAGATCGAGAAACCGCCGCCCTGGAATTCCTCGAGCTTCAGCTTGCCCTCGCGGGCGCGGGTCGCGAGGTCCTTCATCTCGTTGCTGATCGCGGCGAGGCCCTTCTGGTCGGCCTTGCGCACGATCGGCGTGATGAGCCCGTCGGGGATCGAGACGGCGACGCTGATATCGACGTCGTCGTAGAGGATGACGTTGTCCTCGGTGTAGCTGGAGTTCACCGTCGGGATGCGCCGCAGCGTCAGCGCGGCGGCCTTGATGATGAAGTCGTTGACGCTGAGCTTGTAGGCGCTCGGCCCGTCCTTCGGCGACTTCGCGTTCAGCTCGGCGCGCAGCTTGAGCAGCGCATCCAGCTCGATATCCATCGAGACGTAGAAATGCGGGATGGTCTGCTTCGCTTCCGTCAGCCGCCGCGCGATGACCTTGCGCATCGAGCTGTTCGGCACGAGCCGGTGCGGCGCGGTGATCGGCGCCATCGGCGCGGGCGCAGGCGCAGGCGCGGGCTTCGCCGCAGGAGCGGGCGAGGCGGCGGCGGCAGGAGCGGCGGCGGGCGCGGCGCCGCTCA
This sequence comes from Pseudomonadota bacterium, assembly GCA_018240635.1. Lineage (GTDB taxonomy): Bacteria > Pseudomonadota > Alphaproteobacteria > Acetobacterales > Acetobacteraceae > JAFEFJ01. The sequence goes on along the minus strand of JAFEFJ010000479.1, from coordinate 429 downwards.
GCGCGGCCTCGATATCCGCCTTGACGATGCGGCCGTTCGGTCCGCTGCCCTTCAAGCCAGCGAGCGCGAGGCCCGCCTGCAGCGCCATGCGGCGGGCAAGCGGGGAGGCGAAGATGCGCTCGTCACCCGGCGCATGGCCGTTGCCGGATTTGGCGGCAGCAGGAGCCGGAGCGGCGGCAGGTGGGGGGGCGGCAGGCGCGGCTGCTGCCGGGGCGGGCGCGGCAGGGGCCGGAGCGGCGGGCGGAGCAGCGGGCGCGGCGGCGGCGGGGACGGCTTCGCCGGGCTCGACCAGCACGGCGATGGGCTCGTTCACCTTCACGCCGGCGGTGCCGTCGGCGACGAGGATCTTGCCGAGCACGCCTTCATCGACGGCTTCGACTTCCATCGTCGCCTTGTCGGTCTCGATCTCGGCGATCACGTCGCCGGCCT
>JAFEFJ010000478.1 GCA_018240635.1 Pseudomonadota bacterium | reverse complement strand
CTGAAGCGCGCGCCGTCCGAATACGTGCGCGAGAACATCTGGGTCACCACGCAGCCCATCGAGGAACCGGAACGGCCGGACGACATCCTCTCCACGCTGGAGTGGATCGGTTGGGACCGCGTGATGTTCTCGACCGACTATCCGCACTGGGACCAGGACGATCCGCGCTATGCCTTCAAGGCAACGCTGCCGGAGGCGGGCAAGCGCAAGATCTTCCGCGACAACGCGATGGCGTTCTACCGGCTCGACTGAGGCATGAGCCGCCACGTCGTCGCGACCGTCGGCGAGATCGCGCCCGGCACCTGCAAGATCGTCACGGTGAAGGGCCGCGAGATCGGCGTCTTCCATGTCGACGATGAATACTACGCGCTCATCAACCGCTGCCCGCACGAAGGCGCGCCGCTGTGCAAGGGCGCGCTGATCAGCCGCTTCGAAGCCGACCGCCCGGGCGAATACCGCCTGACGCAGCGCGGGCGGATGCTGCGCTGCCCCTGGCATTGCTGGGAATTCGACATCGCCACCGGGCAGTCCTGGTGCGACCCCGACAGCGTCCGCGCCCGCACCTACAACGTGACGGTGGAACCCGGCGAAACGCTGGCCAAAGGCCCCTTCGCCGCCGAGACGGTGCCGGTTTCGGTCGAAGAGAACTACATCGTCCTCGAAGTCTGATCCGTTCTCTCACCTCGTCATGGTCGGCGAAGGCCGACCATCCACGACTTCCTTGAGACAGCCCAAGCCGTGGATGGCCGCCCTTCTGCGGCCATGACGTGAAGCCTCAGAACGGCGAGGGCGGCGGCGGGCGCATCCAGGCGACCAGCAGCAGGCAGACGAACGCGCCCGCGGCGGCGGCGAGGAAGCCGTCCACGTAGGCGAGCACCGAGGCCTGCTGCGCCACCGCCGCAGCCAGCAGCTTCGACGCCTGTGCCGCGGCCTGCGCCTTGTCGGCAGTGTGCGCGCCAAGCGCGCCGGCATAGGCGGACAGCCGCTCCGATGTCGCGCCCGCCATCGCCTCCACATGCAGGCCCACAAGGTTGGAATGCACCTGCTCGCGCACGCGCACGAAGGTCTGCATGAAGGCGGTGCCAAGCTCGCCGCCGAACAGCCGGCTGATCTGCAGCAAGCTGCCGATGGTCAGCGCGTCGGCCGGGCTGATCGTGCGGATCGTCGCCACCAGCAGGCCGGTCAGCGCGAAGGACTGGCCGATCGCCTGCACGATCTGCGAGGGCAGGAAATCCGCCGTCGCCCATTGGCTCGTCAGGCCCGTCGCCATCAGGCAGGCGATGCCGATCAGCGCGGTGCCGAGCCCCAGGACCCAGCGCGCGTCGATGCGCTTCAATAGTGCTGCGAGCGGCAGCACGATGGCGATCTGCGGCAGCGCGATCCACAGCAGCACCGTGCCCACCTGCAACTCGCGGAAGTTCTGCACGGTCTGCAGATAGCTCGGGATGATGTAGGCGGTGGACAGGATGATGAAGCGGAACCCCGCCAGAATCAGCAGCAGCAGCGGCAAGTTCTCGCGGAACATCAGGCGGATGTTCATGAAGGGCCGGTCTGCGAAGGTCTCGCGCAGCAGGAACACCGCCGTCACCA
>JAFEFJ010000477.1 GCA_018240635.1 Pseudomonadota bacterium | reverse complement strand
ATGCGCGCCCATTGCGCGGCCAGTTGCGGCTGCTCCATCCGGGACTCCCCTCCTGCGGCGCTGGCCTCGGGGTGGCGACTCACTGCGTGCGAAGCCGAACGCTCAAGATCGCCATCCACTACCGCCACCAGCCCGCCCCCGCGCGATTAGCAGGCCGGCGAACCGGCCCTGCGATGCGTCTTTCCCCGACGAGACCTACGGCCGGGGCGCGCCCCGCGAGGCCACGCCCGGATCCGTTCGATCCCGGCAAGTGCTAAACGGATGGTAATGATTATGACAGGCCAAGCAGCGAGGCAATAAAAATCTAAGCTGCGGACTGACAACAAACAAAGACCAAGTTAATGCCCAAATATTGGACAATAACTAACGGATGCACGCTAAGCGGCTGATCGGCCGGGAGTTCCGTTGAACACGGCACTGGTCCGCATCGGTTTCCGTATGACTTGGCACGATTGGCAACCGGCGGCACAGCCACGACAGAAAGGAGTATCCCCGCCCCGAGCCGGCTGGTCAACCGGCTCGGCGGGGCAGCGGATTCAGCCGGCCGAGAGCGCGTTCACCCGCGCGGCCATGCGGGAGAGCTTGCGCGCGACCGTGTTGGCGTGGATCACGCCCTTGGTGGCAGCGCGCTGCATCTCGGGCTGCGCGGCGCGCAGCGCCTCGGCGGCCACCGCCTTGTCGCCCGACGCGATCGCCGCCTCGACCTTCTTGATGAAGGTCCGCATCCGCGACTTGCGGGCGTGGTTGCGAAGGGTGCGAACCTTCGTCTGCCGGATGCGCTTGCGCGCGGAAGCGGTGTTCGCCATGGCTATTCGGTCACGTCTGCTTTGCGGTCGATGATCACATGTGTGCGCAGGCGGCCCGCTGCGGGGCCCGCCACGGCACGGCGGAGCGGCGGGTTCTAGGCGCGGCGTCCGGCCGAGTCAAGAAACCGGGCGGGTGGGAGACCCGCGCCGGACGCGGCTTTCCGGCGCCTCAGCCGCGGCGCGCGAACACCGCCTTCCGCTTCTCGGCGAAGGCCGCCATGCCCTCGCGCTGGTGCGGCGTGCCGAACAGCGACAGGAACAGCGCCCGCTCGTAGCGCACGCCTTCCGTGAGCGTGGTCTCGAAGGCGCGGTTGACGGAATCCTTCGCCATCGCGACCGCGACCGGCGAGAGCGAGGCGATGCGCTCGCCGATCTTGATCGCCTCGGCCAGCATCTGGTCGGCGGGGAAGACGCGGGACACCAGGCTGGCGCGCTCGGCCTCGGCGGCGTCCATCATCCGGGCGGTGAGCACCATGTCCATCGCCTTCGACTTGCCCACCGCGCGCGTCAGCCGCTGCGTGCCGCCGGCGCCCGGGATCACGCCCAGGTTGATCTCCGGCTGGCCGAACTTCGCCGTATCGGCGGCCACGACGAAGTCGCACATCATCGCGAGTTCGCAGCCGCCGCCCAGCGCGAAGCCCGCCACCGCCGCGATCACCGGCTTGCGCACCTGCAGGATCGTCTCCCACTTGGCGATGAAGTTCTCCTGGAACGCCTCGGGGTAGGTGCGGTCCTTCATCTCCTTGATGTCGGCGCCGGCGGCGAAGGCCTTCTCGTTGCCGGTGATGA
>JAFEFJ010000476.1 GCA_018240635.1 Pseudomonadota bacterium | reverse complement strand
CGCGGCCTCCGTCGCAGCGGGCAGCAGCGCGGGGTCGATGCCGCGCTCGAAACGCTGGCGCGCGTCGGAGACGATCTGATGGCGGCGACCGGTGAGCGCGACCGCGATGGGGTCGAACAGCGCGCACTCGACGAAGACCGAGGTGGTGGCCTCGTCGCAGCCCGTCGCCTCGCCGCCGACGACGCCCGCGAGCGACTGCACGCCCGCCGCATCCGCGATCACGCAGTCCTGCGGCGTGACGGTCACGTCCTTGCCGTGCAGGCCGCGGAAGGTTTCGCCCGCGCCGGGACGCAGCGTGAGCGTGTCGCCCGCGATCTTGCCCGCGTCGAAGACGTGCAGCGGGCGGCCGAGATCGAAGGTGAAGAAGTTGGTGATGTCCACCAGCGTGTTGATCGGCCTGAGCCCGATGGCGGTGAGGCGCGCGGCGAGCCAGGCGGGGCTCGGACCGTTGCGGACGTTACGGATGGCGCGGCCGAGGATCCACGGGCAGGCCGCGGGCATCGCGATCTTCCAGCGCGGGCCGCCCTGGAAGGCGGCCGGCACGGGGGCGGGCTGCCAGGGCACCAGCCGGCCGATGCCGGCGGCGGCGAGGTCGCGCGCGATGCCGCGCACCGCGAAGGCGTCGCCCCGGTTGGGCGTGACGCCGATCTCGATGACCGGATCGTCAAGCCCGGCCCATGCGGCGTAGGGCTGGCCGACGGGCGCATCGTCCGGCAGATCGACGATGCCGGAATGATCGTCGCCGAGGCCCATCTCACGCGCCGATAGCAGCATGCCCGCGCTTTTGACGCCGCGGATCTCGCCCACCTTCAGCGTGATGCCGGTGCCGGGGACGAAGCTGCCGGGCGGGGCGAAGACGCCCTTCATGCCAGTGCGCGCGTTGGGCGCGCCGCAGACGACGGTGGTGACGGCATCGCCGGTATCGACGGTGCAGACGCGCAGGCGGTCGGCGTTCGGGTGCTGCACGGCTTCCACGACGCGCGCGATGCGGAACGGCGCCAGCGCCGCGCCTGGATCGGTGACGGATTCGAGTTCGAGCCCGATGCGCGTCAGCGTGTCGGTGATGGTTTCAAGCGTCGCATCCGTGTCGAGATGCGTGCGCAGCCAGGAGAGGGTGAACTTCATCGTCTCACACCCCCTCGTGCAGCATCGTGGGCGCGAGCGGGTTGAAGCCGTAGTGGCGCAGCCAGCGGATGTCGCTTTCGTAGAAGGGACGCAGGTCCGGCACGCCGTGCTTCAGCATGGCGATGCGCTCCACGCCCATGCCGAAGGCGAAGCCCTGCCACCGGCGCGGGTCGATGCCGCAATTCGCCAGCACGCGCGGATGCACCATGCCGCTGCCCAGAATCTCCAGCCAGTCGCTGCCTTTTCCCAGTTCGCCCGAGCGGCGGTCCCAGCCGATATCGACCTCCATCGAAGGCTCGGTGAAGGGGAAGTAGCTGGAGCGGAAGCGCACCGGCAGTTCGGCGATGCCGAAGAAGGTGCGCAGGAAGTCGATCAGGCAGCCCTTCAGGTGGCCGAGCGTGATGTCGCGGTCCAGCACGAGGCCTTCGCACTGGTGGAACATCGGGCTGTGCGTCGCGTCGTGGTCGGCGCGGTAGGTGCGGCCGACGGCGATGACGCGG
>JAFEFJ010000475.1 GCA_018240635.1 Pseudomonadota bacterium | reverse complement strand
GGATGGACTTCATCGAGGTGCTGGAGATGTTCCTCGCCGACGATGAGACGAAGCAGATCGTCATGATCGGCGAGATCGGCGGGCAGAGCGAGATCGACGCGGCCGAGTTCCTGGCGAAGAACAAGGTGAAGAAGCCCACCGTCGGCTTCATCGCCGGCGCCACCGCGCCGCCCGGCCGCCGCATGGGCCACGCGGGCGCGGTCATCTCGGGCGGCAAGGACACGGCGGCGGCGAAGTTCGAGGCGATGCGCGCGGCCGGCATCCATGTCGCCGACAGCCCCGCCGCGCTCGGCAGCACGATGGTCAAGGCGCTGGGCCGCTAGCGCCTGCCCGCGGCGGCACGGGCGGCTTCATGCGCCGCCGGCATTGCTGCCTGCCGCGCGGGTTACTGTCTGTCGAGGGGACGCGGCCCTACCTGACCGTCCCCGACTGAGGAGAAAGAGGCCATGGCCGGCGTCGACATCCTTGCCACCGCCTTCAACGGCGCCAACGCCGCGTTCATCGCCGACATGTACGCCCGCTGGACGGAGAACCCGTCCTCGGTCGATCCGAGCTTCGACGAGCTGTTCCGCTCGCTGAACGACGAAAGCCGCGCCGTGCTGGAGGACGCCTCCGGCGCGTCCTGGGCGCCGCGCCAGTTCTCGGTCGCCGATGCGCCGCCCGCCGCGGCGCCGCGCGCCGCCGGCCGCCGCGCAACTGACGGGGCCGCCGCCGGCGGGCTCGATCCCGCGCAGGTGCGCGCGGCGGTGATCGATTCGATCCGCGCGCTGATGATGATCCGCACCTACCGCGTGCGCGGCCATCTGGAAGCGCGGCTCGATCCGCTCGGCCTGCAGGTGCCCAAGCCGCACCCGGAACTCGATCCGAAAAGCTACGGCTTCACCGAAGCCGACATGGACCGGCCAATCTTCATCGACAACGTGCTGGGCCGCGAAACCGCCACGCTGCGCGAGATCGTCGCCATCCTGCGCGAAACCTATTGCGGGTCGATCGGCGTCGAGTTCATGCACATCCAGGACCCCGAGCAGAAGGCCTGGATCCAGCGCAAGGTGGAAGGCGCCAACTGGCGCGCGGGCTTCGACGCCGCGGGCAAGCGCCGCATCCTGGAACAACTGACCGAGGCCGAAGGCTTCGAGGCGTTCTGCCAGAAGCGTTACGTCACGACGAAGCGCTTCGGGCTGGAAGGCGGCGAGGTCACCATCCCCGCCATCCACACCATCATCGAAACCGCCGCCGCGGGCGGCGTGAACGAGGTCGCGATCGGCATGCCGCATCGCGGCCGCCTCAACACGCTCGTCAACATCGTCAAGAAGCCGCTGACGGCGCTGTTCAGCGAATTCGGCGGCGAGAGCTTCAAGCCCGACGACGTGCAGGGCTCGGGCGACGTGAAATACCACCTCGGCACCTCGGTCGATGTCGAGATCGCGGGCCGCAAGGTGCATCTGTCGCTGCAGCCGAACCCGTCGCACCTGGAAGCGGTCGATCCCGTCGTGGTCGGCAAGGTGCGCGCGCGGCAGGACGATGCGGGCGACACGCAGGGCCGGCGCAGCGTCATGGCGATCCTGATGCACGGCGACGCCGCCTTCGCCGGGCAGGGCCTGGTGTACGAGACGCTGGCGATGAGCCAGCTGATCGGCTACCGCACCGG
>JAFEFJ010000474.1 GCA_018240635.1 Pseudomonadota bacterium | reverse complement strand
ACGCGGTCCTTGAACTCGTCGTACTGGCGCTTGCGCTCGTATTCGCGCACGCGCTGCACGATCACCTGCTTGGCGGTCTGCGCGGCGATGCGGCCGAAGTCGATCGGCGGCAGCGGATCGATCAGGTGCTGGCCGACCTCGATGTCGGGCTTGAACTTCTTGGCGATGTGAACGGGGATCTGGGTTTCCTCGTTCTCGACCGTCTCCACCGCCTCGGTCCAGCGCGAGAGGCGCACATCGCCGGTCTTGCGGTCGATCGTCGCGCGGATGTCCTTCTCGTGCCCGTACTTGGCGCGGCCGGCCTTCTGGATGGCCTGCTCCATCGCTTCGAGCACTTCCTCGCGGTCGATCGACTTCTCCCGCGCGACGGCGTCGGCGACGAGGAGAAGTTCCGGGCGGGCAATGGCGGTGTCCATGACGCAGCCTCTGTTGTTGGTGCCGTCAGTTAGTCCGGGTCGGCGTAGCGGTCGCGGCGATCAGCGCATCGGTCAGGATCAGGCGAGCGCGCCGGATATCGGCCATCGGCAGCGACACTTCGCTGCCGTCGTCGAGGCGCAGGCGGGCGGCGGTCTCGTCGGCGCCGAGAACGGTGCCCGAGAACCGCTTGCGGCCGTCCACCGGCACGACGGTCTCGGCGCGGGCGAGATGGCCGGCGAACCGGTTCCAGTCCTTCACGCGGGTCAGCGGCCGGTCGATCCCGGCGGAGCTGACCTCCAGCGTCCAGGCGCCGGGGATCGGGTCCTCCACGTCCAGCACCGCGCTGATCGCGTGCGTGATCGTCTCGCAGTCCTGCACGCTGATCAGCGCGCCGTCGGCGCGGTCGGCCATCACCTGCACGGTCGGGCGTTCGCGGCCCAGCACCGCCACGCGCACGAGCTCGTATCCCAGGTCCACGAGCGTGGGCGTGATCGTCTGGGCGATCCTGGTTTCCAGGGCGGTCTGCCCCGGAGAGGCTGGCGCGGGCTGTCCCGTCGGCATCGGCTCCGGTCGATCGAACAGAGAAGGGGCGAACACAAGATGGGCGAAAAACAAAAAAGGCGGCCCGCGAAGGCCACCCTCCATCAGCACTGAGGAGAATGATTACAGAGGGAAGATAGGCTGCGGCGCTGCCGTTGGCAAGGCCGACCGGCCGAAGGCGACGGGCGACGGTTAACCCGGAGCTAACGGACGCGCGCCCAGCCTGCCCCGCAAGGAGGACCCCCGAGTGCCGAGACTGCTCTGCCTCGACGGGCTGCGCGGCGTGCTGGCGGTCTACGTGATGGTGTCGCACATGGCGCCATTCGTGGCGATGCCCGGCTGGCTCGCGGGCGCGCTGTCGCATGGTGGCGCGGGGGTCGATGCGTTCTTCGTCCTCAGCGGCCTGGTCATCGTGCAGTCGCTGCGCGCGCATGGCTACCGGCGCGGCGCGTTCCTTGCGGCGCGGGCGCGGCGCATCTTCCCGGTCTTTCTGCCGGTGTTCGCTGCCGCCGTCGCGGTGCAGGCGCTGGATGCGCGGGCGGGCGGCGGCGCGGGGGCCGCATCCATCTGGGCGGCGATGCCCTGGATCGGTCCCGCAAGCCCGGCCCGCGACATCTGGTCCATCGGCTGGCCGCACGACTGGGCGCTGTCCGCCGCCGCGCACCTCACGATGACGCACGGGCTGTTCCCCGATGCGGTGGCGCCCGG
>JAFEFJ010000473.1 GCA_018240635.1 Pseudomonadota bacterium | reverse complement strand
TGGGGTGCGGACGAGACTATCCATGCTGCGGGCTCCACCGCAGCAGGCGGCGGCCGAGCGCCTGCACGGCCTGATCGGACAGGAAGCCGGCGAGGCCGATCACCGCCATGCCGGCGACCACGATCTCGGTCCGCGAGAGCTGGCGGGCGTCCATGATCATCGCGCCGAGGCCGGTGGGCACGCCGGTCATCTCGCCGACGACGATCACCACCCAGGCGAAGCCGAGGCCGAGGCGAAGGCCGGTGAAGATGCCGGGCAGCGAGCCGGGCAGCACGACGAGCGGAAACAGGCGCGCGGGCGAGACGCCGAGCATCTGCGCGGCCTCGAACAGCCGGGGCTCGACGCTGCGGACGGCGAAGATCGTGTTGACCAGGATCGGGTAGAAGGCGCCGAGGGCGACGAGGAAGAAGGCCGAGCGCGCGCCGAGGCCGAACAGGATCATCGACAGCGGCAGCCAGGCGGTGACGGGGATCGGCCGCAGCAGTTGCAGCATCGGATCGAGCAGGTCGCGCACCAGCGCGAGCCGGCCGATCAGCATCCCGAGCGGCAGGGCGACGGCGGCGGCGAGCAGGAAGGCGCCGTAGACGCGGCTGACCGAGGCGAGCAGATGCGTCATCAGCGTGGCGCTGAACGCATCGTCGTTGATGCCGCCGAAGGCGAGGTCCCACAGCGCGAGGCCGACATCCCCGGGCGACGGGATCAGCCCGTTCGGATTGCGCCCGGTGGAGAGCCACCAGAACAGCAGGAACAGCAACGGCGCGACGGCGGCGAGGGCGCGGCGCGCGAGCGGCGTGTCGAAAGCGTTCATGGGCGCCTTCATGGATGCGCCTGATACCATTGGAGCAGCTCGGCGCCGTTCATGAACGCGACGCCGGCTTGCGCGCGGGCGTAGTCGTAGAACGCCTCCAGATAGGCGATGCGGTGCGGCTGGCCGGAGATGTAGGGATGGATCGCGACCGCCATCACCTTGGCGCGCTGCGCGCCTTCGATCAGCAAGCGGTCGAGCGAATCCTTGCAGCGTTGCAGCCAGTAGGCCGATTCGTGATGCTGCACGATCATCATGGCGATGTCGTTCAGTTCCACCGTGTAGGGCATCGTCACCAGCGGGCCGTGCGCGGTCGCGATGCGGCAGGGCTCGTCGTCCCACACCCAGTCGCCGATGTATTTCACCCCGGCCTCGGCCAGCAGGTCGGGCGTCTCCAGCGTCTGCGTCAGGCCGGGGCCGAGCCAGCCCACGGGGCGGATGCCGGTGAAGGATTGCAGCCGGTCCATCGCGCGGTGGATCATCGCGCGCTGGTCTTCTTCCTTGTGGATCGGGCCCTGTTCCCAGGCATGGCCCATGAACTCCCACCCCGCGTCGCGGGCGGCGGCGGCGACGCGCTCGTACTCGTCGCAGACGCGCGCGTTGATCGACAGCGTGGGGCGCAGGCCGAGGCGTTCATAGAGCGCGTGGAAGCGCCAGAAGCCGACGCGCATCCCGTATTCGTGCCAGGACCAGTTCGGCACGTCCGGCAGCATCGGCTGCCCGGTGGGCGCGGGCAGCACCTGGCGGGCCATCGGCTTGCCGATGTCCCAGACTTCCAGGTTGACGATGCTCCAGACCGCGACGCGCGCGCCGCCCGGCAGGCGCAGCGGCGGGCGATCGACGATCGCCGAGTAGGGCGCGCG
>JAFEFJ010000472.1 GCA_018240635.1 Pseudomonadota bacterium | reverse complement strand
CGATCACCGGCGTGCCGCAGGCCATCGCCTCGATCATCACCAGGCCGAAGGGCTCCGGCCAGTCGATCGGCATCAGCAGGGCGTGCGCGCCGCTCAGGAAGGCGGATTTCTCGCCGTCGGCGATCTCGCCGATCATCTCCACGCCGGGGCCGGCCAGCAGCGGGCGGACCTGCTCCTCGAAGTATTCCTGGTCCACGCGGTCGATCTTCGCCGCGATCCGCAGCGGGATGCCGGCGCGGCGCGCGATTGCGATGGCCCGGTCGGGCCGCTTTTCGGGCGCGATGCGGCCCAGGAAGGCCAGGTAGGACGGGCGGATATCGGCGGGCCGCAGCAGGTCCTCCGGCAGGCCGTGATAAATCGTGCGCACGAAATTGGCGGCGGGCAGCGGGCGGCGCTGCGCGTCGGAGATCGAGACCACCGGCGCGCGCAGCATCTCGTGCAGCTCGGCGTGTTCCGGCAGGTCGAGCCGCCCGTGCAGCGTCGTCACCGCGGGCGTGCCCACGCGCGCCAGTAGCGAGAACATCCAGTAGTCCAGGTGGCTGTGCAGGATGTCGTATTCGCCCGCCTCGCGGCAGATGCGCTCCATCATCGTCATGTGCGGCGCGATCGGGTCGCGCACCTCGCGGTCCAGCCGCAGGCCCATCCGCGCGCCGGGACGCAGCCGCGCGGCGGTGCGGGAATCGCCGCTTGCGAACAGCGTGACGTCGTGGCCGAGTTCCACGAGCGCTTCGGTCAGGTAGGAGACCACCCGCTCGGTGCCGCCATACAGGCGCGGCGGGACGGATTCCGTCAGCGGGGCAATCTGGGCGATGCGCATGGCAGCGAAGCCTCCGATCTCGACTGTTATGCGGAGTGAAGGGATCGCTTGCGGCGAGGCTCGGGCGCTGCCGCCCCAATGCCGCCGCAATTCGCGCGCGCCTTTTCCGGAGCGCAGAAAACGCCGACGGCGGCTTGGGGTTTCCGAACGCGCAGCATAGCCGGAATGTTCCGGTTGATACTTACGCGAACGTGATCCGGGCGGTGGACGTCAGCAGGCGTTGCCGCGCAGCGTGAAGGCGCGCACGATGTCGTCCTGCACCTGGAACGTCGTCTGGCAGCTCCAGGTCACGATGCTGGGCGGCATCGGCGGCGGCCCCCAACCCCAGCCCGGAAAGCCCGGCCCCACGCCCCATATCGGCGCGCCGTAGCTGCCGGGCACCACGTCGATCTGCTGCTCGTCGTAGGCAAGGAAGCGCACGCCGTTGGCATCGAAGGTGCGGTTCGGCACGCCCATCCCGGCGATCAGCACCGTGACCGGCTGGCCGATATAGGTCTGCATCGCCTGCGCGCGCGTCGGGCCGGTGGCGCAGCCGGAAAGCGCCCAAGGCAGCGCAAGCGCCGCCGCAGCCACCGGAAGGAATCGCCCGCCCATCACAGCAGGTCCGCCGGCGGCAGCCACAGCACGTCGGCGATGCTGCGCGCGCCGGACGCGATCATCGCCAGCCGGTCGAAGCCCAGCGCGATGCCCGCGCATGGCGGCATCCCGAATTCGAGGGCGGCGAGGAAATCCTCGTCCATCGGCCAGTCGGGGCCCGCGATCGCGTGGCGGCGCGCGCGGTCGGCCTCGAAGCGGGCGCGCTGCTCGGCGGCGTCGGTGAGTTCCACGAAGGCGTTGGCGAGTTCCATGCCGCA
>JAFEFJ010000471.1 GCA_018240635.1 Pseudomonadota bacterium | reverse complement strand
GCCGGATGCGTTCGACCCGGTGACATACCGCCAGGTCGCGCAGAAGAACCTGACGGTACTCGCGGTTGCGCCGCGTATGCTGACGCTTCCCGTCACCATCAGCGCGCCCCGGCGCATCGACAAGTCGGTGGTCGTCGTGGCCGCCGCAGGCGGCATGCTGGATCCATTGAGCCTCGAACGCCTCGGCCTGAAGGGCTTCAAGCCGGCTGACGGCGCGGCTGCCGAGGTGGGCCTGGCGCTGCAGCCGCGTTGCGTCGAGCCGAACGGGCCGATCGGTCCGGCGAAACTTGAACTCAAGGTGCCGCGCGGCACGTCGGCGGGCGTGCATGTCGCGGTGCGCGCGCCGGCACTCCGCAAAGGCACCTACCAGCTCGTGACCGTGTCCGAGCGCAGCGGCGACTACGTCCTCGGCGGCCTCGGGCTCGTCCTCATCGCCAGTGGGGAGGCAGAGAAATGAGCCCTGCACCGCTCCAGATCCTGACGCGGCCGTTCGCCATCGAGCCCGTCACCAACATCATGTTGCCGGACGGAATCTTCGACAACGCGCTGTTCAATCTCCGCATCGCCTGCCATCTGACCAATCAGGCGACGACGACGCTGACCAACGTCAGCGTCTATCTCGAAAGCGTGGGCGATCCCGGCATCGCGCCGGTCGCCCGGACGTTCACCTTCGCGACGATCCCGGCCGGCGCGTCCGTCATCGTGATGTGGGACGCGGATTTCGAGCACGCGAGCCCGGGCAAGCCGCTGGTCAGCTTCGTCGCCCGCGCCGACGGTTTCGATTCGCGCCGCTCAATTCAGCAGATCTTCGTCTCGCAGACCCGCTTTGATGCTCCCAGCAACAGCTACACCTGCACCGTGCCGGAAGGGACGCTGACGGTGTCGCATATCGCCGCGATCACGCCGGCGGCGGGTTGGGGCGTGAACGACGGCAAGGAATGCCGCTGCCCGCCTGGCACCGGCCCCTGGGTGCCGACCGGGATGACCCTCGCGTGGGCGCCGAACCCGGCCTTCGCTGGCGTGCACGGCGAACTGCCCTTCGCCGATCCCTGGTGGAAGATACTGGCGATCATCATCGCCATCATCGCCGCGATCGTCGCGATCGTGGCCGCGGCGCTCGGGGCCGGCACGGCCTCGTTCGGCGCAAGCGGGACGTTCGACGAAACCGAGCCGTCGGTCCATTGCTGCACGCCCGACCCAGGCGCCGGCCCGGAGCGGGACTTCACGGTTGCGGGCGTCGCCTCGGCAATCGCCACGGCTGCGGCCGCGGTCGCGCTGTCCGATGCGGCGGACCCGTTCTGGCGCGGACAGGAGGCCACGCCGCCGACGGCCGGCGAGATGACCGTCGCCGAGAAAGTGGTTGCCAAGTGGTCGCTGCCCGAGGCGCCGAACGCGGGCAAGGCGTACACGGCCGGCGTGGAATGGCGCTACCAGCGCTTCACCACCGGCGCGTCCTATGCCCATGCGGTTTCCGAAACCCAGACCAACATCCATGTGTCGGACGGCATCGAGGTGGAGGCCCCGGCGACGGTCGCCGCCTTCGGCGATCTGTGGGTGCGCTGCAAGATCCACCGCACCGGCGGCGCCCTGTTCCGCGGCAACGAACTCTATGCCTTCGCGCTTTTCCGCTCCCCTGGCGGCCTGTTCTTCGTCGTGCCGCTGGCCGACGACGGGCG
>JAFEFJ010000470.1 GCA_018240635.1 Pseudomonadota bacterium | reverse complement strand
AGCGCGCGCGCATCCGCCTGCACGAAGCGCCGCCCGCGCGGCGTCAGGCAGAACATCGGCCGCCCGTCCGCCACCGTTTCGATCGCGGCATCCAGCACGTCGGGCCGCAGCACCATGCCCGCCCCGCCGCCAAAGGGCGTGTCGTCCACCGTACGGTGCCGGTCGGTCGCGAAGTCGCGGATATTCACCGCCTGCAACGACCAGATGCCGGATTCCAGCGCGCGCCCCGCGAGCGAATGCCCGAGCGGCCCCGGAAACATCTCCGGAAACAGCGTCAGCACGCTGGCCCGCCAGGTCATGGCGCGCATCCCTCCCCCTCCCCTCGTGGGAGCGGGCCGGGGGGCGGTGGCAGCTCCGCGTCCATCTCCGCCGGCGCAACCACCACGATGCGCCCGCCGGCCACGTCCACCTCGGGCACCGCGGCGCGGGTGAACGGCACCAGCAGCGGCCCCACGCCCTCGCGGGCGATCTCCAGGCTCACGCCCGCGCCGTAGTCGTGCACCTGCGCCACGTGGCCGATGCGCGCGCCCGCCGCGTCGTACGCCGCCAGCCCGTCGAGGTCGGCGAGGTAGAACTCGTCCTCCTCGGGCGGCGGCAGGCGGTCGCGCTCGATGAAGAGCCGCGTGTTGGTCAGCCGCGCCGCCGCGTCGCGGTCAGCCACCGGCACCTCGCGCCCGTCCTGCAACAGCGCCACCGAGGCGATCCCGTCCGTTTTCCACCGCAGCACGAAGCGCCGGCCGCGCTCGTCCACAAGCGGGCCGTACTCCGCGAGCGAAGCCGGGTCGTCGGTGTGGCTCACGACATGGACATGCCCCCGCACGCCGTGCGGGCGGCCGATCACGCCGAGCAGGATCAGGCGGTCAGGCAAGGCGTCAGCCCGCCGCGGCGGCCTTGGCGCGTTCCTGCGCCTTCTTCTTCGGCGCCGACTTGATCGGCTGCTCGTTCCACACCGGCATCGGGCCGAGCCCGGCCTTGCCCAGGAAGCGCGCCACGCGGTCGGTCGCGACCGCGCCCTGGCTCACCCAGTGCTGGATGCGCTCGCCCTGCAGGCGCACGCGGTCGGCGTGCTCGGCCGGCAGCATCGGGTTGTAGCTGCCCAGCTTCTCGATGAAGCGGCCGTCGCGGGGCGAGCGGCTGTCGGCCACCACGATGTGGTAGTACGGACGCTTCTTCGCGCCGGCGCGGGCAAGGCGGATCTTGAGGCCCATAGACTTAGTCTCTCCTGTTACTATCTCGTAATCGTCAGAACGGACGCCGCCCGCCGCCCGGCATCTGCCGGTTGGCGCCGGGCATCAGCGCGCCCAAGCCGTGACGCATCAGGCCCTTCTGGCCCATCTTGTTCATGCGCTTCATCATCGTGGACATGTCGTCGAACTGCTTCAGCAGCTTGTTCACTTCCTGCACCGACGTGCCCGATCCCGCGGCGATGCGCTTCTTGCGGCTCGCCTTGATGATGTCGGGCGTGCGCCGCTCCTTCACCGTCATCGACGAGATGATCGCCGCCTGGCGCTTCAGGATCGCGGTATCGAGGTTCGCGTCCGCAAGCTGCGCCTTCACCTTGGCCACGCCCGGCAGCATCCCCAGGATGCCGGACAGGCTGCCCATCTTGGTGATCTGCTTCAGCTGGTTCGCGTAGTCCTCCAGGTCGAAGCTGCCCTTCGCCATCTTGGCGGCGAGCTTCTCGGCCTCTTCCTTGTCGATC
>JAFEFJ010000046.1 GCA_018240635.1 Pseudomonadota bacterium | reverse complement strand
CTGGAATCCCCCACCTCTCCCAACCCTCTCCGCCCCCCAAGGGAGCATTGGGGGCCGAGAGGGCGGTCTTCGCCATATGCGATAGCCCTGCCCTTGTGGGGAGGGGACAGGGGTGGGGGGCAGCCGCCCTCCTACCGCAGCAGCGCCGCCACGATCTCCGCCGCTTCCTCGCCCGGCATCCGCAGCGCGCGCTCGGCCACCTCGCGCGGGAAACCGGCGCGGGCGAGCACCGCGAGCTCGCGCATCCGCCCTTCGGCATCCGGGGCCTCGCCCGTGCGGAACGGCCCGATCCGCCGGCGGCGCGCCAGGACCAGCGCCGAGGCCAGCTCGTCGCCGCCATCCGCCCCCAGCGCCGCGCCCGCCGTCTCGGCGTCCACGCCCCGCGCGGCGAGGTGCGCCGCCGCGGCGCGGCGGGACCGGCCGGACCGGGCGAGCCGTTTCGCGCGCGCGGCGGCGAAGGCGGCATCGTCCACCGCGCCAGCGGCGACCAGCCGCGCCACCACCGCGCGCGCGGCGCGGCGCGCCTCGGCGGCGGCGGCCTCGATCCTGGCGGCCTCGTCGCCATCGGCGCCGGCCTCGCGCGCCCAGCGCGCGATGCGGCGGTCCAGCACCCGCGTCAGCCCCGCCGCGGTCGCCGCGTAGCGGGCCAGGTGGCGCAGCGCCGCCTCGTGCAATCGGGCCTGGCCCGGGGGATCATCGGGGGGCGGCGCCATCCGCGTGGGTCCGAATCCTGTGGTCTGCCGTGCGCGGAGCGCGGCGCAGCTTGGTTTGACACCGCTTGCGGCAACCGCCAACACTTTTGCCTTGCCTGGGACCGGTCCGCGGCAACGCTGGCCGGCTGATCCCTTTGGCGCAACCCGAACGAGGCTTAGAGATCGAAATGATCCCCGCCCTGATGCCGACCTACAACCGCGCCGACCTCGCTTTCGAGCGGGGCGAGGGCGCCTGGCTGTGGACGGATGACGGGCGACGATTCCTCGATTTCGGCTCGGGCATCGCGACCGCCTCGATCGGGCACAACAACCCGCATCTGGTGAAGGCGATCGCCGAGCAGGCCGCGAAGGTGATGCACACCTCGAACCTGTACCGCATCCCGCAGGCCGAGAAGCTGGCGGCGCGGCTGGTCGCGGCGACCTTCGCCGACAGCGTATTCTTCTGCAACTCGGGCGCCGAGGCGAACGAGGGCATGATCAAGATGATCCGGCGCTACAACAGCGAAACCGGGCATCCGGAACGGATGCGCATCATCTGCTTCGAGGGCGCCTTCCACGGCCGCACGCTGGCGACGCTCGCCGCCACCGGCAACGAGAAATACCTCGCCGGCTTCGGCCCCGTGGTGGAAGGGTTCGACCACGTCCCGTTCAACAACATGAACGCGGTGCGCAACGCGATCGGCCCGAACACCGGCGGCATCATCGTCGAGCCGGTGCAGGGCGAGGGCGGCGTGCGCCCCGCCGACCTGCGCTTCCTGCGCGACCTGCGCGCCGCCTGCGACGAGCACGGACTGCTGCTCGGCCTGGACGAGGTGCAGAGCGGCATGGGCCGCACCGGCAAGCTGTTCGCGCATGAATGGGCGGGCATCGAGCCGGACGTGATGAGCGCGGCGAAGGGCATCGGCGGCGGCTTCCCGCTCGGCGCCATCCTGGCGAAGGAGAAGGCGGCGAAATACCTCGTCCCCGGCACGCACGGCACCACCTTCGGCGGCAACCCGCTCGCCTGCGCCGCCGGCAACGCGGTGCTCGACGTGATCCTCGCGCCGGGCTTCCTGGAAAGCGTGGACCGCAAGGGCCGTTACCTCTGGAACGAGTTCTCCAAGGTCGCGGCCGACTTCCCGCAGGTGTTCTCCGACGTGCGCGGCGCGGGCCTGCTGCTCGGCATCAAGTGCGTGCTGCCGCAGGGCGAGGTGCAGGCCGCCTGCATCGCCGAGGGGCTGCTCGCGATCACCGCCGGGGACAACGTGCTGCGCCTCGCGCCGCCGCTCGTGCTGACCGACGACGACTGCGCGGAAGCGGTGCGGATGCTGCGCCGCGCCGCTCAGCGCTGCCAGCCCTCGGGCGCGAAGGCGGCGGCAAAATGAGCGGGGCGCTGAAGCGCAAAAGCCGGGCCGAGCCGAAGCAGATGCAGACCTCGGCCGCCGAACCGCAGGGGCCGCGCCACTTCCTCGACCTGCGCGATTTCGACAGCGCCACGCTGCGGCGGATGCTCGACATCGCCTCGGGCTTCAAGCGCGCGGGGGGCGTCAGCTCGCGCCCCCTCGCGGGCAAGACGCTGGCGCTGATCTTCGAGAAGCCCAGCACGCGCACCCGCGTCTCGTTCGAGGTGGGAATGCGCCAGCTCGGCGGCGAGGTGGTGGTCCTCAGCGGCAAGGAAACGCAGCTCGGGCGGGGCGAAAGCCCCGCCGACACCGCGCGCGTGCTGTCGCGCTACGTGGATGCGATCATGCTGCGCACCGACCGCGTCTCGAAGCTGCACGACCTTGCGCAATACGCGACCGTGCCGGTCATCAACGGCCTGACCGACACCTCGCATCCCTGCCAGCTCATGGCCGACGTGCTGACGTTCGAGGAGCATCGCGGACCCATCGCGGGCCAGGTCGTCGCCTGGTGCGGCGACGGCAACAACGTCGCGCGAAGCTGGATCGAGGCGGCGGCGCGCTTCGGCTTCACGTTGCGCCTCGCCACCCCCGCCGCGCTGCGCCCGCCGCAGGACCTGGTCGAGTGGGCGCGCGCGCAGGGCGCCAGCATCGAACTGACGGACGACCCCGAGCAGGCGGTCGCCGGCGCGCGCTGCGTCGTCACCGATGCCTGGGTCAGCATGTCGGACGATCCCAACGAAAGCCGGCACAACCTGCTCGCGCCCTACCGCGTGACGGAGGCGCTGATGCGCCGCGCGGCGCCGGATGCGATCTTCATGCACTGCCTGCCCGCGCATCGCGGCGAGGAAGTCACCGAGGAAGTGATCGACGGCCCGCAGTCCGTCGTGTTCGACGAGGCGGAGAACCGCCTGCACGCCCAGAAGGGCGTGCTTGCGTGGGTGCTCGGCGCTTCGCGCTGACGGCAGGATCAAGACGCCGGTTACAGCCCCGCCGCGAACGTTTGCCCGGCATTAGCCTTTTGCGCGATAGTAACGGCCGCGCGGAGCCGGCACTGTCCGCGGGAGACCAGCGGGGGGCTGCGCACGGCGTGGACAGCGCGGTTTTCGACACGGATCTGATCGCGCTCCTGTTCGCCGCGCGGCCCGGCGCGTGCGGCCGAGCGGCGGCGGATTCCGTCGCCGATCCCGCCCGGCTCGGCCGCCGCATGGCCGCGCTCTACGCGGTCTGGCAGCGCCGCCGGCCGCCGCCCATGCGCGCGCTTTGCGCCTGCCTGCTGCGCCGCACCGGCGTCTCGTCGCTGGACCCGCTCGGGCGCTGCTGCCTTGCCGCCGCCGAAGCGGTGGAGGCATGGGGCGGGCTGCCCTACCACTCCGCCACGCACCACGCCGAGGTCGCGACCAACGCGATGGTCCTGGTCGAACTGGCGGAACGGCTCGGCCAGCCCGTCGACGGCCGCGCCGCCGCGCTGCTGCTCGCCGTCTGCCTCGCGCACGATCTCCATTACCGCCCCCCGGCGGGGCGTGCGCGCTTCGCCGCCGAACGCATTTCGGCCGATGCGCTGGACACGATCGCCGCCGATGCCGGCTGCTCCGCGCAGGAGAGGGGAGCGATGCGCGCCCTGGTCATCGCGACGGAGCCCGGCCTGCGGCTGCGCCCCGGCGGCCCGCTCGCAGCGCCCCTCGATCCCGCCGCGCGCGCCCTTCTCGCCTCGGACGGCGCCGCCCCAGACGCCTCGCCGCCAGACGCCTCGCCGCCGGACGCCTCGCCGCCGGACGCCTCGCCGCCGGACGGCACGTTCCCGGACATCCACGGCCTCGCGGGCATCCTCTCCGACGCCGACCTGCTTTCCTCCGTCGGTCTCACCGTCGCCTGGTACGAGGTGCAGAAAAGCCGGCTCGAACGGGAGTGGGGCCAGAAGCAGCGCCGGGCGGACAGCCTGCGCTTCTTCCGCGACATCGTCGGGCCGGGCTTCCTCAGCGCGCCCGGGCGCGTCTTCGCCCCCAACCTCGCGGTGATCCAGGCCAGCGCCTGCGCATAGGCACGCTACGGCCGTGGCAGCAGCCGGGCATGCGGGATCAGGCGCCGGTGCAGCATATACATTGGCAGCGCGGCGGCCGAGACGGCGGCGGCCGCATACATCGCCCCGGCCGGGTCGCCCACGCGGTCGGCCACCCAGCCGCAGAAGGCCGGTCCCACCGTGTTGCCGGCGTAATAGGCCGTGTAGAACAGGCTCATCCCCACCGCCCGGCTCTCCGGCCGCGCCGACAGCGTGCCCAGCGCCACGATCACGGCGGGGTGGAACGAGCCCAGGATGCCGATCACGAAGGCGCCCGCCACCGACCAGCCGAGCAGGCCAGTGCCCGCCATCCCGACGACCAGGCAAAGCGTGCCGAACAGGAACACCCGCAGCCCGCCCATCCGGTTCGCGAGCGATCCGCCCACCACGTTGCCCGGCGCATTGCCCCAGGTGGCAAGCGTCATCGCCACGCCGGTCAGCGCGAGGCCCTCGCCGCGCGCGTCCATGAACGAGGGCAGATACGACAGGTAGCTGCTGTAGCCGGTCGTGTAGAACGTCCAGATCAGCCCCGCGACGATCACCAGCAGCATCTCGCGCCCGCTCGGCAGCGAGAAGCTGCGCGACACCGGCGCCGCGTTGGGCGCGTCGCGGAAGCTTGCGACGAACAGCACCGCGACCGCTCCCATCGCCGCGGCGCCCGCCCAGAACGGCGCCGGCCAGCCATAGGCGTGCGCGAGCGGCGGCTGCACCAGTTGCCCCAGCCCCAGGCCGATCGGATAGGCGCCCACCGCCACGCCCAGCACCGGCATGAAAAGTTTGCCCTGAAACCAGTCGGCGATGATCTTGCCCTGCATGATGATCATCGCGACCGCGCCGACGCCGCACACCATGCGCCCGTAGGCGATGCCCTGCGCGCCGCCGCCGGTGGCCGCGATCACCCCGCCCACCGCCATCAGCGCCATGCCCGCGCCCACGATCAGCCGGTCGCCGAAGCGCCGTCCCAGAAGGCCCAGCGGCAGCGCGGCGAAGGTGCCCGGCAGCGCGAAGGCGCCGATCAGCGTGCCCAGTCCCGCGTAGTCGAGATGGAAGATGTCCATCAGATACGGGCCGAGGCTGCCCACGGTCTGAATCTGGAACCCGAAGCCGATCCGCCCCAGCGCCATCGCCAGCATGATGGCCAACTGGCGTCCCGACATTCCGAACATTCACCCCCCGGGGCCTCGCGGCTCCGCCGCGCGGTCAGGCCGGCGGTTTCGCGGACGCTAGCCGAGGGTGCCTGGCCTGCCTATGCGCGGAGGCGCGTGCCCGTCGCAACCCTGCCTCGCGGGCCGCCTCACGGCGTCATCGGGCCGCGGCGGAACGTGCTGCCGCCGTAGCTCGCCTCCGTCACCTCGAAGCCCATCTCGCCATAGACGGCGCCGCGCGCCGGCCCGCGCGCGGCGGCGAGG
Organism: Pseudomonadota bacterium; assembly: GCA_018240635.1. GTDB lineage: Bacteria > Pseudomonadota > Alphaproteobacteria > Acetobacterales > Acetobacteraceae > JAFEFJ01. The sequence goes on along the minus strand of JAFEFJ010000046.1, from coordinate 14,471 downwards.
CGTTCGGCGAGCAGGGTCGCGCGCGCCAGCGCGGGAACCGCCTCCGTGCGCGCGGCCCAGTGCGTCGCCGCCGGCCAGGGCGAGAGGTCCGCCGCCGTGGCGGACCAGCGCAGATTGGCGAAATGGACGGCCACCGCGATGTCGGCGAGCGAGACCGCGCCGAACAGGAACCCCTCAGCGGGTGCGATGCTCTCCAGGTAGTCCATCGTCGGCGGCAGATGCTCGGCCAGCGCCGCGGCGATCGCGGCCTCGTCGCGCGGCTGCTTCCAGACCGCGCGGCTGACCACCGCGGCGTTGAAGATGCGGAACGTCATCACGTCGGCGAGGCGCGTGTCGGCGAACTCCTCGATCCAGCGCGCCTTCGCCCGCGCGGCGGGCGCCGCCGGCATCAGCGGCGGCGACGGATGGCGCTCGTCCAGGTATTCGCCGATCGCCGTGCTGTCCGACAGCGTCACCTCATCGTCGATGAACACCGGCACGCGCCGGAGCGGGCTGATCGCGGCGAAGGCGTCGTTGCCCTGGAACGGCACGATCGGATCGAGCCGGTAAGGCACCCCCTTCAGCGCGCACGCCGCCATGATCTTGCGCACGAAGGGCGAGCCGGGCGAGCCGATCAGCGTGGCGGTCTGCATGGCGGCGTTTCCTCGCGCGGTTGGGCGCGTATCCTGCCACGGTGCCCCGCGCTGCCCCCATAGCCCCGGCGCGCGGCGCTCCCTATCTTGGGCGCATGTCCGAAACCCCCGCCTTCCTCGACCGGGACCGTCCGCCGGCGCCCGACATCGTGGTGCCCCGCGGCATCACGCCGTTCCATCTGCCGCGCCGCCCGGTGCGCGGGCGGCTGGTGCGCCTCGGCCCGCTCGCCCACGCGCTGCTGACGCGCCATCCCAACGAACCCGCGATCACCGCCATCGTCGGTCAGGCGCTGGCGTTGTCCGCGGGGCTCGCCGGCGCGCTCAAGTTCTCGGGCTCGTTCAGCCTGCAGGCCAAGGGCGACGGGCCGCTGCCGATGCTGCTCGCCGACTGCACCGAGACCGGCGCGCTGCGCGGCTACGCGCGCCCCTCGGCCGAGGGCCTCGCGGACCTGCTCGCCGCCGATCCCGCGCCGTCCGCGGCCGCGCTGCTGGGGAAGGGCTACCTCGCCTTCACGGTGGACCAGAACGGCGCGCAGGACCGCCACCAGGGCATCGTCGCGATCGAGGGTGAAACCCTGGCCGACATGGCGATGCACTATTTCCGCACCTCCGAGCAGCTCGGCTGCTGGGTGCGCCTCGCCTGCGCGGAAACCCCCTCCGGCTGGCGCGCGGCGGCCTTCATCCTGGAGCGCATCGCGGGCGAGGGCGGCGTCGATCCCGCCGCCGGCGCCGCGGAGCTTGAGGAAAGCTGGCAGACCGCGCTCGTTCTCGCCGGCACGCTGACGGATGCGGAACTGCTGGACGACACGCTGCCGCCCGAGCGGCTGCTCTACCGGCTGTTCCACGAGGAAGGCGTCGCCGCCGACCGCTCGCGCGCGCTCTCGTACGGTTGCCGCTGCTCGCGCGCCCGGCTAGCAGGGATTCTCGACACCTTCCCCGAGGACGATCTCGATCACATGGCGGTGGACGGCGACATCGTGATGACCTGCGAGTTCTGCAACATCGACTTCCGCTTTCCCCGCCGCGACGTGCGCGGGCGGGCGGGGAGCTAGCGCGGATGCGCCGCCACGCGCTGCGCGCGCTGTTCGCCCTGCTCGCCGCCGGCGCGCTGGCGGCGTGTTCCAGCTCCTCGCCGCCGCAGACCTTCGCGCCGCTGACCTACGACTACCTCGCGCCGCTGCGCCTGAACGTGCAGAGCGTGACCGTGGAACCGCGCATGTTCTCCGTTGCCGGCAACGAAGTCAGCTACATGGCGCCGACCCCGCCGGTGCAGGCGCTGACGCAGATGGCGCATGACCGCCTGCAGGCGGTGGGCAGCAGCGGGCGCGCGGTCTTCGCGATCAAGAGCGCCTCCATCACCCGCTCGGGCAACACGCTCGCCGGCGCGATGGACGTGGAGCTGGTGGTCTATTCCGGGAGCGGCAACCGCGCGGGCTATGCCGAGGCGCGCGTCGCGCGGCAGAAGACCGGCGACATCGACGACCTGCGCTCGGCGCTCTACGACATGACCAAGCAGATGATGGACTCGATGAATGTCGAGTTCGAGTACCAGGTGCGGCGCAACCTGAAGGACTGGCTGGTCTCGGGGAACGCCGCGCCCACGCCGGTGCAGCAGCAGAACCTCTCCCCGCCGCCCGGCGCCGCGGCGGCGCCCGCCCCGGCCCCAGCCGCGGCCCCGGCTCCGGCCGCGCCGGCCGCATCCGTGCCCGCCCCCGGCGCGCCCGGCGCGGGTCTGCCGCCCATGCCGCCGGCCGCCGCCGTGCCGCCGAACCGGACGCCGCCGCCCTCGATCCTCGGCACCATCCCCGCGGGCGCGGTGCCGCCGCCCGCCGCGGCGGCGCAACCGGTGCCGCTCGTGCCGCCGCGCCAACCCTGATCAGCCGCCGCGGGCGCGCGCCGCCCCTTGCGCTCGCGCGCCGCGCACGCGATGTAGTGGCCTGACAGGACCGGCATGGTCCGCTTTAGTCCGCGACCGGAGAGATCGCCCGCCATGTTCATCGAGACGGAAGGCACGCCCAACCCCGCCACGCTCAAGTTCCTGCCGGGCAAGATCGTCATGGGCGGCGGCACCGCCGATTTCGCCAGCGCGGCCAGCGCCGTGCGCAGCCCGCTCGCGACCGCGCTGTTCGAGCTTCCGGGCGTCGCGCGCGTCTTCCTGGGCGGCGACTTCGTCACCGTCACCAAGACCGACGCGACCGCGTGGCAGTCGCTGAAGCCGCAGGTGCTCGCCGCGATCATGGACCACTTCGTTTCCGGCCGCCCGATCGTCGAGGGCGACGAGGACGCGCTGGACGAGGACGTGGCGCCCGAGGATCAGGAGATCGTCGCGCAGATCAAGGAACTGCTCGATACGCGCGTGCGCCCGGCGGTGGCGGGCGATGGCGGCGACATCGTCTTCCGCGGCTACCGCGACGGCATCGTGCGGCTGCACATGCAGGGCGCCTGCTCGGGCTGCCCGTCCTCGCGCGCCACGCTGAAGCATGGCATCGAGAACATGCTGCGCCACTACGTCCCCGAGGTCGTCGCCGTCGAGCAGGTCGAGCTGTAAGGCGCGCGCCGTGGCGCGCCGCCTGATCGCCTCCGGCTCGCGCTTCGAGGCGGAGATCGGCTATTCCCGCGCCGTCGTGGACGGCGAATGGGTGTTCGTCTCCGGCACGACCGGCTTCGACTACGCCGCCATGACCATCTCCGAGGATGTGGCGGAGCAGGCGGCGCAGACGCTGCGCAACATCGGAGCCGCGCTGACGGAAGCCGGCGCCAGCTTCGCCGACGTCGTGCGCGTCAACTACATCCTTCCGGACGCTGCGGATTTCCCCGCCTGCTGGCCCGCGCTGCGAGCCGCCTTCGGCGACGTGCGCCCGGCCTCCACGATGATCGTGGCCGGGCTTATCGACCCGCGCATGAAGATCGAAATCGAGGTGACAGCGCGCCGACGCGCTTGACGGAGCATCCGGCCGCGCCGCATCTTGCGCTGCACAATTCGACATCGAACGATATGGAGCTGGCCATGACGGACGTGCCCGCCGCGCTTGACGACGCCGCGATCGACAAGCTGTTCCGCGAGGCGCGGACGCACAACAAGTTCCGCCCGGACCCGATCCCGGACGAGACGCTCCAGAAGCTCTACGACATCCTGAAGTTCGGCCCCACCTCGGCCAACTCCTCGCCCGCGCGCTTCGTCTTCGTCCGAACGCCGGAAGGCAAGAAGAAGCTGGAGCCCGCGCTGTCGGCCGGCAACCACGACAAGACGATGTCGGCGCCGGTCACCGCGATCGTTGCGTACGATCCGAAGTTCTACGAGAAGCTCGGCTACCTGTTCCCGCACAACCTGGACGCCAAGTCCTGGTTCACCAGCAACGACGCGCTGGCCGCCACCACCGCCTTCCGCAACGGCACGCTGCAGGGCGCCTACCTGATGCTGGCCGCCCGCACGCTCGGCCTCGATATCGGCGCGATGTCGGGCTTCGACAACGCGAAGGTGGACGAGGCTTTCTTCTCCGCCAGCGGCTGGCGCTCGAATTTCCTCTGCAACCTGGGCTACGGCGATCCCGAGGGCCTGTTCGCCCGTTCGCCCCGCCTGCCCTTCGACGAGGCCTGCCTGCTCGCCTGACGCGGAGGGCACTTCCGTATCCGGGGGCGGCGCGGCGTAACGCTGCGCCGCCCTTTCTTGTCCTATCCGGCGGAACCAGGGCCGCGAAGGAGGTAAGGATGCGCAGACGTGTGATGATCGGCGGCATGGCGGGCGCGCTGGCCGCGGTGGCCTCCCCCCGCGCGGCACGCGCCGCCGCCGGGCCGGTGGTGCTGGAGCTGTTCACCTCGCAGGGCTGCTCCTCCTGCCCGCCCGCCGACCGGCTGCTGGGGACGCTGTCGCGCGATCCCGCCGTCGTCGCGCTCGCATGGCATGTCGATTACTGGAACAGCCTGGGCTGGGCCGATCCCTTCGCCTCCCGCCTCGCGACCGACCGGCAGCGCGCCTTTGCCGCGCGGCTGGGCGAGCCGGTCTACACGCCCGCGCTGGTCGTGGGCGGCGTGCGCATGGTGGTGGGCTCCGACCGCGCCGCCATCGACGCCGCCATCGCGACGGTACAGGCGCCGCCCGTCGCGGTCTCGATCGCGCGCGGCGGCGGGGGCCTGACCGCCTCGGTCGCGGCGGCGGGCCGGCCCGTCGCCGCCATCGCCGCGCTCTACGATCCGCAGCGCGCGACCGACGTGGGGCGCGGCGAGAACACCGGGCGGCGGCTGACCGAATACCGCATCGTCCGCGCGGCTAGCGTGCTGGCCGACTGGGACGGCGCGGGCCGCACGCTCGCCCTGCCGGACGTGCCGGCGGGGCAGGGGATCGCCGTGCTGGTGCAGGACGAGACCCTGCGCGTCCTCGGCGTCGCGGATCTGCGCCCGCCGGTCGCGTGATGCTCCGCCGCCGTCCTTTCCCGTCATTGCGAGGCGCAAAGCGCCGTGGCAATCCAGGGCGGCCGCACGAAGCCCGCGCCCCTGGATCGCCACGCCGCCAAGCGGCGGCTCGCGATGACGGCAGGGAATGCCTGATGGTTTCTGGTGGCGTGACCGGGCGCGCCTACGGCCAGCGCACCTCGGGCGGCAGGCTCATCAGGATCGCCTCCACGTTGCCGCCGGTCTTCAGGCCGAACAGCGTGCCGCGGTCGTGGATCAGGTTGAATTCCACGTAGCGGCCGCGCCGGACCAACTGGTGCTCGCGGTCCTCGGCCGTCCAGCGCGCGGCCATCCGGCGGCGCACGATGCGCGGATAGACGTCCAGGAACGCGAGCCCGACGTCGCGGGTGAAGGCGAAGTCTGCCGCGGCGTCGCCGCTGAACAGGTGATCGTAGAAGATGCCGCCCGCGCCACGCGGCTCGTTCCGGTGCGGCAGGTAGAAGTAGCGGTCGCACCACGCCTTGAAGTCGGCGTAGTAGTTCGGCGCGTGCCGGTCGCAGGCCGCCTTGAAGGCGGCGTGGAACTCGGCCGCGTCCTCCCGCGACTCGGGGGTGTCGAGGCGCATCGGCGTCAGGTCGCCGCCGCCGCCGAACCAGCCCTTCGTCGTCACCAGCATCCGCGTGTTCATGTGCACCGCCGGCACCTTCGGGCTCTGCATGTGCGCGACCAGGCTGATGCCGCTCGCCCAGAAGCGCGGATCCTCGGCGGCGCCGGGGATCTGGGCGCGGAAATCCGCGCTGAACTCGCCCCAGACGGTGGAGACGTTCACGCCCACCTTCTCGAACACGCGGCCGCGCATCACGCTCGTCACCCCGCCGCCGCCCTCGCTTCCGTCGGCGGTCGGCCGGCTCCAGGCGGTGCGCTGGAACCGGCCGGGCGGGCGGTCGTCCAGCGCATGGCCCGCCAGGTCCTCGATCGCCTCGAAGGCGGCGCAGATGCGGTCGCGCAGCTCCTCGAACCAGGCCCGGGCGTCGGGCTGCAGGGCGGCGTGCGGCGGATTTTCGGAGCGGTCAGAGACTTGCGACATTGCGGTGTGTTCCAAATACATCAGCCATCGAGCCGCGCGGCGCGGCGTGTTGCAGGCGCGAACATGCGTGCCTAGTATGCGCCCGCGCCGCGGCCGGGTCCCGACCCGGCCGCGCGGCATGCCATGACCCCCGCTCCATGGGGAAGACCGAGGATCGCGATGGCCGACAGTTCCGTGACATCCCCTGCCTTTCCAGGCGCATCAGGCCATGCCGGACACGATGCCGGAAAACGCGACTTCCTCAAGCTGGTCACCGCGGCGGGCGCGGCGATCGGCGTGGGCGCGATCGCCTGGCCGCTGATCGACAGCATGAACCCCTCGGCCGACGTGCTCGCGCTGTCGTCGGTGGAAGTGGACCTGACGCCGGTGGTCGAGGGCCAGGGCATCACCGTCGTCTGGCGCGGCAAGCCGATCTTCGTGCGCCACCGCACGCCGGCGGAGATCAAGGAAGCGCAGGACGTGAAGATGTCCGACCTGATCGAGCCGCAGCCGGACAGCGCGCGCGTGAAGGCGGGGCACGATCAGTGGATCGTGCTGATCGGCATCTGCACCCATCTCGGCTGCATCCCGCTCGGCAACAAGCCGACCGATCCGCGCGGCGAATGGGGCGGCTGGTTCTGCCCCTGCCACGGCAGCCAGTACGACACCTCGGGCCGCGTGCGGCACGGGCCGGCGCCGCTCAACCTCAACGTTCCGCCCTACGCCTTCATGTCCGACACGCGCGTGAAGATCGGCTGATCCGCCGCCTGCGCCCAGCGACAAAGAATTCCACGAGGTCCTTCGAATGGCCGGTCTGCACAAGAGCGAGTTCACCAATCCGGTGATCCGGTGGGTCGATACCCGGATGCCCGTATTCACGATGATGCAGAAGGAATACGGGTCCTTTCCGACGCCGCGGAATTTCAACTATTTCTGGAATTTCGGCGCGCTCGCCATGGTCAACCTGATGATCATGATCATCACCGGGATCTTCCTGGCGATGAACTACGCGCCCAACACCGCGATGGCGTTCGACAGCGTGCAGCGCATCATGCGCGACGTGAACTATGGCTGGCTGCTGCGCTACGTGCACCAGAACGGCGCGTCGATGTTCTTCATCGTCGTCTACATCCACATCTTCCGCGGCCTGTACTACGGGTCCTACAAGTACCCGCGCGAGCTGCTGTGGATGATCGGCGTCGTGCTGCTGATCCTGATGATGGCGACCGCGTTCATGGGCTACGTGCTGCCCTGGGGCCAGATGTCCTACTGGGGCGCCACCGTCATCACCAACCTGTTCTCCGCCTTCCCGATCGTCGGCGATCCGATCGTGACGTGGCTGTGGGGCGGCTTCAGCGTCGATAACCCGACCCTCAACCGCTTCTTCAGCCTGCACTACCTGCTGCCGTTCGTGCTGGTGGGCGTGACGTTCCTGCATGTGGTGGCGCTGCACATCACCGGGTCGAACAACCCGCTCGGGATCGACGTGAAGAGCCCGCAGGACACGCTGCCGTTCCATCCGTACTACACGATCAAGGACAGCGTCGGGATCTGCGTCTATCTGATGGTGTTCGCGGCACTCGTGTTCTTCGCGCCGAACTTCCTGGGCGATCCGAACAACTTCATCCCCGCCAATCCGCTGCAGACGCCGGCCGACATCGTGCCCGAATGGTACTTCCTGCCGTTCTACGCGATCCTGCGATCGGTGCCGAACAAGCTCGGCGGCGTGTGCATGATGTTCGGCTCGCTGCTGGTGCTGTTCGTGCTGCCCTGGCTCGACACCTCGAAGGTCCGCAGCGCGCGCTTCCGGCCGCTGTACCGCCCGTTCATCTTCGTGCTCGTGGTGTCCGTCGTCATCCTGGGCATGGTCGGCGCGCATCGCCCGGAAGGCATCTGGGTGGTGCTGGGCCGCGTCTGCACCGCCTACTACTTCCTGCACTTCCTTGTGCTGCTGCCGATCATCGGCAAGTTCGAGCGTCCGCTGCCGCTGCCGGAAAGCATCAGCAAGCCGGTGCTGGGCGGCGGCGGCGGTCCGTTGCCCGCCGGCGCCGCGGCCAAGCCGATGGAGAAGGCATGATGCGCGTGTCGGTTCGTCACACCCTGCGTACCGCCGCGCTCGCCTGCGCGCTCGGCGCGGTGGCCCTCGCCGCTCCTGCCCGCGCGCAGGAAGCGCCCGTGCCGCCGAAGCAGAACTGGAGCTTCAACGGCCCGTTCGGCGCCTTCGACATGGCGTCCGTGCAGCGCGGCTTCGCGGTCTATCAGAACGTCTGCTCCAACTGCCATTCGATGAACCTGCTGCACTACCGCGATCTCGCGGGCATCGGGCTCACGCCGGAGCAGATCAAGGCGGTCGCGGCCAGCTTCACCGTGCCGCTCGGGCTCGACGATCAGGGCCAGCCCATCGAGGGGCCGGCGCTGCCGTCCAGCCAGTTCCGCGCGCCGTTCCCCAACGAGAAGGCCGCACGCGCCGCGATGGGCGGCGCGCTGCCGCCCGACCTGTCGCTGATCTTCAACGCGCGCGAATATCACGGCGACTACATCTACGCGCTGCTGACCGGCTACGCCGATCCGCCGGCGGACATGAAGATGCAGGCGGGGATGCACTACAACAAATACTTCCCCGGCCATCAGATCGCGATGCCGCAGCCGCTGCACGGCGGCGACGTGAGCTTCCCCGGCAACGCGCCCAACACGCTCGACGCGGAAGCGCACGACGTGGTGAATTTCCTCGCCTGGGCGTCCAACCCGGAAATGACCACGCGCAAGCAGATCGGCGTGCGCGTCGTGCTGTTCCTCGCGCTGATGACGGGCCTGACCTACGCGGTGAAGCGGCAGATCTGGTCGGACGCCCACTGAGGGAGAACCGGTCATGACCGGCACCACCGAGCCGGTCATCGGCATCATCGGCGGCTCCGGGCTCTACGACATCGACGGCCTGACCGACACGGTCTGGCGCGAGGTCGATACGCCCTGGGGCAAGCCGTCCGACGCGCTGCTGTTCGGCACGCTGGCCGGCGTGCGCTGCGTGTTCCTGCCGCGCCACGGCAGGGGCCACAGGCTCTCGCCCTCGCACCTCAATTACCGCGCCAACATCGACGCGCTGAAGCGCAGCGGCGTGACCGACATCCTCTCGCTCTCGGCGGTCGGCAGCCTGCGCGCCGAGCTGCCGCCAGGGCATTTCGTCATCGTCGATCAGTTCATCGACCGCAGCTTCGCGCGCCAGAAGAGCTTCTTCGGCGAGGGCGTGGTCGCGCACGTCTCGGTCGCCCACCCGGTCTGCGCCCGGCTCGGCGATGCGGTGGAGGGCGCCGCCCGCGGCCTCGGCCTGCCGCTGACACGCGGCGGCACCTACCTGGTGATGGAGGGGCCCCAGTTCTCCACCAAGGCGGAGAGCGAGCTGTACCGCTCCTGGGGATGCAGCGTCATCGGCATGACCAACATGCCGGAGGCCAAGCTCGCGCGGGAGGCGGAGATCTGTTACGCGACCGTCGCGATGGTGACGGACTACGATTGCTGGCACCCCGACCACGACCACGTGACGGTCGAGCAGGTGGTGAAGGTGCTGCACGGCAACGCGGAAGCCGCGCGGGAAGTGGTGAAATCCGTGGTGCCGAACCTCGGCGGAGAGCGTGCGCTCTGCACCGCGGGCTGCGACCGCGCGCTCGACAACGCCATCATCACGCCGCCCGCCGCGCGCGATCCGGCGCTCGTCGCCAAGCTGGACGCCGTCGCCGGCCGCGTTCTCTGAACGGCGCCGCGGGCTAGGCAGCGCCGCGCAGCACCGCCAGCGTCTCCTCCGGCTCGGGACGGCGCGTGTAGTCCGGATCGGCCTCGATCCCCACCACGGCGCCGCCCTTCGCGATCACCACGCGCGCGGGAACCGGCAGGCGCCAGCTCTCGTCGCCGTTGACCGCCGGCAGGTCGATGCCGAAGCCCTTGTAGATGGTCACCAGATCGGGCGGCAGTTGCATCGCGAGCCCGTAGCTTTCGGCGGTCTTGTTGCCTTCGTCGAACAGAAGGTCGAAGCCCAGGTTCTGCTGGCGCCGAAGCTCCAGCGAATTGGCGGGCAGTTGCGGGGACAGCACCAGAAGTTCGGCGCCGAGGGAGCGGATATCGGGAAGGACTGCGTTCAGAGCTGACAGCTCATGTCGGCAGTAGGGTCACCATCGTCCCCGGAAGAAGGACATCACCACCGGCCCGCGCGCGGCGAGTGCGCCGAGCGAAACCGGCACGCCGTCCTGGTTCGCCAGCGTGAAGTCCGGAGCGGGGCCGCCCGGCTTCGGCATCCGCGCCTGGAAGCCCGAGGCGCGCTGATCCGCGGTGACGCGGTGCATGACGGCGAGATGCTCGGCCGGGATACGGCCCGGCTTGGTCCCGTCGCCTTCCGCCGCGAGGCGCGTGGCGTCGAGGATTTCCTTCAGCCTGCGCATGGGATTGCCAATTATGTTGCATCGGCCAGATGGCATCGTGCCGCCTGCGATGCAAGCCCGCCGCCGGCCCCTCCCGGATTTGCCTTGGCCGCGCGGACGCCTAGAATCGTTCCACCGGAGGGGAGGCCGCGATGCGCAACATGCCGTTCGAGGTGCAGAAACTCGCGGGCGCCGTGGGCGCCGAATTGCTCGGCATCGACCTGTCGCGCGATCTGCCGGACGAGACGGTGGCGGCGATCAGGCAGGCGCTGCTCGATCACGGCGTGATCTTCTTCCGCGACCAGGATCTGCCGCCCGCCGCCTTCCTGGCGCTTGCGCGCCGGTTCGGCACGCCGGTCGAATACCCGTTCGTGAAGGGCATCGACGGTTTCCCGGAAATCATCGCGGTCGCGAAGCTGGAGCACGAGACGGTCAATTTCGGCGGCGTCTGGCATTCCGACACGACCTATCTCGAAACCCCGCCGATGGGCACGCTGCTGGTCGCGCGCGAAGTGCCGGAGGTGGGCGGCGACACGATGTTCGCGAACCAGTACCTCGCCTACGAAACCCTCTCGGATGGCATGAAGCGGATGCTCGCCGGCCTCAAGGGCGTCAGCTCCTCGGCCAAGGCCGACGTGACCCGCACGCGCGAGGACCGCATCAAGAGCGACGGCACCGAGAAGGCGCGCACACCGCTTTCGGCCGAGCATCCGGTGGTGCGCACGCATCCCGAAACCGGCCGCAAGGCGCTCTACGTCAACACCGCCCACACCGCGCGCTTCGCCGGCATGACCGAGGCCGAGAGCGCGCCGATCCTGAACTATCTGTTCCGCCACCAGATCAGCCCTGAATTCACCTGCCGCTTCCGCTGGCGCCCGGGCTCGATCGCGTTCTGGGACAATCGTTGCGTTCAGCACTATCCGCTGAACGACTATCACGGCCATCGGCGGATCATGCACCGCATCACCCTGCAGGGCGATCGGCCGCGCTGACGTCGCAACGGTCCGGCAGCGCCGCGCGCAAACGGCGCGGCATTTCCGCGGCCTCGCCCGGGCGGGGCGGGGCGCGTCGTCCCGCCGCCCGCACGCGGGCGGCAGGCCCGCGTGCGCGCCTCTCGCCCGCGCTTGCGGCGTCTGGCGCGCTGCTCGGGCTGTGGGCTCTCGCGCGGCTCTATCCCTTCGCGCCGGTCCTCGATCCCGGCAAATACTGGCTGGCCATCCGGCCGTTCTTCGAGAACCCGCTGCCCGCCGACGGCGGCGCGGTGTTCCGCCTCTGTATCGACTGGCTGCTCGCCGCGCTGCTGATCGAGGCGGCGACGGACGCCACGCGCGCCGCGCGGCTGTTCCTCTACGCCGCGGGCGGCATCTTCGCGCTTCGCGTGCTGATCGCGGGCACCGCGCTGTCGTCTGCCGATATAGACGGCGCGGCGGTCGCGCTGCTGCTGTGGCTGCTGGTGTTCCGCCGCGCGCCCGGGCGGCACGCGATCGCGGCGGGGCTGCTCGCGATGACGCTGGTTTCCGCCCGGCTCGCCTCCCCGCTCGTCCATGCCGCGAGCCCCGCCACCGCCTGGCGGGCGGCCTCGGCGCCGGCGCTGCTGCGCGGCGCGTTCGAGTATGGCGGCCTCGCCTGGCTGCTCGCGCGCGCCGGGCTGCGGTCCTGGCTCGCGGCGGCGGCCTCCGCCGCGCTGGCGCTTATCTGGCTGTAGCGGCGGCGGCCTTCGGAATCAGCAGGCCGAACACCCGCCCCGTGGTGCCGAAGGCGCCGTAGTACAGCCCGTCATCGGCGTACTGCACCATCGGCATGCCCGGCGCCGGCGGCGGGCGCCACACCGCCAGGACGCGGCGCTGATACTCGGCCCCGATGAGCTGGGTCGAGGAATGATAGGCTGCGATCGCCTTCGGCCAGTCCTGCGTCTGCGCATGAAGCTGGCGCAGGAACCGCACCGCGTAGGCGGCGTTGGCGGCGGGGTCGAGCGCCTGATCGAGCGAGGTGAAGGCGTCCGGATGATGCAGCAGGTTCACCTGCATGCAGCCGACGTCGATCGACCGCTCGCCCGCCGCCTGCGCGGCGCGCACGGCGGCGACGGCCTCGGCCTTGGTGGCGAAGAACTGCCCGTTGCCCGCCACGTCGATGGTCCAGGGCCAGGGCCGCATCGTTCCGGTGCGCGCATCCATCCGGCCGCTTTCCACCTGCGCGACGGCGGCCAGCATCCGGGGCGGCGTCTGGCCCTGCCGTTCGGCCGCCTGGATCGCCGCCTCGCACTGCGCGGCGGGCGAGGGATCGGCGGGCGGCGCGGCCGCCGCGGGCGGGATGGCGGAGAGAAGGCCGCCGATCAGGGCGGCGCACGCCGTGCGGACGGCGGCGTTCGGGCGGGGAAGGCATGGCATGGGCCGGATATGGGCACGGATGGCCGCGCGCCGCCAGACGGGCGCGCGCCGCGCGGGCCTGGGGGCGCCGCTACTGGAACAGCAGGTGCAGGCCCGCCGTACAGGCCGCGACGATCACGATCGCCGCCGCCACCGCCCAGACCGCCGGCGCCGCGCTCTTGCGCGAGGCGGCCGAGGGGCGCCAGGTCCGGTTCTCCTGGAGGGCGTTCCCGCCCGGGGCGATCCCGGCGGGCCGGCTGCGGAACGAAGTGCTCATGGCGTCGCCGCCTTTTCGCTGAGCTGCTTGCGTGGATGTTTCCCTGGGTCAGCATGAACCCGCCCGGCTTCTTCATGCAACGGTTGTCTGCGCCCGCCGCGGCGCCGATGCTCCCTCCGTCCCCCACAGCCCGGTGAGAACCCCCATGCCGATCCTCCCCGACCTTTCCGGCCGTGTCGCGCTCGTCACCGGCGGCTCCCGCGGCATCGGCGCGGCGGTCTGCGCAGCACTCGCCGAGGCGGGCGCGGACGTCGCGGTGAACTACCGCGCCCGTGCCGCCGAGGCCGAGGCGGTCGCCGCCCGCGTCCGCGCCCAGGGCCGCCGCGCCGCCACGATCGGCGCCGACGTCTCCCAGGCCGCCGAGGTGGCGCGGCTGGTGGCCGAGGCCGAGGCCGCGGTCGGCCCCATCGACATCCTGGTGAACAACGCGGGCCTCGCGCTCGTGCGCGGCATCGAGGATCTGACCGAGGAGGATTTCGACCGCACCATCGCGGTGAACCTGAAATCCTGCTTCCTCTGCACGCAGGCGGTGCTGCCGGGGATGCGCGCGCGCGGCTGGGGCCGGATCGTCAATCTCTCGTCCGGCGCGGCGCGCGGGGGCGGGGCGATCGGGCCGCACTACAACGCATCCAAGGCGGCGATGGAGGGTCTGACGCGCGGCTACGCGGCACGGCTCGTGAAGGAAGGCGTCACCGTCAACGCCGTCGCGCCGTCCCTGATCGACACCGACATGATCGGCCACGACCGCGAGGGATACGCCCGCCGCATCCCGATGGGCCGCCTGGGCACGCCCGAGGAAACCGCGATGGCGGTGCTGCTGGTGATCGGGAACGCCTACATGACCGGCCAGACGGTCGCGCTGAACGGGGGGCTGCACTTCAACTGAGTGACGCGGGCTCGTCTGACCCGGATCAACGACGAATCGACTGCCGCCCCCCTAGACTCGCCGCCGGATCGATCGTCGGCCGACCGGCCGCTGACGGGTCGATCGCGGGCAGACCGGGGGACGTGTGGTGCGGCGCCGAGGGGCTTTGCATGTGGTGGCGCTCTGGGGCGGGCTGGCGCTCGCGCTTTCCCCGTGCGCGCGTGCTCAGCCTGTCGCGCCCGCCATCCTGCCGCCGCCGCGGGCCGATGAGGCGGCACGGCGGATCCAGGTGGCGTTCGCGCGCCACGTGCCGGCCGCGACGATCGCGATGTCCGAGCGGGACCGCACGACGGCCGCGGTCGCGCGGGGCGCAGCGCAGGCGGCCGGCATCGTGATCGACCGGCCGCAGCTTGTGTTGGTGGTGGACCGCAATCCGCGCGTCCAGGCGATCTGGCTGGTCCTGGCGC
>JAFEFJ010000469.1 GCA_018240635.1 Pseudomonadota bacterium | reverse complement strand
CGTGACCGTCGGAGCGATCGTCCGGCTCAGCCTCGACCCAGTGTCTGAAAACGCCGCTTCGAAGCGGGTCAATCCGATTCGCCTGCGCCAGGGCCCAGTCGGTCCAGGTCCGGACGTCTTCCGGGACAGCCCCTTCATGCGACGCTTCGCTGACGCGTATGGCTTCCGCCACGTAGCGTCGGATCGTCTCCGCCTTCCGCAGGCTCTCCGCCTCGCCAAGCAGGCGTTCGACCCGTTGCCGTTCGAACTCCGCCAGGCGTTCCCGTTCCCGACGCTCGGCTTCCTCGCGCTCTCGGCGGCGTCGCTCGATGAGATCCGCACGCGCCTGGACCCGCCATTCGTATCGACCCATAACCTACGCTCGATGGTCCTTCTCGCCCTGGACGATCAGTTCCGTGGCGATCTCCCGCACCATCTGTCGAGGCAGCGTTCGCCGTCCTCCCAGGTCGCCTGATCCTCCCCGGCGCCGAGGGCGATCACAATGCGTCCGTCGGCGTTCGACGCGCCCTGTGCCCGCTTCCTGGCGCTGGCGGCGGGTTTGACGGCGGCGTCAAGTCGGACGGCCTGATGTCCCACCATCACCGTGAAAACGGTCGCGGGCGCGGCATCATACCGATCCTCGGACACGTGCACCCGCCCGATCAATGGCGCCGCGATCCGGAGGATCAGAGAAACAAGCTTCAGCCGTCGACGCTCGACGGGCGATTGGTAGCGGGGCTTGTCCCATGACGAGAGGAAGCGGCCCGCTTTAGCAGCCTCCACCCGCGCTTCGTCAGCCCGGATCAGAGGGGCGGGTGCAGTGCGTCTTCCTTCCTTCGAGTCGGCTGATCGTGCCCTAGCGCAATAACCATCTAAATCAGCGCTCTAGGAAGCCTTCGACGGTCGACTTTGTACCCGAGGGCCAAAGCCTGGGATCGCATCCGCCAGGTCGTGACGGCCCTCTTACCGGATGCGCCGACCCACTTCGCCGTCTCCGAACGCCCCCTCCACCGATGCCCAAGGCTGCGTGCAAAGCGGCCTGGACATCGACTGCTGGGCAACGTCGGAGGCAGTCGAGAAGCCGCACCCGTCCCTGCTTGCAATCGCTCGCTTCCTCGCTCGCCAGGCAGCGATCGAGCTCATGGACGACGACGGCAACAGCCACGCCGTCGCCCCGCTCACGTGCACGCAGGAGCGGTCGAGCCATCACCCGGGGAAGCAGGCGCATCACACGTCGGGCATGGCCCGCCACGAAGCCCGCGTGGGCGCCGCCGACGTTAGCGGCGCATCGATCAATCACAACGGAGACTGAACAATGGTCAACCGTCATCCCAGCGGCCGCCCCGTCCTACACACCGTCAAGCAGGTCGCCGAGGAGCTGCTCCATTCCGAGCGGACCGTTCGCCGCTGGATCGCCAATGGCGACCTGCGGGTCCTCCGCTTCGGGCGCCAGATCCGCATCAGCGATGATGAGATCGCCGCCTTCCGCGCCAAGAACGAGTGATAGGCAATCCGGGGCATATAATGTCCTGATCTGTCATATCAAAATACGATTCTCGTGATATTCTAATCAAGTTAAGTAGTAGCTTACTGTAGTTGAATAATCACGAGTTTCATCTACTGTCATCACCGTTCATCACGAGAGATACTGTGTCGTTCACGAAAGACAATCAGCCTCCCACCTCCTGCCCGTCCCTTGCCGATGTTCGGGCCCGGATCCTGGCTGA
>JAFEFJ010000468.1 GCA_018240635.1 Pseudomonadota bacterium | reverse complement strand
AGCGGCGGTCGCAGGAGCGGGATAGAAATCGTCCGATGCCGCCCGGCCGTTCAGTTCCCCGGTCAGGCGCCGCAGCGCGGCGTCGTCGTCCACGTCGTACCAGGGAGTCAGTTCCACGGCCGGCAGGCCGAGCGCGGCGGCGCGGGCGCGGGTTTCCTCGGCGACCGTCGCGGTGCTCCAGGCGATATCGGCGAACAGATGGGCGTGCGGGGCCTGCATCCCGAGCAGATAGTAGCCGCCATCCTCCGCCGCGCCGAGCACGGCGCGCGCGCCGGGCGCGGCGAGCGCGGCGGCGGCGCGGACGAGCTGCGCGGTCGGCAGGGTCGGGCTGTCGGAGTTCAGCAGGCAGACCGCGCCGTATCCGCAGGCGAACAGCGTCCGCGCCGCGTGCAGCAGGCAGCGGCCGAAGCCTGTCACGCCGGCGGGCGCGTCGATCGCTCCATCGGCGAGCACGAGCCGGGTGCCGGGCGCCAGCATTCCGTCGAACAGGCCAGCGAGTCCCGCCGGCGCATAGGCAATCCAGCCGTCGATGGGCGCCTCGCGCGCCGCGCGGGCGATGTTCTCGGTCACGTCGCGCAGGAAGGCGGCGTTGAGCGCCGCCGCCACGTCGGGCGTGACGGCGCCGTGCAGCCGCGTCTTGACCTTGCCGGAGCGCGGCGCCTTGGCCATCACGGCGATGGCGCAGCGGCCCGCCTTCGCCTCCGGCCCGTCCGGCGCGAACGGCATGTCAGGACCTGCCGAGCCGGAGACGGCGGCGGTCTGCCGGAACGCGGTTTGCCGCGCTTCCGGCGGCGTGCTGCGCGATGAAACTCATCCAGCGGACCTGGGCTCTGCCGGCGATGCCGCAAGCCGCGTTTCCGCGAGCCGTGGGTACGCGGCGCCACGGATGGCGGGCGGTGCTGGGTCGTGCGGCGGGCATGGGGTCTCCTGGCCTGAGCGGGTGCAGTCGGCTGGCCCTGGTGGGTCTCCCGGCGGCGCGATCCGTTTCACCCCGGGCGCCGAAAACGTTCCCGCCAGCGCGATTGCCCGTTCCGGCCCGCACCGACTAGGGTCGGCGCACGTGCCGGATGCCTTCCTTGCCTCCTCAAACCACGGGAGACGGAACATGCGCCGCGACATCGAATTCAAGACGGAGGATAGGGTCACCCTGCGCGGCTGGCACTATGCGCCGGACCGGGCGGGCGGCGCCGCGCCCACGATTGTGATGGCGCACGGCTTCTCGGCGGTGAAGGAGATGTATCTCGACCGCTTCGCCGAGGCCTTCGCCGCCGCTGGCCTCGCCGCGCTGGTGTTCGACAACCGCAATTTCGGCGCGAGCGACGGCGAGCCGCGCCAGGAGATCGATCCCTGGCAGCAGGTGCGCGACTACCGCGACGCGATAACCTTCGCGGAAACCCTGCCCGCGACCGATTCCCGACGCATCGGCGTCTGGGGATCGAGCTACAGCGGCGCGCACGTGATCGTGCTGGGCGCGATCGACAGGCGCGTCAAATGCGTGGTCGCGCAGGTGCCGCTGATCTCGGGCCACGCCAACGCGCGGCGCCTGGTGCGCGCCGATCTGGTGGCCGGGCTGCACCGCGCCTTCGAGGCCGACCGGCGCGACCGCTACGCCGGCAAGCCGCCCGCGATGATCCCGGTTGTCTCGGAAGACCCGGCGGGGCCGGCCGCCCTGCCCACGCCCGATTCCTGGGCTTGGTTCACCGAAACCGGCCGCAGCCGC
>JAFEFJ010000467.1 GCA_018240635.1 Pseudomonadota bacterium | reverse complement strand
CGGGGCCCTGCATCAGGATGCCGGTCTCGCGGCGCAGTTCGCGGTAGAAGAATTCCATCCGCAACTGACGCCGACCCTGCGCCCATCGCCTGAACCGCGCGTGCGAGGCGAAGTAGCGGTCGTCTTCCAGGATACGCACCGGCACACCCGCCTCGCGCTCCCACTCCGCCATAGCCTGCGCCACCCGCCATTCGCCCGGCTCGGTGACGATGATTTCCCCGGCGTGCACCCGGCGCGCGGCGCGCGCCACTTCGCCGCCCAGCGTGCCGGTGTTCGCCGGATCGTCCAACGTGATGTAGTCGACGCGGATCCCTTCGGCGCGCAACGCGGCCGCGAAATGGCGCATCGCGGACAGCACCAGGGCGATCTTCTGCTTGTGATGGCGGACATAGGTGGTCTCCGCCGCCACCTCCGCCATCAGCACGGTGTCGCGCGCGGGATCGAGATCGCGCAGCGACGCGATGCCGCGCGAGAGCTGATCGCCCAGGACGACGCGCAGGCGGCTCATTCCGAGCCGCTCCGCGCCGAGCGCCGCAGCGCGGCCTTGCAGCGGTCGGAGCAGGCCCGCACGTCGTCCCACACCGCCGCCCATTTGCGCCGCCATGCGAAGGGCCGGCCGCAGGCGGCGCAGATCTTCGTCGGCAGGTCGCCCTTGCGTCGCATCTTCGCCATAGGGCGTCACATGGCGCGGGACACGCGCCCCGCAACTCCGCGGGTCAGGCGGCGGCGATGCGCTCCATCCCGCCCATGTACGGACGCAACGCCGCGGGCACGGCGATGGCGCCATCCTGCTGCTGGTGGTTCTCCATCACGGCGATCAGCGCGCGTCCCACCGCGACGCCCGATCCGTTCAGCGTGTGCAGGTGGCCGAGCGTCTTGCCGTCGGCGGCGCGATAGCGTGCGTTCATCCGCCGCGCCTGGAAGTCGCGGCAGTTGGAGCAGGAGCTGATTTCCCGCCACGCCCCCTGCCCCGGCAGCCAGACTTCCAGGTCGTAGGTCTTGGCGGCGCCGAAGCCGGTGTCGCCCGAAGACAGCACGACACGCCGGAACGGCAGTTCGAGCCTCTCCAGCACCGTCTCGGCGCAGCGGGTCATACGTTCGTGCTCGGCGTCGCTGGCATCGGGATGCGTGATCGACACCATCTCCACCTTGCGGAACTGATGCTGGCGCAGCATCCCGCGGGTGTCGCGCCCCGCCGCGCCCGCCTCGGCGCGGAAACAGTCCGTCAGCGCAGTCATGCGGATCGGAAGCACGCTCTCGGGCAGGATATCGCCCGCCGGCAGGGCGGTCAGCGGGACCTCGGCGGTCGGGATCAGCCAGCGGTCGTCGGTGGTGTGGAACAGGTCCTCGGAGAATTTCGGCAACTGGCCGACACCGTACATCGTCGCGGTGTTGACCAGCGACGGGACGACCATTTCGGTGTAGCCGTGCTCGGCCGTGTGCAGGTCGAGCATGAACTGGCCAAGCGCGCGTTCCAGCCGCGCCAGTGCGCCGCGCAGCACGACGAAGCGGGCGCCGGCGAGCTTGGCAGCGGCGCCGAAGTCCATCAGTCCCAGCGCCTCGCCAAGCTCGAAGTGCTGCTTCGGCGCGAAGCCCAGTTCGCGCGGCGCGCCATGCTGCGCGAGCACCACGTTGGCGGTTTCGTCCGGCCCGTCGGGGACGGTCGGGTCGAGGATGTTGGGCAGGGTTTCGAGGCGCTTCTTCAGTTCCTCGTCGAGTTC
>JAFEFJ010000466.1 GCA_018240635.1 Pseudomonadota bacterium | reverse complement strand
GCCGGATACGAGGACATCCGGTTCGTCGATGCGATGACGAACAACCTGACGGACGACGACCTGCGCGCGATCATCGCCGAGGACCGGCCGGACGTGATCGGCGCGACCGCCATCACGCCATCGATCTACAAGGCCGAGCGCGTGCTGCAATTGGCGAAGGAGATCCATCCCGGCACCGTCACCGTGCTGGGCGGCATCCACGCCACCTTCATGTATCAGCAGGTGCTGACCGAGGCGCCGTGGATCGACGCCATCGTGCGCGGCGAGGGCGAGGAGATCATCGTCGAGCTGATCCGCGCCATCGATGCGGGCACCTGGCCCGCTTCGCGCAAGGCGATCAAGGGCCTCGCCTACGCCGAGGAGACGCCGGACGGTCGCCGCATCGTCGCCAACGCGGCGGCGGCGACGGTGAAGAACCTCGATGCCATCGCGCCCGATTGGGGAATCCTGGAATGGGCGAAATACAAATACATCCCGATGAACTGCCGGGTGGCGATCCCGAACATGGCGCGGGGGTGCCCGTTCACCTGCTCTTTCTGCTCGCAGTGGAAATTCTGGCGGGACTACCGGATCCGCGATCCCAGGAAGGTGGTGGACGAGATCGAGACGCTCTACGAGAAGTACGACGTGCGGTTCTTCATCCTCGCGGACGAGGAACCGACGATCAACCGCAAGAAGTTCGTGCAGTTCTGCGAGGAGCTGATCGCGCGCGGGCTGCATGAGAAGGTGCTGTGGGGCATCAACACCCGCGTCACCGACATCCTGCGCGACGAGGCGCTGCTGCCGCTGTACCGCAAGGCGGGGCTGATCCATGTCTCGCTCGGCACCGAGGCCGCCGCGCAACTGAAGCTCGACCGCTTCAACAAGGAAACCAAGGTCGCCGACAACAAGAAGGCGATCCAGTTGCTGCGCGAAGCGGGCATCGTGGTGGAGGCGCAGTTCATCGTCGGGCTGGAGAACGAGACCGTCGAGACGCTGGAGGAAACCTACCGCATGGCGCTCGACTGGAAGCCCGATCTGGCGAACTGGTCGATGTACACGCCCTGGCCGTTCACCAACCTGTTCAAGGAACTCAGCGACAAGGTCGAGGTCTTCGACTTCGAGAAATACAACTTCGTCACGCCCATCATCCGGCCCGAGGCGATGGACCGCGGCCTGCTGCTGGACCGCGTGATGAACAACTACCGGCGCTTCTACATGCGCAAGGCGCTGTTCTCCTACCCGTGGGCGGGCACGGGCGAGCGGCGGCGCTACCTGCTGGGCTGCCTGAAGGCGTTCCTGAAATCCGGTTTCGAACGCAAGTTCTACGATCTCGGCAAGGTCGGCTACTGGGGCCCGCAGTCGCGCAAGAAGGTCGATTTCCACTTCGACGAGAAGCGCACCCGCGCCGCCGCCCCGCCGGCGGACGACTGGGAAGCCGCCGCCGACCGCACCCGCAAGGCGAAGGCGCGCGCGGGCATCGAAGGCCAATATCACGGACAGGCGCCGTCCGCCGTCATGGCCTGCGGCGGCGGCACCGAGCAGATGGCGGAGACGGATGAGCCGGGCGGCGCTGATTGACGGTGGCGCCGCACCGCCGGAGGCGCGCGCCACACCGCGCGCCTTCGCGTCCGTCTCCGCCCCCCTCGCGGCAGGCGGGGCGGAACATGGAGCGCGGATCGGCCCTAACGCTGTGCTCCAGCTTCCGCCCGCGCTGCGCCTTCTGGGGCTGGATGACACGGTAGGCTCC
>JAFEFJ010000465.1 GCA_018240635.1 Pseudomonadota bacterium | reverse complement strand
CCACCGCCGACGCCGCCAAGGTCCGCATGGGCGCGCTCTCCCCGTCGCTCCCCGCGCCGCGTGGCTAACCTTCGCCCATTGGCTTAAGGTGCGATCCGCTGGCGACGCGGATGGAGGCCGAGCGCGAGGCGTTCGGCCTCTCGCCGCATTCTGAGGATGCCATCAGCGTGCAGAAACCCGACACCAAGCCCGACGCCGCGGCGCCCGCCGCCTCGACCCCCGCGCCCCCGGCGCAAGCCCCGAAGACGCCGCTCGTCACCTTCCACCGCTTCATCCCCACGGCGCGGTTTCCCCAGCGCGCCGACCGCTCGGCGGCCGGGTCGCTGCCGACGCGCGCCTTCCGCTACTGCGAGCCGGCCACCGCTGCCGCGGCATTCGGCTACTACATCTTCCCGCCGATCAGCTTCTCCGTCCGCTGGGACGGCTACGACATGCTCTGGACCTACGAGGGCGCGTCCGACTGGGCGCCTCTGAAAACCGTCCAGTTCCCCGGCTTCCGCGAACAGTTCGATGCCGCCGCGCCGCCCGAAATCCGCGAGTTCTCCCCGCCCTTCCTGGGCGCCCTGCAGGAGCCCGGCCTGATCCAGATCTGGACCGGCCTCGCCGCGCGCACCGCCCCCGGCATCAGCCTGATGATCCGCTCGCCGGTGAACATCCCGCGCAGCGGCACCCACGAGTTCTTCGAGGGCATCGTCGAGACGGACCGCTGGTTCGGTCCCCTGATCACCAACGTCCGCATCACCAAGACGGACGTGCCGGTGGATTTCCGCGCCGATTTCCCGATGCTGCAGGCGCTGCCGATCCCGCGCGCCGCCTACGACGACGCGGCGCAGAACAACTACGAGCTGGTCCCCGACCTCGCCGGCATGCGGCCCGAGGACTGGGACGACTACTACGACACCGTGGTCCGGCCGAACTCGCAGGTGCACCGGCCACGCGGCCAGTACGCCGCCGCCGCCCGCAAGCGCCGCGCCGCCGAGGAGCGCGGCGAGCCCGGCTGACGCCGGGCGCCGAGCGTTCAGGACGCCGCTCAGGACGCCTTGGCGGGCTTGCTGTCGTTGGCGGGCTTCGCGTCGCTCTGCGTGATCACCGAGGCGATCGTCTCGCGCAGCACCGTCACCCGCGTGTTCGGCGCGATCTCGACGTCGATCTCGTTCGACTCGACCGGCTTGCCGTCCTTGCCGCTGGTCATCCCGACCTTCTGCACCACGCCGATGATGCCGCCGCCGGTCACCACCCGGTCGCCCCGCTTCAGCGCCGCCAGCATCCGCTTCATCTCCTTCTGGCGCTGCTGCTGCGGACGGATCAGCAGGAAATAGAACACCGCGAAGATCAGGATCAGCGGCATGAACTGCGTCGCGCTGCCGAGGATCCCGGCAGCGTCCTGCGCATAGGCGGGCGAGATCAGCATTGGCTGCGTTCCAGTTCGTCGAGAGTTGCGGGGAGGGTTGCGGGGGTTCGGGCGGGACCATACTTTCCGCCCCCCTGACGTCAAGCGCCCGCTCGCCGGGGCTGCCGCCGCCCGTTTTCTCGCAGGATTTCCCCTCGCATGGACAACAGCCTGGCCGCGGCCGCGCTGCGCATCGCCGAAGCCCTGGAGCGCCTCGCGCCCCCGGCCCCGCCGCCGCTGGACCTGACGGCGGCCGACGCCTTCGTCTGGCATCCGGCCGGCCACCGCCTGGCGCCGGTGCCCCGCGTCGCGCGCGTCGATATCGGGCTGCTGAAGGGCGTGGAGCATCAGAAGGCGATCGTGCT
>JAFEFJ010000464.1 GCA_018240635.1 Pseudomonadota bacterium | reverse complement strand
CGGATGGTTGCCGAGCTGGTAGCCGCCCGGCCCGATATCCCAGGGCTCGGAAATCAGTTTCAGGCGCGACAGGACCGGGTCCTGCAGGATGGCGTCGAAGAAGCCGGAATTGGGATCGAAGCCGGTCGGCTCGCGCCCCAGCGTGGAGCCGAGGTCGAAGCGGAACCCGTCGATGCCGAACGAGGTCGCCCAGTAGCGCAGGCTGTCCAGCACCATCTGCAACACGCGCGGATGCGAGATGTTGAGCGTGTTGCCGGTGCCGGTGTCGTTGATCGTATGCCGTTCCTGCCCGGGCACCAGGCGGTAGTAGCTGGCGTTGTCCAGCCCGCGCCAGGACAGCGTGGGACCAAGCTCGCTGCCCTCGCAGGTGTGGTTGTAGACGACATCCAGGATCACCTCGATCCCCGCGGCGTGCAGGCGGCCCACGGCCACGCGCAGGTCGTCCAGCCCGCCATCCGACAGGTAGCGTGGCTCCGGCGAGAAGAAGCTCAGCGTGCTGTAGCCCCAGTAGTTGCGCAGGCCCTTTTCAAGCAGGAAGCGGTCCTGCATGAAGGCATGCACCGGCAGCAGCTCGATGGCGGTGACGCCCAGGCTGCTCAGATGCTCGATCACCCGCGCGTCGGCCAGCGCGGCGAAGGTGCCGCGATCGCGCACGGGAATGTCCTCCCGCTGGATCGTCAGGCCGCGCACATGCGCTTCGTAGATGACGGTATCGCGCCAGGGCGTGGGTGGGATCTTCTGCGGTTGCCGCAACCCTTCGATCGGCGGCACGACGGCCTTCGGCATGGCGCTCGCGGAATCACGCCGGTCGAAGCTGCGGTCCTCGCGCCCCCCGCCCAGGCGGTAGCCGAACAGCGCATCCGACCAGCGCAGCGTGCCGGCAAGCTGCTTGGCATAGGGATCGAGCAGCAGCTTGTTCGGATTGAAACGATGTCCGCGCTCGGGCTGATACGGCCCGTGGGCGCGGAAGCCGTAGAGCTGCCCCGAGCGCGCACCGGGCAGGTAGCCGTGAAACACCTCGTTGGTGCATTCGGGCAGATCGTAGCGCGCGACTTCGCGCCGCCCAGCCGGATCAAAAAGGCAAAGCTGGATGCGCTCGGCATTGGCCGAGAACACGGCGAAGTTCACGCCGCCCAGATCGGCGGTCGCCCCGAGCGGATAGGGCACGCCGGCTTCCAGCCGTGCGGGGCGTGACGGGTCGCTCACGACCGGTCCGGCGACAGCATGAGCGTCGAAAGCGGCGGCAGCGTGAGCACGAGCGAATCAGGCAGGCCGTGTGCAGGCTCGCCCGTGGCGTGTGCGGCGCCGTCGTTGCCCATGCCCGATCCCCCATAGGCGACGGCATCGGAGTTCAGGCATTCGCGCCACGGGCCGCCCGAAGGCACGCCGGCCCGGTATCCCGCGCGCGGCACGGGCGTGAGGTTGCTGACCACCAGCACGGGCGCGGCATCCCCGACATGCAACGCCGGATGCGCGGGCACGTCCAGCAGGTGCCAGTCGAGCGAGGCATCGTGGTTCCACTCTCGGCCCTGCGCGAACTCGCCGCCCATGAACAACAGCTTCTTGCCCGGATGGCCCCACATGAATCCGAAGTAGGCGCGCAGATTGGCGAATTGCCGCCACGCATCGCCCGGCATCCGCCCGAGCAGCGGGCGCTTGCCGTGCACCACCTCGTCATGCGACAGGGGCAGGATGAACTTCTCGGAATAGGCGTCGATTGTTCCGAACATCATCGCATCGTGATGATGGCTGCGATGGATCGGAACCTG
>JAFEFJ010000463.1 GCA_018240635.1 Pseudomonadota bacterium | reverse complement strand
CGGACGGGCGCGCGCGGATGGGGCAGACCGTGTTCGTGCCGATGCCTGGGAGCGTGATTGCGGCCCGGGTCGTGTCGCCGGTGTTCCTCGATCCGGAAGGGACGCGGTTGAATGGCTGACTTCGCCCCCGCTGCCCCGCTCGATCGTTTCATCCTGCGCGGATCGCCGCCCTTCGCGGTGGCGGTGCCGACGCATCCGCTGCATTCGCTGTCGCTCGGCGGCGCCAGCGCGCTGTGGCTCGGCCCCGACGAATGGCTGCTGCTGGCCCCGGAAGGCGAGGGCGCCGCGCTGGCCGCGCAGGTGGCGCGCACCGAAACGCCGCATGCGCTGTTCGATGTCTCGCACCGCCAGCTCGGCTTCGTCCTGTCGGGCGAGGATGCCGCCACGCTGCTGAACGGCGCCGTGCCGCTCGATCTCTCGCCCGAAGCGTTCCCGGTCGGGATGTGCACCCGCACGCTGTTCGAGAAGGCCGAGATCGTCCTTTGGCGCACCGCCGCCAGCGCCTGGCACATCGATGTCGCGCGAAGTTTCGCGGAATACTTTCAGGAGCTGCTTGCCGTCATCGCGCAGGCGGACGGGATCGCGCTGGCCTGACCCTCAGCGGGCCAGGTACCGCTCCGTCCCAGCCGCATCCCGCGCCAGCGTCAGCTCGCCCTGCGCCAGCATGTGGTTCACGTGCGCCAGCACCTCGCCGAAGGCGAAGCCGGTCTGGTGCGCGTCGAGTTCGCGGTGGAACACGAAGGGCAGGATCTCGGCGACGCTGCGGGCCTGATGGCGGCAGGCGGTTTCGATGTCGCCGCAGCGTTGCGCGTGGTGGTGGATCAGTTCGTCGATCCGCGCATGCAGGCCGTGGAACGGCAGCCCATGCCCCGGCAGCACCAGCACGTCCGCCGGGATCGCGGCGCGCAGCGCGCGCAGCGATTGCAGGTAGATGCCGAGCGCATCGAGGTCCGGCTCCATCGCGTGCACGCTGACGTTGGGCGAGATGCGGGCGATCACCTGATCGGCGGCGAAGAACAGCTTGTATTCGGGCTGATGCAGCATCGCCTGCTCCAGCGAATGCCCGCCGCCGGTCAGCACGTCGAACCGCCGCCCGCCCAGCGTCATCGCGTCGCCGTGCTTGATGCGGTGATACGTGGTCGGCACGCCCGTCGTGCGGCGCAGATATTCGTGCCCGCGGCTCAGCACGATCTCGGTCGCCTCCGTGCCGAGGCCGTGCCGGAGGTAAAACGGCCTGTGCATCTCCGATCCCATGTCGCCCGGGGCGTATTGCAGCGCGAGGCTGATGAGATATTCCGGCCGCGGCATGGATAGCTCCAGCCCGAACCGCTCGCACAGCCAGCCGGCCAGCCCGACATGGTCGGGGTGGTAATGCGTCACGATCACGCGCGTCAGCCGCTCGTTCGCAAGCGGGCCCCCCAGCAGCGCGTCCCACGCGGCGCGGCAGTCGTCGGTGCCGAGCCCGGTGTCCAGCACCGCCCAACCCGCGCCGTCCTGGATCAGGTAGATGTTCACGTGGTCCAGCCGGTAGGGCAGGGGCAGCCGCGCCCATTTCACGCCCGGTGCGATATCGATCGCGGCCCCCGGCACGGGCGGCTCGGCGATGGGAAAGCTGAGTGCGGAAACATCGGTCTGCATCGGCGCATCCTAGACCGATACCGCCGCGTGTCGAAGCGGCCTGCCTTGACAGCGAACGGGCCCGGCTTCCTGATCGCGCAACGGGTGGGGGTGGCGCGATGGCGGCAGGCAAAGTCAAGACGAGTTTCCGCGACGC
>JAFEFJ010000462.1 GCA_018240635.1 Pseudomonadota bacterium | reverse complement strand
CCGCGTCGCCGCGCTGCCCGCGCCGAAGCTGCTCGCGCCGATGGCCAGCATGCTGGCGGCGCGCGAAACCCCCTCCCGCGACAGCACGGGCCGGGCCCGCCTCACGCTGTCGGCCACCGCGATGCGCTCGCTGCTCGACAGCCTCGCCTCCCGCCTCGACGAAAGCCGCGAGTTGTCGCGCTACATGACGGGGCTGCTGATCTTCCTCGGCCTGCTCGGCACGTTCTGGGGCCTGCTGCGCACCATCGGCGCGGTGTCGGACGTGATCGGCTCGATGTCGGTCACGGGCGGCGACGTCGCCACGATGTTCGACCAGCTCAAGACGGGACTCGCCAAGCCGCTCGGCGGCATGAGCACCGCCTTCTCGGCCAGCATGTTCGGCCTCTCTGGCGCGCTCGTGCTCGGCTTCCTCGATCTCACGGCGGGCCAGGCGCAGAACCGCTTCTTCAACGAGCTTGAGGAGTGGCTCGCCGGCCTCACGCGGCTGTCCTCCGGCGTGCTGTCGGAAGGCGAGGGCGGGTCCGTGCCCGTCTACGTCCAGGCGCTGCTCGAACAGACCGCCGAGAACATGGAGGGGCTGCAGCGCGTGCTCGCACGCGGCGAGGATCGCGGCGCGCAGACCAACCAGACGATTGTCGCGCTGACGGAGCGGCTGTCCGCGCTTACCGACACGATGCGGACGAACCAGCAGCTCATGCTGCGCATCGCCGAGACGCAGACTCAGCTTGGCCCCGCCCTCGCGCGCCTTGCGGAAGCGCGGCACGAATCGCAGCACGACGAAACCGCGCGCGCCCATCTGCGCAATATCGAGCTCTATCTGCAGCGCCTGCTCACCGATGCCGAGCAGGGCCGCGCGCAGGCCACCGCCGAGCTGCGCAGCGACCTGCGCATCCTGACCCGCACCGTCGCCGCGCTGGCCGAGGAGCCGCCGCGCTGATGGCGGGTTCCGTCCGCAGGCGCAACGGCGGCAACGGGCTGGAGGCATGGCCGGGCTACGTGGACGCGCTGTCCACGCTGCTCATGGTCATCATCTTCGTGCTGCTGGTCTTCGTGCTGGCGCAGGCGTTCCTGTCGGTCGCGCTGTCGGGGCGCGACAAGGCGCTCGACCAGGTGAAACGCCAGCTTGCCGAAATGACCGACATGCTCTCCCTCGAACGCGGCAAGACGAAGGACCTGCAACTGTCGGTCGCGGGGCTGAACAAGTCGCTGTCGGACGCGAACGCGGCGCGCGACTCCCTCGGCAAGCAGATTAACGCGCTGACCGCGCAGCTCGACGCGGCGAACGCGCGCGCCGGTCAGTTGCAATCACAACTTCAGGACCAGACCAGCCGCGCCGACGCCGCCACCAAGCAGGCCGCGCAGACCGCCGCCGATCTCGCGGCCACGAAGCAGCAGCTTGCGGACATGCAGCTTCAGGCGCAGGCGCTCGACAAGACCGTGCAGGCCGACAAGGCGACGATCGAGGCGAAGCTCTCGGAACTCGCCAAGCTCGCCGAGCAGGTGCGCGCGCTCTCGGCGCTGCGCGACGACCTGCAGAAGCAGGTGGCCGACGCCGCGGCCCGCGCCACCACCGAGGAACAGCGGCGGCAGGCGGTCGCCTCGCTGCTCGACGAGCAGAACAAGCTCGCGGATTCGGCCAAGGCGCAGATCGCGTTGCTGAACCAGCAGGTTGACCAGTTGCGAGCGCAGCTTGCCGCCGTCGCCAAGGCGCTGTCGATCTCCGAGGCGGCGGGGCGCGACAAGGACGCGCAGATCACCAACCTGGGCCAGAAGCTGAACG
>JAFEFJ010000461.1 GCA_018240635.1 Pseudomonadota bacterium | reverse complement strand
CGTCGCTTCTGCGTCGGAGATTTGAGGCTCCGGCGCGGAGGTTGCGTCTGTTGCGGGAGCGGTGTCAAGCGGATGAAGTCGGCCGTGAAGCCCGACAACCTGAAACGCCGCCGCCGAGAGAGATGACCCGGAGAACCGAGCCACCCTCGCGGGGCTTTACCTTGGCCCTCATCGGCCGCGCGACGTTACGAAACGCTGATCTTCAGCAGCTTGATCGCTTCCGAGTTGGAAACGCCGCCGCCGACCCTCTTGGTGACGTAGAATAGGACGTTCGGCTTGCTCGAGAACGGATCGCGCAGCAGTTTGATCCCAGCCCGATCGACGATGAGATAGCCGCGTTTGAAATCACCGAACGCAACCGGATATGCGTTGGGTGTAACGTCCGGCATCGTCTCGCTGATCACCACCGGATAGCCGAGCAGCATATTGGGCACGCCGGCGGCCATGCTGGCGCGCCACACGAAGTTGCCTGCCCCGTCCTTTACCCCATCGATTGTGGCCGCGGTATTGCTGTTCATGATCCAGCTTGCACCGGTCCGATAGGGCGTGCGGAGGGTCCAAAGAACCTTCCGCAAGGAATCTGCCGTGATGGTGGCAGCGTCACCGCCTGGTGCGTATTGCAGGTCGCCCCATTTGCGAGCGGAGTCGGACAGATTGTTGATGGTGGCGCTCATGAAGCCCCTCGGCTTGATCACACCGTCGCCGTTGATGAAGGCCACGTCCTCTGCCCGCGAGAAGCGATCGGTGATCTTCTGCTGGATCCAGGCGCCGAGGTTGATGCCGCTGTCGTCAAGCAGCCGCTGAGTGATCGGCTGATTCGCGTAAAGCTCCTGTAGCGGGTAGCTGGCGAGCCCGACCGGCGAGCTCGGAGTCGTCGGTCGATCCTGCGTCTCAGCCACCCAAGTTGCAGCAACGTCGGTCGCGTCGATCGGCTCCTCCCACACATCACCAGTTGTCATGGTCTCGACGCGGGAGAGCTGGCGCATCACAGTCTGATCCCAGAGCTTCGATGTCATCGTCGTCGCCATGTTCGGCAGGACGAGATAACCGCCATCCGGATCGGAGCCGGCCGACATCGCCTTGATTTCGGCGTCGTCGCCCGTGCGCAGGAACTTACCGAGGGCCTTTTGCTCTGCATCAGGCTCGCCGCGCGAGCGGGCCGGATCGTCTCCCCAGGCGTTCCCGATAGAGCGCCGGCCTTGCTTCTTTTCGAGATCGTCCATTCGGCCCATGAGCTCGGTCCGAAGACCCTTCACGTCGGCCGCGAACGACTTCACTTCGCTGGCGATTGCTTCCAGCGCTTCCATTTCACCAGGCATCTGGTCAGTCCTTTGTCAGCGAGGCACGAGCCTCTTGGATTGCGGCCAGCACGGCGGATGCCGCGCCGGTGTCACCGGGCTCTTGCTCGAGGCTGACCGTCTTCCAGGCTGGCGCGAGCTTGCGCACGAGCCGGCCCGCAAATCCGAGGTCGCGTAGCAACCCCGCATATGCGCGCTCGGTCGTGACACCGCCGGCGGCGGTTCGGAGCTGTGCGGAGAGGCAGTCGCGAACAGCAGCCGCACGCTCGGCCGCCCCGGCATCGGCCGGGAGTGCATCGAGCTCATGGATGATCTGTTCGGAGACGGCATCCCACCTCACAGCGCGCGGTCTCCCGCGAACACGGTTAGCCTGCCGGGCCACTGCCCGATCAGCTTCCTCGATGCCCCGCCTCCGGCGGGCGCCGTAGAGGTGGCAGTGAGCCGGGCCGCGCACTCCGTGCGCCAGCGCCGTCTCGTTGCCGAAGGC
>JAFEFJ010000460.1 GCA_018240635.1 Pseudomonadota bacterium | reverse complement strand
CCGCCCGATGCAGCCTGTTCCCCGAGCGATGCTTCCGAACGCGCGGCGACCGGCGGTTTCGCAGCCGCGGTATCTGCCGACACCGACGGCTTCGCCTGCGTGGCGGGGGCAGGCAGTTCCGGGGTCGCCGGCTTTGGCTGCACGACAGGATCCGCAGGCGGAGCGGCGAGCGGATCGACGGCCGGCGCCGAACCGAACTTGCTGGGCATCGACGAGCCGGCGATATCGACGACAGCGCCCCATCCGGTATCGTCGCCCGTGCTGGTCGATGCGGCGAGCACCTTTCCGAACAGCAGACGCTTGCCGAGTTCCACGCCGCCGAGGTCGATATACGCGCCGCCCAGCGTGGGCAGAGCCACGACGGTTTCGATCGTATATTTCGCTATCGCATTGCCGACGCGGGCGGCGCGATCCATGCGTTCGCACGCGTCCTCCCACTCGGCGGCACGCTGGCGCATATAGGCCATGTAGGTCTGCTGCACGTAGCTGTCCCACTTGTCGCGGGCTATCGCGGCCTTCTCGTCGCCGGTTTCCGCGAGCGCATAGTTCCAGCGCTCGTCGCTGGTCCAGGAATCCGCGTACTCTGTCGAGCCCCGGCTGATGCGGAACCGCATCTGGCGCTCGAACTCCGCCGGCGTGGTCAGATCGATCAGCCCGCGGCGCGCGGCCGAAATCAAGTCGTCGAACTGATGCGGCGCCTTCCCTTCAACGACGATCGGGCTCTGGTCGGCGAGTTTCAGAAGGTCATCATCCGTCAACGGCGGCTGTTCCGCCGGGGGGGCGGCGCCACGGTTAGCCAGATCGGTCACAGCCGCGTTTCCTGCGCCATGTTGCAGGGCGGCCAACGGATGTTCAGCCTTTGCGCCGGCCGTCCGAACCGGCTGCGACGGCGCAGACCGCCGTTCGCTCTCCCGTGTCGCGGACTTGATCTTCAGCTTGCCCGCGTGGCCGCTCATGCAGGCGCGGCCATTGCGGTGTCCGAGAGGAACGGCGCAACCTCGTCCTGCTTCAGCGGCCGGCCGAGCTTTTCGTATTCGCGTTCGATGGCGCGTACCACGTGTCGCATGGAGACCGGCGCGTCTTCCGCGGCCGCGAGAAATGCGGCGCCCAGAGCGGCGGATTTGATGTTGCCGCCGCTGAGCTTGAAGGCGCGCGCGAGCGCGTCGAATTGCAGGCCGGGCGCGCGCGGCAGCGCGGCGGGCCAGGACACGTCCCAGATTCGGCGTCGTTCCGCGGCTTCGGGGAAGGGGAAATGCACGATGAAGGCGAGCCGCCGCGTGAAGGCGTCGTCGAGATTCTTCTGCAGATTCGTGGACAGGATCGCGATGCCCTCGAACTCCTCCATCTTCTGCAGCAGGTAGGAGATTTCCAGGTTCGCGTAGCGGTCGCGCGCGTCCTGTACCTCCGACCGCTTGCCGAACAGGGCATCCGCCTCGTCGAACAGCAGGATGCCGTTCACATCCTCGGCGGCGCGGAAGATGCGGTCGAGATTCTGCTCGGTCTCGCCGATGTATTTGCTGACCACGCTGGCGAGGTCGATCTTGAACAGGTCGATGCCGAGCACGCCCGCCACCACTTCGGCCGCCATCGTCTTGCCGGTGCCGGAGGGGCCAGCAAACAGCGCGGTGACGCCGCGGCCCAGCGCGAGCTTGTCGGCGAAGCGCCACTGCCCAAGCACCGTGTCACGGTGCAGCACGCGGTCGCAGATTTCCCGGAGCTGCGTCTCCATCGGCGGGGTCATCACAAGGTCGTTCCATCCGAAGCGGGGATGGATGCGGCGGGCGAGCCGGGCGAGATCGTGCCCGCCAAG
>JAFEFJ010000045.1 GCA_018240635.1 Pseudomonadota bacterium | reverse complement strand
GGTGTGGATCCACGCGGTGCTGCCAGGGCTGGTGTGCATCTGGATCCTGTTCGGACCCCAGCGGGGACCGCGCCGCCTGGCCGCGCCGTCCCCCGCGGAGACCGTGGCGTGACGGGCCGATCCGCGTGACCCCGCCGCTGACGCTCTCCCTCTATATCGCGCGCGTCTTCTCGGCGGCGGTGCTGGCGATGCTGCTGGCGCTGTCGGGGCTCGTGTCGCTGTTCGACTTCATCGAGCTGCTGCGCCGCTCCGCCACCAAGCCGGACGCGACGTTCGGGCTGGTGACGGAGATCGCGGCCCTGCGGCTGCCGTACGAGGCGATGCAGATCCTGCCCTTCGCGGTGCTGCTGGGCGGCATCCTGGCGTTCTGGCGCCTGACCCGCTCCTCGGAGCTGATCGTGGCGCGCGCGGCCGGCATCTCCGCCTGGCAGTTCCTCGCCGCCCCGGTGCTGTGCGCCGTGCTGATGGGGGTGTTCGCGACCGTCGCCATCAGCCCGCTGTCGTCGCTGATGCTGGCCCGCGCCGAGGCGCTGGACGGCGCCTATCTGCGCACCAGCGGCGGGCCGCTGGCACTGTCGGGCGGGCAGTTGTGGCTGCGCCAGTCCGATCACGAACTTTCGCCGACGGGGGTGGCGATCCTGCACGCGATAAACGTACAGCTGGTCAAGAAGACGCTGACCGGTAAGACCGTCAGTGTCTTCCGGCTCGACAAGGACGACAAGCTGCTGGAGCGCATCGAGGCATCGAAGGCGACGCTCGCGCCCGGCTACTGGCTGCTGGAGGATGCGCGCACGATCCGCCCCGACCGCAACCCCGACGCGCCGCGCACGATCAAGCTGCCGACCGACCTGACCGTTTCGCGCGTGCAGGAGAGTTTCGCCTCGCCCGATACGCTGTCGTTCTGGGCGCTGCCGGGCTTCATCAGGCTGCTCGACCGCTCGGGCTTCTCCTCGATCCGCCACCGGCTGCACTACGCCTCGCTGCTCGCGCTGCCGCTGCTGGCGGGCACGATGGCGCTGGTCGCGGCGGGATTCTCGATGCGCCAGACCCGGCGCGGCGGCGTCGCGCGGATGATCGGCAGCGGCGTCGCCGCCGGGTTCGCGCTGTTCGTGATCTCCAAGGTGGCGGAGGAGTTCGGCCAGTCGGGCGCGCTGCCGGTGGCGCTGGCGGCCTGGGCGCCGGCGGCGGCGGGGCTGATGATGGCGGTGGCGCAGCTGCTGCACGTCGAGGACGGCTAGGATGGCGCGCAGCCTCCGTCTTGCCGCGCGCCTTGGCGTGCTGTTGGCCTGCCTGCTGGCGGCGGCGTCGCCGGCCGCGGCGCAGCTCGCGCAGGTCGCGGGCGCGGGCGCGGGAAAGGCGCAGGGCGACCGCAACGCGCCGGTGTCGTTCACCGCCGACAACGTCACCTACGACCGCGAGAACGCGCTGGTGACCGCGAGCGGCCATGTCGAGGCCTGGCAGAACGACCAGGTTCTGTACGCCGACAAGGTCACGTTCGACCGCAACACCGGCATCCTGGCCGCGTCGGGCAACGTGGTGCTGCTGCAGCCCGACGGGCAGGTGATGTTCGCCGACTACGCCGAGCTGACGCAGGACATGAAGGACGGCGTGCTGCGCGGCATGAGCGCGATCCTGACACAGAACGCGCGGCTGGTGGCGAACGGCGCGCGGCGCACCGGCGGGCTGATCAACGAGCTGTCGAAGGTGGTCTATTCCACCTGCAACCTGTGCGCGAGCGATCCGACGCGCCCGCCGCTGTGGCAGATCCGCGCGCTGAACGGCGTGCAGGACCTGGAGCACAAGAAGATCGAGTACACGGACGCCGTCCTGCAGTTCTACGGCGTTCCGGTCGGCTACTTCCCGTATTTCTGGACCGCCGATCCGTCGGTCAAGCGCCTGTCGGGCCTGCTGATCCCCTCGCTCGGCAATTCCTCGCGCATCGGCGTGTTCTACGCGCAGCCCTATTATTGGGTGCTGGACGACCAGTCCGACGCGACGATCACGCCGATGATCACCAGCAGGGCCGGGCCGCAGCTGGATATGGAATACCGCCGCCGCTTCAACGGCGGCACGCTGGACCTGAACGTCTCCGCCGGGCAGCTCGACGGCAGCGCGCAGGGCACGATCTTCGCCAAGGGCCGTTTCAACTACAACGATACGTGGCGCTGGGGCTTCGACCTGAACCGCGCCTCGTCGATCAACTACGTGAACGATTTCCACCTGGCGTCGATCTACGGCGGCACGGCGACGGTGCTGACGAGCCAGCTCTACGCGGAGGGCTTCGGCGAGGGCGCCTATTCGCGCCTCGACACGCGCTTCTACCAGGGCGTGACGAGCAACGTGGTCGCGAGCCAGTTGCCGGTGGTGCTGCCGCGCTACGAATACAGCTATTTCGGCCGCACCGACCCGCTGGGCGGGCGGCTGTCCTTCGATACGGGGGCGTTCAACGTCTACCGCGCCGACGGCACCAACACCCGCCGCGCGACGATGAACGTCAACTGGGACCGCCCGTTCATGGGGATGGTCGGCGACGAGTGGAAGTTCACCGCGCATCTCTATTCGGCCGCCTACGACGCCAACTTCTTCAACCAGCAGCCGAATTTCGGCACCGTGCCCGACATCAACGACGCGCGCGCGCTGCCGCAGGTGGCGTTGCAGGTGAAATGGCCGTGGATGCGCAACAGCGGCTCCTGGGGCACGCAGCTGATCGAGCCGATCATCCAGGTGGTGGCCGCGCCGATCGTCGGGAACAGCCAGTTCAACCTGTATCCGAACGAGGACAGCCTGGACCTGGAGTTCACCGACACGAACCTGTTCTCGCTGAACCGCTTCCCCGGCATCGACCGGCTGGAAGGCGGCTCGCGGCTGTCGGCGGCGCTGCATGGCGCGTGGTATCTGGAAGGCACCACCTTCGACGGGCTGGTGGGGCAATCCTATCAGCCGGCGAAGGACAACAATTTCAGCCCGCAATCGGGGCTGCGCGACCAGGTCTCGGACGTGGTGGCGCGCGCCAGCCTGTCGCCGACGCCGTGGCTGGACCTGACGTACCGCACGCGGCTCGACAAGACGAACCTCGCCACCCGGTTCGCGGATGCGACCGCGAGCGTCGGGCCGTCGGAGTTCCGGGTGAACGGCGGCTACATCTACACCACCGACAACCCGTATTCGTTCTACAGCCAGCCGCCGCCGCCGCCCGCTAGCACCGGGTTCTACATACCGCGCAACGAGATCGCGCTCGGGGCGGATTCGCGGATCGGCCCATACCACTTCGCCGCGAACATGCGGCGCGACCTTTCGACCAACAAGATGGTGTCCGTGGCCGCGCAGGGGTCCTGGGAGAACGAATGCGTTATTTTCAGCATCCTGTACTACCGCCAGTACACCCAGGTGGGCACCTATAGCGGCTCCAGCGCGGTGCTGTTCCAGATTACCTTGAAGACCATCGGACAATTCGGCTTCCACGCGCTATGAAGCGCGCTGCGAGCGGCGCGGCGGCGGGGCGTTTTCCGCCGGAACCCGGCCGCAGGGGATGGATGGACCAGTCGAGATGATCTCAACGAAGGCAGGCCGCGCGGCGCTCGGCGCCCTGGCCGCCGCCGCGTTCGGCGCAGCGGTCACCGCTTGCGGGGCCGCCTGGGCGGCGCCGCTGTCGCAGCCGCCGGCCGCGCAGCAGGCCCCCGCACCGGGCGGGAATGGCGCGGCGGCGGGCAAGGGCGCGGCGCCGGCGGGACCCAGGACCGACATCGTCGCGGTGGTGAACGGCGACGTGATCAGCAACGACGACGTGATCCGCCGCACCCGGCTGTTCGGCATGTCCACCGGCATCCCGATGACGCCCGAGGTGCTGGAGCGGCTGAAGCCGCAGATCACGCGCCAGCTGATCGACGAGCGGCTGCGGCTGCAGGAAATCCAGCGCCGCAAGATCGTCGTCTCCGACCAGCAGATCGCGGATGCGATCCATCAGATCGAGCAGGGCAACGGCATGCCGCCGGGCACGCTGCGCCAGCGCCTGTCCGCCGACGGCGCGGGCTTCCGCACGCTGGTCGATCAGGTCCGCGTGCAGATCGGCTGGAGCGACGTGCTGCGCCAGACGCTGGGCGAGCGCGCGCAGCTGACGCCGCAGGACATCGAGGCGCAGAAGGCCATCCTGGCGCAGCAGACCGGCAAGCCCGAATACCATATCGGCGAGATCTTCATTCCCGTGGACGATCCGCAGAACACGGCGGACGCGCAGCGCTTCACCGAGACGGTGATTTCGCAGCTGCGCGCCGGCGCGCCGTTCCCGGTCGTCGCCGCGCAGTTCAGCCAGAGCCAGTCCGCGCTCTCGGGCGGCGACGAGGGCTGGCGGCAGGCGAACCAGCTCGATCCGGGCGTCGCCCAACTGGTGCTGGAAATGCCCGTCGGCGCGATCAGCAACCCGGTCAAGGTTCCGGGCGGCTTTTCCATCGTCCAGCTTCGCGGCAAGCGCGAACTCGGCAACGAGAACGCGACCGTGCTCTCCCTCCGCCAGCTCTTCCTGCCCTTCGCCAGCCCGCTGAACCCGCAGGCGCCGACCGAACAGCAGCGCCAGATGCTGGACAAGGCGAAGGCCTATGGCAGCTCGCTGCGCAGCTGCGACGACGTGGAGGCCGCGGCGAAGGCGCAGAACCAATCGCGCCCGATCGATCCGGGCGAGATCCGCCTGGAACAGGTCAGCCCGCCGCAGTTCCGCCAGCTTCTGGCCGGGCTGCCGATCGGCAAGGCAAGCCAGCCGCTCGTGGCCAACGACGGGATCATGGTGGTCATGGTGTGCTCGCGCGAGGAGAAGAACGTCTCGCAACTGTCCGATCAGGAGATCCGCCAGGAGGTGATCGGCGAGCGGGCGGAGCTGGCGTCGCGGCAGTTGCTGCGCGAGCTGCGCCGCAAGGCCAATATCGACCTGCGCGGCGCCGCCTGACGGGACCGCTTCCCCCGCTTCCCCCGCTGCGCGAGGTCATCGCGCGGCACGGGCTGAACGCACGGCGGTCGCTCGGCCAGCATTTCCTGCTCGACGAGAACCTGACGGCGCGGATCGTGCGCGCCGCCGGTCCGATGCAGGGGCGGCACGCGATCGAGGTCGGCCCCGGCCCGGGCGGGCTCACGCGCGCGCTGCTGCGGTCCGAGGCGGCGGACGTGACCGCCGTGGAGGTGGATGCGCGGGCGGTCGCGGCGCTTGGCGAACTCGCGGACGCATCGGCCGGGCGGCTGCGCATCGTCGAGGCGGATGCGTTGCGCACCGATCTGGCGGCGCTGGTGCCGGCGCCGCGCCGGATCGTGGCGAACCTGCCCTACAACATCGCAAGCCCCCTGCTGGTGGGCTGGCTGCGGCAGGCGGCGGCGTACGAGAGCCTGACGCTGATGTTCCAGCTTGAGGTCGCGGAGCGGATCTGCGCGGCGCCCGGCGGCGGCGACTACGGACGGCTTGCGGTGCTTGCGCAATGGACCTGCCGCGTGGCGCTGGCGCTGCGGATTCCGCCCGCCGCCTTCGTGCCGCCGCCCAAGGTTCATTCCGCGGTGGTGCATCTGGAGCCGCACGCCGCGCAGCCCGATCCGGCGCTGTTCACCGGCATGGAGCGGCTGACCGCGGCGGCGTTCGGGCAGCGGCGGAAGATGCTGCGCGGCGCGCTGCGCCCGCTGCTCGGCGCCGAGGACGCGGAGGCGCTGCCGCGCGCGGCGGGCATCGCCCCGGACCGGCGCGCGGAGACGCTGTCGGTGGCGGAGTTCGATCTGTTGGCGCGACGGATCGCGGCGCGCGGTGCGGCGGAATAGAGGCTGCTTCGCGCGCTCATGCACGGGTGCCGGGGACGTGCGGCAGAGCGGAACAAAATATGAATCCGCGGAGGTGCGCTTAAGGAAATCCTAAGGTTCCACCGCGGGTTCCCGAACTCGGTACAGGCGAAACCGACCGACGCGGCAGCGGCAATCCCATGTGATTGCGCTTTACGCCCATGTTTGCCCATGATATCCCATTGTTTCCCAAGCGCGGTCGCTCCGCGCCTCGGATTCACTCGGGAAATGGTGGCATCAGCGGGCCAGGTTCCGACCCGGAAGAAGGCCCACAAGGCAGGAGCGTGTGCGGTGGCTTGGGCGGCATGAGCCAATTCCTGGGCACCCACCAGAACCGGCTCGACGCCAAGGGGCGGGTCTCGATTCCCGCGCCGTTCCGCAGCGCGCTGCGTGCCATGCAGACGCCTGCCCCGGAAAGTCCGTCGCTGGTGCTGCGTCCTTCGCACGCCCACGATTGTGTCGAGGTCTGGCCGACATCCGTCTTTCATGCGCTGGAGGCATCGCTGAGCCGCTTCGATCTTCTCAGTGCGCCGCATGACGACATGGCGATGGCCCTGTATGGCGACGCCTTCCCCGTCGAGGCGGACAAGGAAGGCCGCATCGTCCTGCCCGACGACCTGAAGGCGCATGCCAAGCTGACCGACACCGTCACCTTCATCGGACTGGGCCGGACCTTCCAGATCTGGCACCCCGAGGCCGCGCGCGAGCGCCGCGCGAAGGCCCGCGAATGGGCGCGCGTGAACGGCATGTCGCCGCACGCCGCGCCCGCCGCCGCCCCCACGGGCGGGGAGGCGCGGGCATGAGCGCCCGGCCGACGGGCAGGCACGTCCCCGTGATGCTGGCCGAGGTGCTGGACGCGCTCGCGCCGCGCGACGGCGGCACCTATCTGGACGGCACGTTCGGCGGCGGCGGCTACGCCGCCGCGATCCTGGGCGCGGCCGCCTGCACGGTCTGGGCGATCGACCGCGACCCCGAGGCGATCGCGCGCGGCGCCGCGCTCGCCGCCCGCTTCCCCGGCAGGCTGCATCTGGTGGAAGGCCGCTTCGGCGCGATGCTGAAGCTGCTCGCCGATCGCGGCGTGGCGGCGCTCGATGGCGTGGTGCTCGATCTCGGCGTCTCCTCCTTCCAGCTCGACGATCCGGCGCGCGGCTTCTCCTTCCGCGGCGACGGGCCGCTCGACATGCGGATGGGCCGCGACGGGCCGACCGCCGCCGACCTCGTGAACACGCTGCCGCAGGACGAGCTGGCCGACCTGCTCTACGAACTCGGCGAGGAACGCGCCTCGCGCCGGATCGCGCGCGCCATCGTCGCCGCCCGCGCCGAGGCGCCGATCACGACCACCGCGCGGCTCGCCGGCATCATCCGCTCGGTGCTGCCGCCGGACCGCAGCGGGATCGATCCGGCCACGCGCAGCTTCCAGGCGCTGCGCATCCGCGTGAACCAGGAGCTTGAGGAGATCGAGGCGGCGCTCGCGCAGGCGGCATCGCTGCTCTCGCCCGGCGGGCGGCTGGTGGTGGTGTCGTTCCATTCGCTGGAGGACCGCATCGTCAAGCGCTTCATGGCGGAGGCCGCGGGCCGCGTCCCGGCGCCGTCGCGCCACGATCCCCGCCAGTTCCTGCGGCCGGGCGCCGAGGCGCAGGCCCGCTTCCGCCTGCTCTCCGCCCGCGCGGTGCGGCCGTCCGAGGCCGAGACCGGAGCCAACCCGCGCGCCCGCAGCGCGCGCCTGCGCGCCTTGCAGCGGCTCCCCGCCGCGGAAGGAGCCCGCGCATGATCCGCCCGTTCACGCTGCTCTGCTTCCTGCTCGCCTGCGGATCGGGGCTGTATCTGTATCAGTCCAAGCACCGCGCGCAGATGCTCGACCGGCAGATCGAGCAGACCGTGCGCGAGACGCAGGCGGCGCGCGACAAGACGCGGCTTCTGGAAGCCGAGTGGACGCTGCTGAACGATCCCGAGCGGCTGCGCGCGCTGTCGGACCAGTTCCTGGCGCTGAAGACCGTCGCGCCCGGCCAGTTCACCACGATGGCGGAGCTGGATCACCGCCTGCCGCCGGTGCTGCCGCCCGACGCGCCGCGCGAGCAGCCGCCGGTGCCGGCGGTTCCCGCGGTGATGCCGCAGGTCTCCGGCCCGCCGGTGGCGCAGGCCGCGCCCGAGACGCCGCCCGCCGCCGCCGAGCCGCCGCAAGCGAAGCCGGTCGTGGCGCAGGCGAAGCCCGCCGCGCCCGCCGCCGTCCCCGCCCCCTCCGGCGCCCCCTCCGGCGCCCCCTCCGGCACCCCCTCCGGCGCCGCGCAGGTGGCCGAGCGCACGAGCCCGCCGGTCGAGCGCAAGCCCGCCGCGCCGCGGCCCGAGCCCGTCCGCGCCGCCGCTGAGCCGCCGCGCCCGACCGTGGTGGCCGCCGCCGCGCCGCGCCCGCAGCTGGCCGCGGCGCCGCGCTATGCCGCGCCGATCACGCCGGTCGCCGTGGCGCAGCCGCCGCCCGCGCTCGTCGGCTCCGCGCTCGGTATGGCGGGCCGCACGAGCCTGCCGCCGCCGAGGCCGATCGCCCTGTTCCCGCCCGCCGACGGGCACTGAGGCGGGCCGATGCGCGAGCCCCCCGACGATCCCCGCACCGGGCCGGACGACGGCGAGCCGACCCCGCCGCCGCCGTCCGACATGCCGCCGCCGCGCGCCCCCGCGTTCCGGCGCGGCGCGGCGCGCGACGACGCGGTGCCGCGCATCGAAACGGTCCGGCTGACGGCGCCCGACCTGAAGCGGCGGGCGGCGATGGCCAAGACGCGCCGCCGCCTGGGCTTCACCGCGATCGGCTTCGGCGTGCTGTTCGTCGCGGTGATGCTGAAGCTCGCGGACGCGACGATCATCCAGCCGCTGCAACCGCACCGGCCCGAACGGCCGATCGCCCAGCTGCTCGACCCGCCGAAGACGGCGGGCAGCGTATCGCCGGCGCGGCGCGCCACCATCACCGACCGCAACGGCGAGATCCTGGCGATCTCGCTGCCCACCGCCGCGCTGTACGCCAACCCGCGCGAGCTGATCGACCCGGCGGACGCGGCGCACAAGCTGAAGTCCGTGCTGCCGAAGCTCGACGAGGAGGAGGCGGCGAAGCGGCTCGCGGAAAGCGGCAAGCAGTTTGTCTATCTCGCGCGGCAGTTGTCCCCGCGCGAGCAGCTGATGATCAACGCGCTCGGCATCCCCGGCATCTATTTCGAGCCGACCGAGCGGCGGCGCTACCCGATGGGGCGCGCGGCGGCGCAGGTGCTGGGCGGCGTCGATGTGGACGGGCACGGCGTGGCGGGCGTGGAGCGCTTCTTCGACCAGCGCCTGCACGACGACCCGACGCCGCTCCGCCTGTCGATCGACGTGCGCGTGCAGGCGGTGGTGCGCGACGAATTGTCGCAGGCGATGGACGAGTTCCGGGCGATCGGCGCCTGCGGCATCGTGATGGACGTGCGCACGG
The DNA here is from genome assembly GCA_018240635.1 of Pseudomonadota bacterium. Taxonomy (GTDB): domain Bacteria; phylum Pseudomonadota; class Alphaproteobacteria; order Acetobacterales; family Acetobacteraceae; genus JAFEFJ01. The sequence continues at coordinate 10,839 of JAFEFJ010000045.1, read as the reverse complement.
GCGAGGTGCTGGCGATGGTCAGCCTGCCCGACTACGACGCCAACATGGTCGGCAGCGCCTCGCCGGACGAACGGTTCAACCGCGCCGTGACCGGCATGTACGAGCCGGGCAGCACCTTCAAGCTGCAGACCGCCGCGATGGCGCTGGACGGCGGCATCGCGCATATCTGGGACGAGTTCGACGCCTCCCGCCCGATCCGCATCGGCCGCTTCACCATCACCGACTTCGAGGGCAAGCACCGCTGGCTCTATCTGCCGGAAGTGCTGGCGTATTCGTCGAACCTCGGCGCGGCGCATATCGCGCAGGCGGTGGGCGCCGAGCGGCAGCGCGCCTGGCTGCGCGGCATGGGCATGTTCAACCGCATCGGCATCGAGCTGCCCGAGGTGGGGCTGCCGATCGTGCAGCCGGCGTCGAACTGGAAGGAAGTCACGACGCTGACCGTGGGCTTCGGCCACGGCATCGCGGTCTCGCCGCTGCATGTCGTGCGCGGCACCGCCGTGCTCGCCAATGGCGGGATCATGCTGCAGCCGACGATCCTGGCGAAGTCGCTGCAGGGCGGGGGGCATCTGGACGCGATGCCGGCCAACCCGACGCAGCCGCTGCCGCCGCCGCCGGGCGAGCGGATCCTGCAGCAGTCCACCTCGGACACCATCCGCAAGCTGATGCGCCTCGTGGTCACCGACGGCTACGGCAAGACCGCGGAGATCCCTGGCTACTATGTCGGCGGCAAGACCGGCACCGCCGAAAAGGTGGGCGCGCACGGCTACCGGAAGCATACGAACGTCGCGGCGTTCATGAGCGTCTTTCCGATGAACCAGCCGCGCTACGCGGTGTACATGATGCTCGACGAGCCGCATGCGAACGCCAGCACGCACGGCTACGCGACGGCGGGCTGGGTCGCCGCCCCCGCGGCGGGGCGGGTGATCGCGCGCATCGGGCCGATGCTGGGCCTGCTGCCCGACATCGCCGACGCCGATGCGATCAAGCAGGCGCTGTACATCCCGCTGCAGCCGGGCCGCCCCCCCGGCGCGCCGCGCACCCCGCCGGTGGCCGCCGCGACACCCGAGGCGAGGCCGGCGGCGACTGGCCAGCGCGCCCAGCGGCCAGGCCAGCCGATCCCCGCCAATGGGCCGATGACCCCCGTGCTGCGCCCCGCGCCGCGCGATCAGCGCCATCAGGCCCAGGCCGAGCCGCCCGCCGCTCCGCCCACGGCCGCCGTGCTGGTGCCGGCGCTTGCGACTCGGTGATCTCATGGCCGGGATCACCCCCGCATGGCCCGATGCCGGGCCGGAGATCGCCGGCATCACCGCCGACAGCCGGCGCGTGCGCCCCGGTTTCCTGTTCGCCGCCCTGCCCGGCGCGGCGCAGGACGGCCGCGCCTTCATCGCGGATGCCGTGGCGCGCGGCGCCGCCGCCGTGCTGGCCCCGGAAGGCACCGCCTGGCCCGAGGGCGTGCCGCCTCGCCCGCTGATCCAGGACAAGGCGCCGCGCCGCCGCTTGGCGCAGCTCGCGGCGGTCTTCGCCGGGCCGCAGCCGCGCACCGTCGTCGCCGTCACCGGCACCAACGGCAAGACCAGCACCGCCGACTTCCTGCGCCAGATCTGGGCGCTGGGCGGCCGGCAGTCCGCGAGCCTCGGCACGCTCGGCCTCAATGCGCCGGGCTTCCCGGCGGGCGCCGGCCTGACCACGCCCGATCCGGTCAGCCTCGCGGAAACCCTCGCCGCGCTCGCCCGCGCCGGCATCCAGCACGCGGCGATGGAGGCGTCCTCGCACGGGCTCGACCAGAACCGGCTGGACGGCGTGGCGCTGGCGGCGGGCGGCTTCACCAACCTGACGCGCGACCACCTGGACTATCACGGCACGCTGGAAGCCTACCGCGCGGCCAAGCTGCGGCTGTTCGCCGAGTTGCTGCCGCCCGGCGCGCCCGCCATTGCCTGCGCCGACATGGACCCGGAGACGCTCGCCGCGCTGGCCGACATCGCGGCGCGGCGCGGCCTGGATTTCGGCACGGTGGGCGAGGGCGGCTCGCGCCTGCGCCTGCTCCGCTACACGCCCCTGCCCGCCGGGATGGCGCTGGAGATCGAGGCGGCGGGCGTCCGCCGCAGCGTGGAGCTGCCGCTGCCCGGCCGCTTCCAGGCCGACAACGTGCTGCTGGCCGCGGCGCTCGCGATGGCGCTGGGCGAGGCCGACGTGCTCGGCCGGCTGCCGCATCTGGCGGGCGTGCGCGGGCGGATGGAACTCGCCGCGCGGCTGCCGAACGGCGCCGCCGCGTATGTGGATTACGCGCACACGCCCGACGCGCTGGAGCGGCTGCTGACCGCGCTGCGCCCGCATTCGGCGGGGCGGCTGATCGTGGTGTTCGGCGCGGGCGGCGACCGAGACCGGGGCAAGCGGCCGCTGATGGGCGACGCGGCGCGCCGGCTCGCGGACCTCGCGATCGTCACCGACGACAATCCGCGCTCGGAAGACCCCGCCGCGATCCGCGCCGCCGTCGCCGCCGCCTGTCCGGGCGCGCTGGTGATCGGCGACCGCGCCGCCGCCATCGCCGCCGGGCTCGCGGAACTCGGCCCCGGCGACGTGCTGGCGGTGGCCGGCAAGGGCCACGAGCAGGGCCAGACCATCGGCGCGCGGGTGATCCCGTTCGACGACGTGGAGACGGTCCGGCGCATGGCGGGCCTGGCATGAGCGGCGCGATGCCCCCGTTGTGGTCGGCCGAGGATCTGCGCGAGGCGACGGGCGGCGCGATGGGCGCGCCCTTCGCCGCCTCCGGCGTGTCGATCGACACCCGCACCATCGAGCCGGGCGACCTGTTCGTGGCGCTGCAGGGCGAGAACGGCGATGGCCATGCCCATGTGGCGGACGCCTTCGCGCGCGGCGCGGCGGGCGCGATGGTGCATCGTCCGGTGCCCGGCCACGACCGGCTGCTGATGGTGGAGGACACGCTCGCGGGCCTCGCCCGGCTCGGCGGTTTCGGCCGCGCCCGCTTCACCGGCCGCGTCGTCGCGGTTACCGGCAGCGTCGGCAAGACGACGACGAAGGAAATGCTGCGCACCGCCCTCTCTCCGCAGGGCAAGACGCACGCCGCCGTCGCCTCCTACAACAACCAGTGGGGGCTGCCGCTGACGCTGGCGCGCATTCCGCGCGACGCGGCCTTCTGCGTGGCCGAGATCGGCATGAACCACGCGGGCGAGATCGCCCCGCTCGCCCGCCTCGCGCGCCCGCATGTCGCGGTCATCACGGCGATCGCGCCCGCCCATATCGGCCATCTGGGCAGCATCGAGGCGATCGCGGCCGAGAAGGGGTCGATCTGCGAGGGGCTCCCCGACGACGGCGTCGCCGTGCTGCCCGCCGACACGCCGATGCTGCCGATCCTGCGCCAGGCCGCGGGCGGACGCCGCGTCGTCACCTTCGGCGAGTCCGGGGACGCCGATGCGCGCCTGCTGTCCGCCGAGGGCGATGCCGAGGGCAGCACGGTGACGCTCTCGCTCGCGGGCGAGATGCTTTCGCTGCGTCTGCCCGCGCCGGGGCGGCACATGGCGATGAACGCGCTGGCGGCGCTGACGGCGGTGGCGGCGCTGCGCGCCGATCCGCGCGCCGGAGCCGCGGCGCTCGCCGGGTTCCAGCCGATGCAGGGGCGCGGCCTGCGCCGCCGCCTCGCGCTGCCGGGCGGCGAGGCGCTGCTGCTGGACGAAAGCTACAACGCCAATCCCGCCAGCCTGCGCGCGGCGCTTTCGGTGCTCGCCGTGCAGCCCGCCGGGCGCCGCGTCGCGGTGGTGGGCGACATGCTGGAACTGGGCGAGGTCGCGCCGGCCGAGCATCTGGCGCTCGCCGGGCCGGTGCTGGACGCCGCCGACCTCGTGTTCGCCTGCGGCCCGCAGATGCGCGCGCTGCACGCGGCGCTGCCCGCCGGCCGGCAGGGCGGATGGGCGGCGGACGCCGCGGCGCTGGCGCCCCTGGTCGCCGCCGCGCTGCGCCCGGGCGATGCGGTGCTGGTGAAGGGAAGCCTGGGGATCGGGATGCGGCGGATCGTCGCGGCGCTGGACGCCCGCGCGCAATCGGCTGCCGGCAGGGCGGACGCGGGAGCGACCCAATGCTGAGCATCCTGGCGCGCCCGCTGGCGGACGAGTTCTTCCTGTTCAACCTGTTCCGCTACATCACCTTCCGCTCGGGCGCGGCCTGCCTGACCGCGCTGGTGCTGAGCCTGGTGTTCGGGCCGATGCTGATCCGCTGGCTGCGGTCGTTGCAGCGCCAGGGCCAGCCGATCCGCACCGACGGGCCGGAGCGGCACCTGCTGGAGAAGAAGGGCACGCCCACGATGGGCGGGCTGCTGATCCTGGGCGCGCTGACGGTCTCGACGCTGCTCTGGGCGGACCTGCGCAACGGCTATGTCTGGGCCGTGCTGTTCGTCACGCTCGGCTACGGCGCGCTGGGCTTCGCGGACGACTACCTGAAACTGTCCAAGCGCAACCACAAGGGATTGCCGGGCCGCGCCAAGCTGCTGGGGCAGGCGGTGATCGGGCTGATCGCGGCGGTGTGGATCGTCTGGCTCGGCCGCCCGCCGCTCGCGACCTCGCTCGCCCTTCCGGTGTTCAAGGAAGTGCTGATCCCGCTCGGCTTCCTGTTCCCGGTGTTCGCGACGCTGGTGATGATGGGCAGTTCCAACGCGGTGAACCTGACCGACGGGCTGGACGGGCTCGCCATCGTGCCGACGATCATCACGGCGGGCGTCTTCTCGGTGATCGCGTACCTCGTCGGCAACCGCATCTTCGCCGACTACCTGCAACTGAACCCGGTGCCCGGCGCGGGCGAGCTGGGCGTGTTCTGTTCCGCGCTGATCGGCGCGGGGCTCGGCTTCCTGTGGTTCAACGCGCCGCCCGCCGCCGTGTTCATGGGCGATATCGGCAGCCTCTCGCTCGGCGGCGCGCTGGGCGCGGTGGCGGTCGCGGTGAAGCACGAGATCGTGCTGATGATCGTGGGCGGCCTGTTCGTGGTGGAGACCGTCTCCGTCATCGTGCAGGTGTTCTGGTACAAGCGCACCGGCCGGCGCGTCTTCCTGATGGCCCCGCTGCACCATCATTTCGAGAAGAAGGGCTGGGCCGAGCCCACCATCGTGATCCGGTTCTGGATCATCTCGATGATCCTGGCGCTGGCCGGGCTCGCCACGCTGAAGATCCGATGACCGGGGCAGCCTCCTTCCCCGCCGGGCTGTTCGCCGGGCGCCGCTACCGGGTGCTCGGGCTCGGGCGCAACGGGCTGGCGGTCGCGCGGACGCTGCTGGCGATGGGCGCGGAGGTGACGGCGTGGGACGACGGCGAGGCCGCGCGCGCCGCCGCGCCCGACCTGACGCTGCGCGATCCGGCCGCCGGGCCGCTTTCCTGCGACGCGCTGGTGATGTCGCCGGGCATCCCGCATCTGCTGCCCGCGCCGCACCCCGCCGCCGTGCGCGCGCGCGCCGAGGGCGTGCCGATCCTGTCGGATGCCGAGCTGCTGTTCCAGGCGGTGCGCGCCGCCGGATCGGGCGCGCGCTTCGTCGGCGTGACCGGCACCAACGGCAAGTCCACCACCACGGCGCTGATCGCGCACATCCTGGATCGCGCCGGCATCCCCGCGGCGGCGGGCGGCAACCTGGGCACGCCGTCGCTGGCGCTGGGCCTGCTGCCCACAAGCGGTTGTTATGTGCTGGAGATGTCCTCCTACATGTTGGAGCGAATCGCCAGCCTCCGCTTCGATGCGGCGGTGATGCTCAATCTCTCGCCCGACCATCTGGATCGCCACGGCGACATGGCGGGCTACGCCGCCGCCAAGCGCGCGATCTTCGCCCGGCAGGCGGCGGGCGACCTGGCGGTGATCGGCATCGACGACGATTTCTCGCGCGGCATGGCGGCCGAGATCGCGGCGCGGCCCGCGCGCCTGCTGCGCGTCTCCGGCGAGGGTGCGGCGGATGTCTGGTGCGACGCGGGCATGGTCCTGCGCGACGCCGCGGGGCCGATCCTGCCGATGGCGGAGGCCGCCGCGCTGCCCGGGCGGCACAACGCGCAGAACGCCGCCGCCGCCGCCGCCGTGGCGCTCGGCCTTGGCGTCGCGCGCGCGGACGTGGCGCGCGGCATCGCGACCTATCCCGGCCTGCCGCACCGGCAGCAGGCGGTGGCGACCGTGCAGGGCGTGGCCTTCGTCAACGACAGCAAGGCGACCAACGCGGATGCCGCCGCGCGGGCGCTGGCCTGCTATCCCCGCCTGGTCTGGATCGCGGGCGGCATCGCCAAGGCGGGCGGCATCGCGCCGCTGGCGGGCTATTTCCCGCGCATCGCCCATGCCGAGCTGATCGGCCGCGACGCCCCGGACCTTGCCGCCACGCTCGCCGCCCATGCCGTGCCGCACCGCGTCGCGGGCACGCTGGAGGCGGCGGTGCCGGCGGCGTTCGAGGCCGCGCGGGAGACCGGTGCGCCGGTCGTGCTGCTGTCCCCGGCCTGCGCGAGCTTCGACCAGTTCAGCGGCTTCGATGCGCGCGGCGACCGCTTCGCCGACCTGGTGCGCGCCCTGCCGGTGGGGAGGGCCGCCTGATGGCCACGCTTTCGCGCGCCGACAACTCGCTGCTGGGCCGCTGGTGGTGGACCGTGGACCGCTGGACGCTTGGCGCGGTCGGCGTGCTGATCGGCTTCGGCTACATCATGATGCTGGCGGCGAGTCCGGCGGTGGCCGAGCGCATCGGCCAGTCGCGCGACATCTTCATCCTGAAGCAGGTCTTTTTCCTCGCGCTTGCGGGTGGGGTGGTGGTGGGCGTCTCGCTGCTTTCGCCCTCCGGCATAAGGCGGCTGGCGCTGGCGGGCTGCCTGATCGCGCTGGCGATGACGATGCTGACGCTGGTGCACGGGGTGGAGATCAAGGGCGCGCGGCGCTGGATCGCGCTGCCCGGCCTGTCGTTGCAGCCGAGCGAGTTCCTCAAGCCCTGCTTCGCCGTCACCGCCGCCTGGCTGATCAGCGAGGGCCGCCGCACGCCGCGCCTGCCGGGGACGCTGATCGCCGTCGTCGTCTATGTGCTGATCGCGCTGCTGCTGAAGTCGCAGCCCGATATCGGGATGCTCGCGGTCGTCACCGCCGTGTTCTTCGTGCAGCTCTACCTGGCGGGGATGAACCTGTTCCTGGTGGCGGTCGCGCTGGCCGGGGGCGGCGCCGCGGCGTTCGCCGCCTACGTGCTGTTCCCGCACGTCCACAGCCGCGTGGAGCGCTTCCTGCATCCGGCCTCCGGCGACACCTATCAGGTGACGACGGCGCTGGAGGCGTTCGGCAACGGCGGCCTGCTGGGCCGCGGCCCCGGCGAGGGGCGGGTGAAGGACGTGCTGCCCGACGCCCATGCCGACTTCGTCTTCGCCGTGGCGGGCGAGGAGTTCGGGATGCTGGTCTGCGTGATGATCCTGGGCGTGTTCGCCTTCGTGGTGGTGCGCGGGCTGATGCGGCTCCTGGAGGAGCAGGACCTGTTCGTCGTGCTCGCCTGCGGCGGGCTGATCACCGGCTTCGGCCTGCAGGCCTTCGTCAACATGGCGAGCACGCTGCAACTGATCCCCACCAAGGGGATGACGCTGCCGTTCATCTCCTACGGCGGCTCCTCGGCGCTGGCGGTGGCGCTCGGCATCGGGATGCTGCTGGCGCTGACGCGGCGGCGGCATCACGGGGACGTGCCGTGAGGGGCCCCGCAGTGCATCCCATCGTCATCGCCGCCGGCGGTACGGGGGGGCATTTCTTCCCCGCCGAGGCGCTGGCCGCGGAACTGATCCGGCGCGGCGAGCGGGTCGCGCTGATGACCGACGCGCGCTCGGGCGCGCTGAAAAGCCCCGTCTTCGCCGGGCTGGAGCAGGCGGTGATCCGGGGCGAGGGCATCGCCGGGCGGGGCGCGCTGAAGGCGGTGCGCGCCGGGTTCGCGCTCGCGGCCGGCGCGTGGCAGGCGCGCGGGCTGCTCGCGCGGCTCGATCCGGCGGCCATCGTCGGCTTCGGCGGCTATCCCTCGGTCGCGCCGGTGCTGGGATCGCGCCTGATCCGCCGCCGCCCGGCGGTGATCCTGCACGAGCAGAACGCCGTGCTGGGCCGCGCCAACCGCTTCCTGGCCCGCCACGCCGCCGCGCTGGCGCTGAGCGTGGAGGCGACCACGCGGGTGCCCGAGAGCGCGCAGACCGTCGTGACCGGCAACCCGGTCCGCCCCGACATCGCGGCGCTGGCTGCCGCATCCTATGTCCCGCCCGCCCCCGGCGAGCCCGTCCGCATCCTGGTGCTGGGCGGCTCGCTCGGCGCGCGCGTGCTGAGCGACGTGGTGCCGGGCGCGCTCGCGCCCTTCGCGGGCCGCGTCTCGGTGGTGCAGCAATGCCGCGCCGAGGACCTGGAGCGCGTGCGCGCCGCCTATGCCGCGTCCGGCATCGAGGCCGAACTGGCGCCGTTCTTCTCCGACATTCCGCGCCGGCTCGAAGCCGCGCATCTGGTGATCGGCCGCGCCGGCGCCTCCACCGTCGCGGAACTCGCCGCGAGCGGCCGCCCGTCGATCCTGGTGCCGCTGCCCGGCGCCATCGACGATCATCAGGCCGCCAATGCCGCGGCGCTCGCCGCCGCGGGCGGCGCCATCGCGATGCCGCAACCGTCGTTCACCGTGGACGCCTTGTCCGCCCGCCTGAGCGCGCTCCTCTCCGATCCGGCGGCGCTGGCCGCGATGGCGGCGGCGGCGCGCGGCCAGGGCCGGCCCGACGCCGCCGCGCGGCTCGCCGATCTCGTGCAGGCGCTGGCCCAAGGAGCCATGCACGCATCGGCCAACACCGAAGGAGGCCGCGCATGAGGTCGCTTCCGCTTTCGATCGGAACCATCCACTTCGTCGGCATCGGCGGCATCGGCATGTCCGGCATCGCCGAGGTGCTGCACAATCTGGGCTACCAGGTGCAGGGCAGCGACATCGCCGACAACGCGAATGTCCGCCGCCTGCGCGAAGCGGGCGTGCATGTCGCCATCGGCCACGATGCGCGCAACCTGGGTTCGGCGCAGGTCGTGGTGGTCTCCACGGCGGTGAAGCGCGACAACCCGGAAGTGGCGGCGGCGCGCGCGCGGCTGATCCCGGTGGTGCGCCGCGCCGAGATGCTGGCCGAGCTGATGCGGCTCAAGTGGTCCATCGCCATCGGCGGCACCCACGGCAAGACCACCACCACGAGCCTGATCGCGACCGTGCTGGAAGCGGCGAAGCTCGATCCCACCGTGATCAACGGCGGCATCATCAACGCCTACGGCACCAACACGCGCCTCGGCGCGGGCGACTGGATGGTGGTGGAGGCCGACGAGAGCGACGGCAGCTTCCTGCGCCTGCCGGCGGTGATCGCGGTCGTGACCAACATGGACCCCGAGCACCTCGATCACTGGGGCAGCGAGGAGGCGATGGTCGCGGGCTACGACCAGTTCGTCGCCAACATTCCCTTCTACGGCTTTGCCGTGCTGTGCATCGACCATCCGGCGGTGCAGCAGATGATCCCGCGCCTGTCGGATCACCGCATCATCACCTACGGCTTCAGCCAGCAGGCCGATATCCGCGCCGAGCGGCTGAAGCCCGACAAGTCGGGCACGACGTTCGAGGTCGTGGTGACGGATCGGCTGCGCAACCGCTCGCGCCGCATGGGGCCGTTCCGCCTGCCGATGATGGGCGCGCACAACGTGCAGAACGCGCTGGCCGCCATCGCCGTCGGCGTGGAGATGGAGATCGACGACGAGACGCTGCGCGGCGCCTTCGTCGGCTTCTCGGGCGTGAAGCGCCGCTTCACCAAGACGGGCGAGGCGGGCGGCATCACCGTGATCGACGATTACGGCCACCATCCGGTGGAGATCGCGGCCGTGCTGAAGGCGGCGCGGCAGGCGGGCGCGCGCGACGTGATCGCGGTGGTGCAGCCGCACCGCTACACGCGGCTCAGTTCGCTGTTCGACGAGTTCTGCACCTGCATGAACGATGCGGGCACGGTGATCGTCGCGGACGTCTATTCCGCCGGCGAAATCCCCATCGTGGGCGTCAACCGCGACGCGCTGGTGGAAGGCTTGCGCGCGCGCGGCCACCGCAGCGTGGTGCCGCTGCCCGGCCCCGCGCATCTGGCCGAGATGATCTTCGCCATCGCCAAGCCCGGCGACTTCGTGATCTGCCTGGGCGCCGGCAACATCACGCAATGGGCGCAGTCGCTGCCCGCCGAGCTGGCCGCGTTGCAGGCGGCGGCGAGCGACGGGCGGCCGAATCAGATCATGGGCGGCAGCCGATGATGGCCGCGCCCGCGCAGCCGGACATGCTCGCCACGCTGCCGCCCACGCGGGGGCGCGTCACCGCGAACGCGCCGCTGGCGCCGTTCACCTGGTTCCGCGTCGGCGGCCCGGCCGAGGCGCTGCTGCGCCCCGCCGACGCCGGGGACCTGGCCGCCTTCCTGGCCGCGCTGCCGCACACCGTGCCGGTGCATGTCATCGGCGCGTGCTCGAACCTCATCATCCGCGACGGCGGGCTGCTGGGCGTCACGATCCGGCTCGCGCGCGGCTTCAACGAGGTTTCGGTCGAAACCGACGGCGTGGTGGCGGGCGCCGCCGCGCTGGATGCGACCGTCGCCGAGCACGCCGCCGCCGCGGGGCTGGCGGGGCTGGAGTTCCTGTCGGGCGTTCCCGGCAGCATCGGCGGCGCGGTCGCGATGAATGCGGGCGCCTATGGCGGCGACATCGCGGGCTGCCTCGACTGGGCGGAGATCGTGACGCGCTCGGGCGAGTTGCGCCGGCTGGAGAACCGCGAACTGGGCTTCGATTACCGCCACTCCGCCGTGCCGCCGGGCGCGGTGGTGGTGCGCGCGCGGC
>JAFEFJ010000459.1 GCA_018240635.1 Pseudomonadota bacterium | reverse complement strand
GGGGATCGCGAAGCGCGGCGCGGCGGCGATCTGCGGCGCCGAGAACGGGCGCGGCATGGTGTCGGCCGCCCCCAGGTAGCTCAGCATCACCCGCTCCTGCACCTGCAGGAAGGCGCGCATCGTCTGGTAGTAGTCCGCCATCGTGCGCTCGGCGCCGGCCACCGGCGCGTAGGCGGCGGGGCCGTTCAGTTCCGGTGCGCCGCTGCGCGGGACCGGGCCATCGTAGCCGTCCATTCCAACCTCCTTTGCGTAGAGAGTTCCGTTCGCTCCCCGCGTGACGAAGGGAGTTGCGCGAGGCGACGCCGGCCCGCGCGCGGCGGGCGCGGGGGCCGGCGAACCAGGGGACGCCGCGGCGGGTGCGGGCTGCGGCGAGGCAAGCTGCGGCGCGGCGGCGCGGGGCGCCGGGCGCTCAGCGGAGACGCGGATCATCTCGCCCATTCGTCGGGCGCGGGTGCCGTTGACCAGCCACAGGTTCGGATCGACCGGCTCGCTCGCGCCGATCTCCGGCAGCTTGGCGAGATCGATCGGCTTGGCCACGCGCCCGGCGAACAGAGGCGCGAGATCGACGGCCACGCCTTCCGCCAGCAGGGCGGCGATGCCGTGCAGCAGGCCGGGGATGCCTCCGCCCGAGCCGTCGAGCGACACGGCGCGGTGCGGCCGGTCGCCCAGGATGCGGCGCGCGAGGTCGGCGAGCACCGATTTGGGGCCGATTTCCAGGAACACCCGCGCACCGGCGGCGTACATCGCCTCGATCATGCCGACGAAGCGCACCGGCTCGGTCAGGTGGCGGCCGAGCAGGTCGCGGATGCTCTCGGCGGTGCCGCCATGCGGCTCGGCGGTGGTGTTGGCGTAGATCGGCACGGCGGGCGCCTGCCAGTCGAGCCCGCCCAGGAAGGCGCGCAGCGGCTCCGCTGCGGGCTGCATCAGCGGCGAGTGGAAGGCCGCCGCGACCGGGATCGGCGTCGCGTTGATGCCCTGCGCGGACAGCGTCTCGATCGCCTTCTTCACGGACGCGGTGGCGCCCGAGATGATCGTCTGCTTCGGCGCGTTGAAGTTCGCCAGAACGACGTCGCTGTCCTTCAGCGCGGCCTGGATCTTCTCCACCTCGGCGGAAACGGCCGCCATGGTGCCGAGATCGCCGCCCTGCACCGCGCCCACGATGAAACGCCCGCGCGCTTCGGACGCCAGCAGCAGGTCGCGGCGCGACAGCACGCCCGCGGCGTGCAGCGCAACGTATTCGCCGTAGCTGTGCCCGCCCACCATCGCGGGCGACAGGCCGAGCCGGCGCGCGAGCGCGAACAGCCCGCTGCCCACCGCGCCGAGCGCGGGCTGCGCGACATCGGTGGAGGCGAGTGCCGCGCGCGCCGCCTTCTCCTCATCCTCGCCGAAGCGGTCGTAGGGATAGATCAGCCGGCTCAGGCGCGGATCGGTGCGGCCGCTGTAGGTGGGCGTGGCAGACAGCACCGCGTCGGCTTCTTCCAGCGCCTCGCGCACCTCGTCGAACGCGACGGCGACGTCGCGCAGCATGTCCGGGTACTGCGAGCCCTGGCCGGAGAACAGCATCGCCAACTGCCCATCGGCCGCCAGCGGCTTTTCGGAGAAGTAGACGCCGGGCGGGAACGGGCCGGTCTTGGCGGCATCGCCCAGCACGCCGAGCGCGGCGGCGAGCCGGTCGCGCAGTTCGGGCACCGAGGCCGCGACGATGGCGAGCGTGGCCGCGCCCGAGGCGGGCAGCGCGGCGGCGAGCGCCTGCGCGAGCGCGGCGGCGGCGGGCGCCGCGCCGTTCTGCAGCGCCGTCAGCACCGGCGCCGCTG
>JAFEFJ010000458.1 GCA_018240635.1 Pseudomonadota bacterium | reverse complement strand
CAGGTGCAGGCGTTCGAATACATGTCCGGCACCGGCATGGGCTTCGTGCTGCGCCACATCCCGGATGCGACGCTGCCGCTTTCCGCCCCGGCTTCGCATTATTGCCTGGTGGAACTCGCCTCGCCGCGGCAGGACGCCGGGCTGCGCGCGGCGCTGGAGACGGTGCTGGAGGCGGCGCTGGAAGCCGGCGTGGTGGAGGACGCGGCGATCGCCGAATCGGAGGCGCAGCGCGCCGCGCTGTGGCGGCTGCGCGAGGAGCATTCCGAAGCACAGAAGCGCGAGGGCGCGTCGGTGAAGAACGACGTCTCGGTGCCCGTCTCGCGCGTGCCGGAGCTGATCCGGCGCGCCACGGCGGCGTGCGAGGCGCTGATCCCGGGCGTGCGCGCGGTGCCGTTCGGCCACATGGGCGACGGCAACATCCACTTCAACCTGGAACAGCCCGAGGGCGCGGACGGCGCCGCGTTCCTCGCGCGCGATCACGACATCATGGACACCGTCAACGCGGTGGTGCGCGACCTCGGCGGCAGCTTCTCGGCCGAGCACGGCGTCGGGCGGCTGAAGCCCTACATGATGGCGGAATGGCGCGGCGGCGCGGAACTCGACCTGATGCGCCGCATCAAGCACGCGCTCGACCCGCGCGGGATCATGAATCCCGGCAAGGTGCTGCCGTAGGCTCTCCTCCGGAGATTTGATCCGCGCGGGCGGCGTTGCGCATCGTAACGGCACCCGCTCCCGCCTTGCGTCCCCCGGCGGGCTGACGCAGAACCGCCAGCGCCCGAGCAGGAGCCAGCCGACCGCCGATGGCCAAGGGACCGTTCATCTCCCGCCTGGACCGCTACATCTTCCGCCAGCTCGCCTTCGCGCTGGTGGCGGTGACGGGCGGGCTGACGCTGCTGATCTGGCTGACCCAGTCGCTGCGGTTCGTGGAGCTGGTCATCAACCATGGGTTGTCGCTCGTGGTGTTCCTGGAACTGACGGGATTGCTGATCCCGAGCTTCGTCGCGGTGATCCTGCCGATCACCTGCTTCGTGGTGGTGCAGTTCGTCTACCAGCGGCTGGCGGGCGACCGCGAACTGACGGTGATGCGCGCCGCCGGCCTGTCGCCCTTCGCGCTGTCGCGCCCGGCGCTCGCCCTGGCCTGCCTTGCCATGATCGCGGGCTATCTGCTCAATCTCTGGCTCGTGCCCGCGAGTCTGACCGCCTTCCGCGAATTCCAGTGGGAGATCCGCAACCGCATGGCGGCGTTCCTGCTTCAGGAAGGCGTGTTCAACGCGGTCTCGGACGACCTGACCGTCTATGTCCGCTCGCGCGATCCCGACGGCACGCTTCGCGGCATCGTGGTGGACGACGCGCGCGACAAGACGGCGCCGGCGACCATCCTGGCCGAGCGCGGGCGGCTGGTGGAGGGACCGCAGGGGCCGCGCGTGGTGCTGTTCAACGGCAGCCGCCAGCAGATCGACCGGCAGACCGGGCGGCTCGACATCCTCGCCTTCGGCCAGAACGCGATCGACCTCTCGCAGGCCAGCGCCAACGCGAATGCGCGGCTGAAGGACATGAGCGAGGTCTCGCTCGGCGAGCTGCTGAACCCGCATCCGGTGAACGCGCAGGACATCCCGAAATGGATCGCCGAGGGCCACAAGCGGCTGTCCGGCCCGATCACCGCGCTGTCGTTCACGCTGGTCGCGCTGGTCTCGGTGCTGACCGGCACGTTTCGCCGGCACGGCAGCATCGTCCGCCCGCTCGCCGCCGTGCTGACGGTGGTCGGCCTGCTCGCGATGGGGCTGGCCTTCGGCAACCTGGCGGCGCGCAGCAACGCGCTGCTGCCGCTGATGT
>JAFEFJ010000457.1 GCA_018240635.1 Pseudomonadota bacterium | reverse complement strand
GGCGTCGAAGGCCTGGGCGGTGGCGATGTAGAGCCAGGGCGGGGGAAGCGCCTGCACCAGCGACTCGGCATGGGCGCTCTTGCCCGACCGCGCGCCGCCCAGCACGAAGGTCACGTCCGGATAAATTTGACCTGCCACGCGCCGGGTCATACACGAGCAGGCGATGGTCCTTCCATCCGGAAGGTGAATAGGGAACGCGGTGCGATGCCGCGGCTGCCCCCGCAACTGTAAGCGGAGAGCGGCCCGCCTCAGGCCACTGGGCAACCCCCGGGAAGGCAGGCGGGACGCGCCGGATCCGCGAGCCAGGAGACCTGCCATCGCCGGCGGCGGTTGCCGACGGAACCAGATCGCGACGCCGGGCGGGGTGCCTCGGCGGCGGATGCGCGCCCCGGAGCGGTCCAGGGCGGGCTGACCCGGACGCGCCGCGCCGTGCGGCCGCCGCCGGGCGATCGGCGCCCGAGGAGGCTGTGAAGGCCGAGGCGCATGACCGTTCCCGTGCTGCATGTTTGCGTCACCTGCCGCGCCGGCGAAGCGCTGGCCGAGGACGCGCCGACGCCAGGCCGGCTGCTGCACGACGCCGTAGCGGCCCATCCGCAGGCTGGGAGGGTGGATCTGCGCGAGGTGATGTGCCTCGCGTCCTGCGACCACGGCTGCGCCGCCGCGATCCACATGCCGGGCAAGTGGCGCTACCTGCTGGGGCGGCTCGCCGCGCCGCTCGCGGGCGACCTGCTGGAATACGCTGCGCGCTACGCCGAGCACCCGACCGGCACGGTGCTGCCCTCGAAACGCCCGGCCTCGCTTTCGCGCATGATCCTGGGAAGGATGCCCTCGTGAGAAACAACGCATGACCAAGATTCCCTGCACCGTCGTCACCGGCTTCCTGGGCGCGGGCAAGACGACGCTGGTGCGGCACGTGCTGGCCAACGCGGGCGGTCGGCGCATCGCCGTGGTGGTCAACGAATTCGGCGCGCTCGGCATCGACGGGGAGGTGCTGAAAAGCTGCGGCATCCCGGGCTGCGACGACGTGGTGGAGCTGGCGAACGGCTGCCTGTGCTGCACGGTGGCCGACGAGTTCCTGCCGGCGATGGAGGCGCTGCTCGACCGCGCGGAGCCGCCCGAGCATATCGTGATCGAAACCTCGGGCCTCGCGCTGCCGAAGCCGCTGCTGAAGGCGTTCGGCTGGCCGACGATCCGCAACCGCGTGACCGTCGATGGCGTGATCACGGTGGTGGACGGGCCGGCGGTGGCGGACGGGCGGTTCGCCGACGATCCCGAGGCGGTGGCGGCGCAGCGCGCGGCGGACGAGACGCTGGATCACGACAACCCGCTGTCCGAGGTCTATATGGACCAGTTGCAGTGCGCCGACCTGGTGCTGCTGAACAAGGCCGATCAATTGGACGAGGCCGCGATGGCGCGGCTGCGCGACGAGGTCGCGGCCGCCCTGCCCCGCCCCGCCGCGCTGATCCCGGCGGTGGAATGCCGAGTCGATCCCGCCGTGCTGCTGGGGCTGGAGGCGAAGGCCGAGGACGATCTGGCGACCCGCCCGTCCTGCCACGACGCCGAGGACGGCGAGCACGAACACGACGATTTCGACAGCTTCGTGGTGCCGCTGGGTCCGGTCGCGCAGCCGGACGCGCTGCTGGCGCGGCTGCGCGAGGTGGCGTCCGCGCACGACGTGCTGCGGATGAAGGGCTTCGCTGTTGTGCCGGGCAAGCCGATGCGGCTCGCGATCCAGGGCGTGGGCACGCGCTTCCGCCAGCATTTCGACCGCGCCTGGGACGCGGGCGAGGCGCGCGCCGGGCACCTGGTGGTGATCGGCCAGAAAGGCATGGACC
>JAFEFJ010000456.1 GCA_018240635.1 Pseudomonadota bacterium | reverse complement strand
GGCGATCTGGTCCTTGGTGAAGGCGGTGGGGACGGTCGGCACCAGCAGCACGTCGATGCGCCGCCACACCGGGGCGACGATCTGCGCGAGTTCGGCCAGCCGGTGCTGGGCGCGCAGCACCGCCGCGCCCGAGACGGATTCGCCCTGCCGCACGATGCCCGCCACCACCGGATCGGCGGCGTCCGGGTGCGCGGCGATGAATTCGCCGACGGCGGCGGTGCGCTCGGCGACGAAGGGGCCGTAGAGCAGCAGGGCGGCCTCGGCCCAGGGGGCGAAGTCGATCTCGACCGGCGTGCCGCCCAGCGCTTCGGCGCGGGCGATGGCGGCGTCGAACAGCGCCTCGGCCTCGGCATCGCCCAGGAACACGCGCTGATCGCGGCGGGGGATGCCGAAGTGGAAGGCGGCGGGGGCGGGCAGGCGGGTCGCGAAGCCGGGCGGGGCCGCGCGGCTGAAGGCTTCCTCCGCGTCGAACCCGGCGGCGACGTCCAGCACGGCGGAGGCGTCGGCCACCGTCAGCGCGAAGACCGACACGCAGTCGAACGGCCGGCAGGCGGGCACCACGCCGCGCGGCGAGATCAGCCCGCGCGTCGGCTTCAGCCCGACGATGTTGGTGAAGCCCGCCGGCACCCGGCCCGATCCGGCGGTGTCGGTGCCGAGCGCGAAGGTCACGAGGCCCGCGGCGACGGCGACGGCGGAGCCGGAACTCGAACCGCCCGGGATCATCGCCGGATCGAACGGGTTGCGCGGGGTGCCGTAGGGGGAGCGGGTGCCGACGAGGCCGGTCGCGAACTGATCGAGGTTCGTCTTGCCGATCAGCAGCGCGCCGGCGTCGATCAGGCGCTGCACGCAGGGGGCGCTGGCGGCGGGGGTGGTGGCGAAGGCCGGGCAGGCGGCGGTGGTGGGCAGGCCGGCAGCGTCGATGTTGTCCTTCACCGCGAAGGGAAGCCCGAACAGCTTCAGCCCGGCAGGCCCGCGCGCGGCCAGCGCCTCGGCATCCGCCAGGATGGCGGCGTCGGGACGGCGGCTGATCCAGACACGATCGTTGCCGGCGGCTTCGATGCGGGCGAGGACGAGGCGGGCGATGTCGGCGGGGGTGGCGCGTCCTTCGGCATAGGCGGCGGACAGGCTGGCGGCGTCGAGGCTCAGTGCATCGACCGTGGCGGGAGCGGTCATGGCGTCCGTTCGTTGCGGCGAGCCCCGACTGTGGCGGCGGGCGGGGTGGGGCTCAAGATATTTGGGGGGCGTTTTCATCGTCATCGAAGGCCGCCACGACTCCTCTGCGGTTTGCAGCGAAAGCGGCAGCCGCTAGAGCATGGCCATGACCGTGCCCGGCCATGTACCGACCGCCAAGGTGCCGACCGCCCAGGGCGCGACGCCCGCGATGGCGCAGTGGTTCGCCGCGAAGGAGGCGCATCCGGATGCGCTCGTGTTCTTCCGGATGGGCGATTTCTACGAGCTGTTCTTCGCCGATGCCGAAGCCGCCGCCGCCGCGCTGGGGATCGCGCTGACCCATCGCGGCGAGCACGCGGGCCAGCCCATCCCGATGTGCGGCGTGCCGGTCCATGCCGCCGAATCCTACCTCGCCCGGCTGATCCGCCATGGCTTCCGCGTCGCCGTCGCCGAGCAGATGGAGGACCCCAAGGCCCGCACCGGCAAGGCGCCGATCCGCCGCGCCGTGGTGCGCCTCGTCACGCCCGGCACGCTGACCGAGGACGCGCTGCTGGACGCCGGGCGCGCCAACCTGCTGCTGGCGCTGGTCCCCGCGCAGGATGTGGTGGGCGCGGCGTGGCTCGACGTCTCCACCGGCGCCTTCGAGACGCAGGCGGTGCGCGCGCCCG
>JAFEFJ010000455.1 GCA_018240635.1 Pseudomonadota bacterium | reverse complement strand
GATCACCGCCTTGGTCACGTCCGACAGCAGGCGGCTGTAGTTCTGCTCCTGCAACGCGAGCCGGCCGTAGTCCTTGCGCTCCACCTGGCCGATCAGAACCACGACGGGCGTCGCGTCGTGATAGGCGGTGTGCAGCGCCACCATCGCGTTCGACAGGCCCGGCCCGCGCGACACCACACAGGCGCCGGCGCGGTCGCGCATCCGCCCGTCGGCCACCGCCATGAAGGCGGCGCCCGCCTCGTGCCGGCAGACGACGAGGCGGACCGAGTTCGCCTCGTTCAGCGCATCCGTCAGGCCGAGATAGCTCTCGCCCGGCACGCAATAGAGCAGGTCGATGTCGTGCGCCTGGAGGCTTTCGGCGATCAGCCTGGCGGCGGTGCGGGTCATGGCGGGTTCCCTCGGGCTTCTTGTTGTTGCGGGCGGCTCCGGTCCGGCCGGGTCAGTGCGCGGGGCAGCGCACGAGCGGGTAGGGGAAGTCGGCGCAGCCTGGGAAGGCGATCGTGTCCTCGCCCTTGCCCTCGCGCTGGACGTTCAGGATGTTCGGGCTCGCGCAGCCGAAGCCCGGTTGCGGCGCGGCGCCGAGGCCGACCATGCTGGCTCCCGGCGCCGGCAGCAGCGGGGCGGTGAAGCGGAACTCGGTGCCGTTGGGTGTGCCCCGCACCGTCTCGATGACGCGCTGGGCATACGTCGTGTCCGTCAGCGTCGAGCGCATCACCAAGTCGCGGGTGAAGATCACGGTGGGCTGCGCCAGGCATTCCTGCGCCGTCATGTGGCTGGGCGCGGGGAAGATTCCGCCGGTCCAGGTGCCGAACAGCCAGGCGTGCGGCGGGGCGTTCTGGGCCCGCGCCGCGCCCCCCAGAAGCAGGGACGCGGCAAGGAGCAGGGAACCAGGAATGCGCGGCATCGGGCAGGTCCGGAGCAGTTGCGCCGTCACGATACGTCCGGGGCGGCGGCCCCGGAAGCCGCCACCCGCCGACCGGCGTTGAACCGCGCCCGAGGCTGTGCGATGGGGGCTGCCTGCTCAGGGCGGACGAAACGGAGACGTGATGCTGCGCCGGCTCTACGAATGGACGCTCGCTCTGTCGGCGAGCCCCCGCGCGGCGTGGTGGCTCGCCGGCGTCGCCTTCGCCGAGGCGAGTTTCTTCCCGATTCCGCCCGATGTGCTGCTGATCCCGATGATTTTGGCGCGCCCGCTGCAAGCATGGCGGCTGGCGGCGATTGCCACGGCGGCGAGTGTTGCGGGCGGCGCGCTCGGCTATCTGATCGGCTACGCGCTGTTCGATCAGGTCGCGCGCGGGCTGATCAATTTCTACGGCTACGGCGCGCGCTTTGACGCCTTCCAGGCGATGTACGCGCAGTACGGGCTGTGGGTCATCCTGATCAAGGGCCTGACGCCGATCCCGTACAAGATCGTGACCATCGCCACCGGCGCGGCGGGCTACAGCTTCTGGGTGTTCATGGCGGCGAGCGCGCTGACGCGTGGCGCGCGCTTCTTCCTGGTTGCCGCGCTGCTGCGTACCTTCGGCGAGCCGATCCGCGACTTCATCGACCGCCGCCTGACGCTGGTCACCTCGCTCATCGCCGCCGGGATCGTCGGCGGGTTTCTCGTGCTGAAGCTGTTCTGAGCGGCATGTCCGCTGCACTCATGCGTCAATCCGTGTCCGACGACCCGCACTTTCCAGGGAGAGTCCCGTGACCGATCGCAAGCCCATCGCATTCGACCGTCCGCTGCGCGGCCGCATTTACGGCAGCATCGCCGAGACCATCGGCAACACGCCGCTGGTGCGCATCCCGAAGATCGCCGCCGAGGATGGGCTGAAGGCGGATGTCTGCCTGAAGCT
>JAFEFJ010000454.1 GCA_018240635.1 Pseudomonadota bacterium | reverse complement strand
CCGCGGGACTGATCGATCGCAAGGCTCCCGGTCAACCTTCGCTGTTGCGGGCTGAGCACCGTGCTGCGCTGGCATTGATGAGGTCGCGTCCCGCCCCGTGGTGTAGGAGGCCGCTGACCGGCCTGCCGCAGCGACCGGCGAGAGTCTGGCGTAGGCAGGGCGGTCAGTGGCCACCGCGGTGATCCCGGGTACGGTTGGGTTGTCGAGACGCAACTTGAACCCGAGGACCACCACGATGACCGATGAGAAGATCGCCCTTCGTGCGCTGCTGGAGAAGAGCTCCGATGCGAGCGTGCTGCGCGACATGATCGACTTTGC
The DNA here is from genome assembly GCA_018240635.1 of Pseudomonadota bacterium. Classification (GTDB taxonomy): domain Bacteria; phylum Pseudomonadota; class Alphaproteobacteria; order Acetobacterales; family Acetobacteraceae; genus JAFEFJ01. The sequence continues at coordinate 1,529 of JAFEFJ010000454.1, read as the reverse complement.
CGCGCATCGGCTGATGGAGCTGGACGTCGATGGCCTGTGCGGCGCCGGCCATGGCGAGCGCAGCGCCGAGCGTGTCAACCAGCGCAACGGTTACCGCGACCGCGACTGGCAGACCCGGGCGGGCACCGTCGAACTCCGCATCCCGAAGCTGCGCAAAGGCGCCTACTTCCCTGCCTTCCTGGAGCCCCGGCGGATGGCCGAGAAGGCGCTGACGGCGGTGATCCAGGAGGCCTACATCCAGGGTATCTCGACCCGCTCGGTCGACGACCTGGTCAAAGCAATGGGGATGGAGGGCATCAGCAAAAGCCAGGTCTCGCGGCTGTGCGCGGAGATCGATGAGCGGGTGCAGAGCTTTCTTACCCGGCCGATCGAGGGCGACTGGCCGTATTTGTGGCTGGACGCCACTTACGTGAAGGCGCGTCGCGACCGGCACATCGTCTCGGTGGCGGTGATCATCGCCGTCGGCGTCAACACCGACGGCCGCCGCGAAGTGCTCGGCATGACGGTCGGCCACAGCGAGGCGGAGCCATTCTGGGTGGAGTTCCTGCGCTCACTGACCCGACGTGGCCTGCGCGGCGTGAAGCTGGTCACCGCCGATGCGCACGAGGGGCTGAAGGCCGCCGTCACCAAGGTGCTCAGCGCGACCGCCCAACGCTGCCGCGTGCACTTCCTGCGCAACGCCCTGGCCTATGCCGGCAAGTCGCAGCGCCGCATCGTCTCCGCCTGGATCGGCACCGCCTTCGCCCAGGACGACGCCGAGGCCGCCCGTAAGCAGTGGCGTCAGGTTGCCGACCAGGCGCGGCCGCGGCTGCCCAAGCTCGCCACCCTGATGGACGAGGCGGAGGCTGACGTGCTGGCCTACATGAACTTTCCAGTGCAGCACCGGGCCAAGTTGCACTCCACGAATCCCCTCGAACGGCTCAACGGCGAGATCAAGCGTCGCAGCGACGTGGTCGGCATCTTCCCCAACGAGGACGCCGTCGTCCGCCTCGTCGGCGCCCTGCTGCTGGAGCAGCACGAGGAGTGGGCCGTTCAGAGGGCGCGCTACATGACGCTGGAATCAATCGCACCGCTCGGCGATGATCCCCTCGTCAGTCTGCCGCCTCTGGCAGCCTGATCAGGCGGCCCAAACCGCCCGGGAGTCGCGCGCTCCTACACCACGCTCAGGGACGTGACCCATTCCAGCGCGGGCCTGTAACTGGGCGCGGGCTCTCGAAGATGTTCATGGCGCGACCCTCTCAGAGGATACTTCGGCGAATACACATGCTGTATTCGGCATAAGCTCCCGAAGCCCGGCCTTTGCTTCGGGTAACGAGCATCGTGGATCTTCGAAACCGCTCAGCTCTCAACGAAATGCCGATACGTTTCTGCAACCTTTTCTATTGGTCCGATGCGGGAGGCAGCAATACCTCCGATCCCGTTTGACGCCGACATATGGTAGCGAGCCGCATTCCTGGCTTCCGAGGCTTTTTTCGTAAGCCGCAACGCAGACGGCTTTCGCGGCAAGCGACTCCGCGCGAGGCGGAGCC
>JAFEFJ010000453.1 GCA_018240635.1 Pseudomonadota bacterium | reverse complement strand
CTCGACGATGTTGGTCATCATCCGCGGTCCTTCCTCCAGCTCCACCACCGCGATCGCATAGGGCGGCGTGAAGCCCGGCACCTTCCGGTGATGGATCACGTAGCTGTAGAGCGTGGCCTTGCCGCTCGCCTTCACGATGCTGACCTCCCGGTGCCCGCAGGCCGGGCAGAAGGGACGGGGAGGGAAGTAGGTCTTCGCGCAGGCATCGCAGCGCTGCAACCGCAGCTCGCCCTCCCGCGTGCCATCCCAGAAATGTTTCGTCTCAGGCGTCGGCAACGGCCGCGCGCGTCCTGGTTCCAGCATGGGATGGCGTTCCTCCGGTTCGAGTTGGCAGGATTGTACCGGCTGCCCGTCCAGGGTCCACCCCGGACCTTCCGCCGCCCCTAAACCGGCAGCGCCGTCGTCCGCTTCACCGTGCGCAGGGCCAGCGTCGATTGCACGCGCACGACGCCTGGAAGTTGCGTCAGGATCTCCGTGTGGATGCGCTCGAAATCGGCCGCATCCGCGTAGACGACGCGCACCATGTAGTCCGCCGTGCCCGCCAGCAGGCAGCACTCCGAGGCCTCCGGGTGGCGCTGTATCGCCGCCTCGAACGCATCCAGCGCGGCGCGCCCCTGCTGGTCCAGCGTCAGCAGCACGAATGCCACCCCCGGCAGCCCCGCCGCCTGCGGATCGAGCAGCATCACGGTGCGGTCGATCGGCCCGCGCTCCTCCATCAGCTTCACGCGGCGCAGGCAGGCCGAGGGCGACAGGTTCACCCGCTCCGCCAGCTCCGCGTTGGTCAGCCGCCCGTCCTGCTGGAGCAGCCGCAGGATCGCACGGTCGCGGCCGTCGAGCTTGTCCATCACCGATCGCATGAAATTTCAATCCAAGGCCCATTCATCGCATATCCTGCGAACAATTTGCCTGATCGGCAATGGATCAGGCGAACAATTGCGCGCCTGTGGCGGCATGATGCGGCCTGCTTCAGTCCTGGGAGGGGAAACGACATGCTGATCGGGGTGCCGAAGGAAATTAAGGACAACGAATACCGGGTGGGCCTCGTCCCCTCCTCGGTGCAGGAACTTGTCCATCATGGCCACCGCGTCATGGTGCAGGCCGGGGCAGGGGTCGGCGCCGGGCTGTCGGACGCCGACTACGCCGCCGCCGGCGCCCGCGTGGTCGATGACGCCGCCACGGTGTTCGCCGAGGCCGAGATGATCGTGAAGGTGAAGGAGCCGCTGGCCGCCGAGCGCAAGCGGCTGCGCAAGGACCAGATCCTGTTCACCTACCTGCACCTCGCGCCGGACGCCGAGCAGACGCACGACCTCGTGGCCTCGGGCGCCATCTGCATCGCATACGAAACCGTCACCTCCGCATCCGGCGCGCTGCCGCTGCTGACGCCGATGTCCGAAGTCGCGGGCCGCCTCGCGCCGCAGGTCGGCGCGCATTCGCTGGAGAAGGCGCAGGGCGGCCGCGGCGTGCTGCTGGGCGGCGTGCCTGGCGTCCCCGCGGGCGAGGTCGTCATCCTCGGCGGCGGCGTCTCCGGCACCCACGCGGCGACGATCGCCGTCGGCATGGGCGCGAAGGTCACGGTGGTGGACCGCTCGGCCGACGCGCTGAAGCGGCTCGCGGCGCAGTTCGGCACGTCGATCTCGACCGTCTTCTCCACCCGCGCGGCGATCGAGGAACTGGTGCGCCGCGCCGACCTGCTGATCGGCACGGTGCTGGTGCCCGGCGCGGCGGCGCCGAAGCTCGTTTCGCACGACATGATCCGCACCATGAAGCCCGGCTCGGTGATCGTGGACGTCGCCATCGACCAGGGCGGCTGCGTCGAAACCTCGAAGGCGACCACGCACTCGAACCCGACCTACGTGGTCGAT
>JAFEFJ010000452.1 GCA_018240635.1 Pseudomonadota bacterium | reverse complement strand
GGCAGGCGGCGGCGGCGCGTACCACCGCCTCGTCGTTGAAGGCCATCAGGTCTTCCAGGCTGCCGCCGCCGCGCGCCACGATCAGCACGTCGGGCCGCGGCACCGGCCCGCCCGGCGCGATCGCGTCGAACCCGGCGATGGCGGCCGCGATCCGCGCCGCGGCGCCCTCGCCCTGCACCGGCACCGGCCACAGCACGATCCGGCGCGGGAAGCGCCGCAGGATGGTGGTGCGGATGTCCTGGATCACCGCCCCCTGCGGCGACGACACCACCCCGATCACCAGCGGCAGCATCGGCAGCGCCTGCTTGCGCGCGGCGTCGAACAGCCCCTCCTCGGCCAGCCGCAGCCGCAGCGCCTCGATCCGCGCCAGCATCGCGCCCGCGCCGGCATACTCCATCCGCTCGACGATCAGCTGGTAGCTCGATCGCTCGCCATAGGTCGTGATCCGCCCGGTGGCGATCACCTCCACGCCGTTCTCCGGCACCATCCCCAGCCGCGAGACCGCGGATTTCCAGACGATCCCGGCGATCTTCGCGCCCTCGTCCTTGAGCGAGAAATAGATGTGCCCGGACGGGTAGCGCTTCATCTCGGTGATCTCGCCGCGCACCCGCACGCGGCCGAAGGTGCCCTCCAGCGTGCGCTTCACCGCGCCGGAGATTTCCGAGACCGTGTATTCCGGCACGTTGGAGACGGCCGAGGGAGAACCGGGAGGCGCGGCGGCAACTTCGTCCATGCGCCAAGCCTATGCTACGGGGCGCGGCGCTGGAACAAGGCCGGAAGGGGACTGCGATGCGGGTGCTGGTGGTGGGCTCGGGCGGGCGGGAGCACGCGCTGTGCTGGGCGATCGCGGCAAGCCCGCTGACCCGCAAACTGTGGTGCGCGCCGGGCAATCCCGGCATCGCCGAGGTCGCGGAATGCGTCCCCATCGCCGCGACCGACATCGCTGGCCTCGTGGACTTCGCCCGCGCCAACAGCGTCGATCTCGTCATGCCCGGCCCCGAGGCGCCGCTCGTTGCCGGCCTCGCCGACGCGCTGGAGGAAGCCGGCATCCCCTGCTGCGGCCCCTCCGCCGCGGCGGCGCAACTGGAAGGCAGCAAGACCTTCGCCAAGGAGGTCTGCGACGCCGCCGCCATCCCCACCGCCGCCTGGGAACGCTTCACGGACGCCGACGCCGCGCGCGAATTCGTCCGCCGGCGCGGCGCGCCCATCGTGGTGAAGGCCGACGGGCTCGCCGCCGGCAAGGGCGTGGTGGTGGCGCAGACCGAGGCCGAGGCGCTCGCCGCCATCGACGCCATGATGGACGCCCGCGCCTTCGGCGAGGCCGGCGCCTCGGTGGTGATCGAGGAATGCCTGGTCGGCGAGGAAGTCAGCGTCTTCGCGCTCTGCGACGGCAAGGACGCGCTGTTCCTCGGCGCGGCGCAGGATCACAAGCGCGTGGGCGAGGGCGACACCGGCCCCAACACCGGCGGCATGGGCGCCTATGCGCCCCCTCCCGCCTTCACGCCCGCGCTGGAAGCGGCCGTGATGGAGCGCATCGTCCGCCCGGTGCTGGCCGAGATGGCGCGGCGCGGCACGCCCTTCCGCGGCATCCTGTTCGCGGGCCTGATGCTCACCGCCGACGGCGCGAAGGTGATCGAGTTCAACGTCCGCTTCGGCGATCCCGAATGCCAGGCGCTTTTGTTGCGCCTGAAATCGGATCTGCTGCCCGCGCTGCTCGCCGCCTGCGACGGCGAGATCGGGTATGTGGACCTGCGCTGGAGCGCCGATCCCGCCATCGCCGTGGTGATGGCCGCGCGCGGCTACCCGGATAAGCCCGAGACGGGCACGCCGATCCGCGGACTGGATGCCGCCGCCGCCGTGCCC
>JAFEFJ010000451.1 GCA_018240635.1 Pseudomonadota bacterium | reverse complement strand
GCCACGCCATCGTCGGATGCAGCGCGGTCACGCCCCTGCCCGACCGCTGGACGTTTCGCGCCGCCACGGGGGCCTTCAGCGTCGCGCTGAAACCGCGCCTGATCGTCAACACGACGGAAGCGGCGGCGGACGCCGCGGCGAACGGTCTCGGCCTCGCCTGCCTCGTGTCCTACCAGGCGGCGGCGCATCTCGCCGCGGGGCGCCTGGTCCGCGTTCTGGCGGAGTTCGAGCCGCCGCCGATCCCGATCCACATCGTCCACCCGGCGGGCCGCCACGTCCCTGCGAAAGTACGCGCCTTCATCGACACCGCCGGCGCGGTGCTGCGGGAACGGCTGGGATAGTCTCGGCTCACGGCCGCCCATTTCTTGCTCGTGCCGCAACAGTGAAGCCTCGCCAGGCGCAATTCTACGCGCCGCTCGGTGTTCCCAGGTCTGCGCCAGGCCACTGCCGCAACCGAGGGAAACCGCAATGCCTGAAACCATCAACCGCACCGTCGAAATCGATGGTGTGCCGATCTTCTACCGCGAGGCCGGTCCCGCCGGCGCGCCCGCCGTGCTGCTGCTGCACGGCTTTCCGACCTCGTCGCACATGTACCGCAACCTGATCCCGGCGCTTGCCGGGCGGTACCGCGTCGTCGCCCCCGACCTGCCGGGCTTCGGCTTCTCCGGCGCGCCGGACCGCGCCGCCTTCGCCTACTCCTTCGACCATCTCGCCGAGGTGATCGACCGCTTCTCCCGCGCCGTCGGCCTGCGCCGTTTCGCGATGCAGGTCTTCGACTACGGCGCGCCGATCGGCTTCCGCCTCGCGCTGCGCGATCCGGCCCGGATCTCCGCCATCATCTCGCAGAACGGCAACGCCTATCTCGAAGGTCTGAGCGAGGGCTGGAACCCGATCCAGGCGTATTGGCAGGACCCGTCGGAGGCCAACCGCGACGCGCTGCGCGGCTTCCTGTCGGCGGACGCGATCCGCTGGCAATACGAGCACGGCGCGCACGACACGGCGTTGATTGCGCCCGAAACCTACGCGCTCGACGCCGCGCTGATCGCGCGTCCGGGGAACGCGGAGATCCAGCTCGACCTGTTCGGCGACTACCAGTCGAACGTCGCGCTCTATCCGGATTTCCAGCGCTACCTGCGCACGCACCGCCCGCCGCTGCTCGCGGCATGGGGCCGGCACGACCCGTTCTTCATCCCGCCAGGCGCGGAGGCATTCCGCCGCGACGTGCCGGAGGCCGAGATCCACCTGCTCGACGCCGGCCATTTCGCGCTGGAGACCAGAGGCCCGGAAATCGCCGCGCTGATCCACGACTTCCTCGGCCGGCGCATGGCCTAGCGTCTGCGGACAGCCCCGTCGCCGCAACCCGCCGCCTGGCGGCGTTGCGATCCGGGGCCGCGAGCACGGTGCCGGGGCACCGGATCGCCACGGCACCGCTTCGCGTCGGTAAAGCGGCCCGCCGCGGTCGTAGCCTCTTCGGCCGAGGTTCAGCGCGGCGCTCAGTCCTCCGCCGTCCGCAGCGCGAACCCCTCGTCCAGCCAGCCGGTGATGCCGCCGGCCATGATCTTCACCGGCCGCCCAAGCTCCGCAAGCCGCAGCGCGCCGCGTGCAGCGCCGTTGCAGTGCGGCCCCGCGCAGTAGGTCACGAACAGCGTCCCCTCCGGCCATTGCGCCACGCGGTTCGCGGTGATCTTGCCGTGCGGCAGGCTGATCGCGCCGGGCACATGCCCTTTCGCGAACAGCGCCGGCCCGCGCACGTCCAGCAGCACGAAGTCGGCGCCGCGGACGAGCGCGTCGTGCACGTCCCAGCAATCTGTCTCGAAGGCGAACTGGCCGGCGAAATGCGCCCGGGCCGCCTCGCTCGGCGCGGCGGGAACGGCGGTCACGGCG
>JAFEFJ010000450.1 GCA_018240635.1 Pseudomonadota bacterium | reverse complement strand
CCCGAGGTGAAGACCAGGGCGGCAGGGCGGTCGGGCGGCGGCTGCATGAGCCCTCTCCGCCCCTGGGGGCGGAGAGGGTTGGGTGAGGTGGGGGATCCCAGCGGCGGCGGTGCGGTCGCTTCCACCTCACCCTCCGACGGCTGCGCCGCGGGCCCCTCCCTCTCCCCCCGCCAGAGCGGGCGGAGAGGGGCCAGTACGCCCGCCACCCCCTCATCCGTCAGCGCCCACCCCTCCGCCGGCTCGCCCGCCAGCAGCGACAGTTTCCCGCGCAGCACGGCGGCGGCGAAGCCGAGGGCGAAGTTCAGGCGATTCTGGCAGCGGTTGGCGATTTCCGGCGCATCGGGCAGCGCCGCCGCCAGCCGCGCGGCGGTCTCGGCGAAGGCATCGGCGCGCACCGCGCCGCCGGGCAGGCGGAACAGCACATCCCCCGCCGCCCGGCCGATCAGCGGAACGGGGGCGCCGCTCACCGCGTGCGGTTCGCCTCGATATGCGCGGTCAGGCTGCGCAGGGAGGCGAAGATCTGCCGGTTGCGCCCGTCGTCGGATTTCAGCTCGAACCCGTAGGCCTGGGAGATCGCCAGCGCCAGTTCCAGCGCGTCGATGGAATCGAGCCCCAGCCCCTCGCCGAACAGCGGCGCGTCGGGGTCGATGGACTCGGCAGTCTGTTCGAGATGCAGCGCCTCGACGATAAGCTGCGCCACCTCCCGCTCGCGGGTCGCCTGGATGTCGATGGACATGAGCCTCGATAATCAAAGGTGGGCCGGAAGCGAAGTCTGCAAGTGAAGGCTACCCCGGATTGGGTCAAGCGCGCGTCCGAAACACGGCCATCCTGTGACGGGTTCCCCTCCGTCCGACCCCGCGCGCGCCCTGCACGAGACGAATCGCCGCTTCTACGACCGGTTGTGGAGCGCCTCCCGGTTCGCCGCACCGGACAGGTTCAACACCTGGCCCACGGTGGCGGCGCTGCTCGGCGCGGCGGGCGGCGTCCCCCGGCTGGAGATCGGCCCCGGCCTGCGCCCGCGCCTGCCGGTGGCAGGCACCTGCGTGCTCGACATCAGCGCCCCGGCGCTCGCCCGGCTGCGCGCGGCGGGCGCGCTGCCCGCGCTGGGCGATGCCGCAGCGCTTCCCTACCCCGACGCCTGCTTCGGCCTGATCGCCGCCCTCGACGTGATCGAGCATGTGGAGGACGACCGCGCCGCGCTTTCCGAGCTTGCCCGCGTCGCCCGCCCCGGCGCGGCGCTGCTGCTGTCGGTCCCACTGCACCCCGCCCGCTGGACCGCGTTCGATACGGTGGTCGGCCACCGCCGCCGCTACGAGCCCGCGGCACTCGCCGCCCTGCTCGCCGCGCACGGCTTCGCGCCCGCCCGCGCCGCCGCCTTCGGGATGCAGCCCCGCGCCGCCTGGCTCGCCCGGCTCGGCGCCTGGTTCCTGGCCAACCAGCCCGCCCGCGCGCTGTGGTGGTACGACCGGCTGCTGATGCCGCTGGCGCTGCGCCGGCAGAAGCCGCTCGCGCTGCAACCGGCCGCGATGCACGCGCCCCGATGGGGCACCGGCTGGGCGGCCGAAATGGACGAGATTCTGCTGCTATGCCACCGTCTGCCCGCGCCCGCCCCCGATCAGGAAACCGACGATGCACGCCAGCCTGCTTGAGGCGGACGAACCCGATCCCGTGATGCTGCTCCGCCCGCAGGGCGCGTCCTGCGTGCTGATCGCCTGCGACCACGCCGGCCGCCTCATGCCCCGCCGCCTCGGCACGCTCGGCCTGCACGAGCCCGACCTCTCGCGCCACATCGCCTGGGACATCGGCGCCTGGGGCGTCACGCGGCGCCTGGCCGAGGCGCTGGACGCCTGCGCCATCGGGCAGGCCTATTCGCGCCTCGTGATGGATTGCA
>JAFEFJ010000044.1 GCA_018240635.1 Pseudomonadota bacterium | reverse complement strand
TCCAAGACCTACGCGATGACCGGCTGGCGCATCGGCTTCGCCTCCGGCCCGCGCGCCTTGATCAAGGCGATGGTCAACATGCAGGGCCAGGCGACGGCGGGCGTCTCGTCGGTAGGGCAGGCGGCGGCGGCCGCGGCGCTGATGCCGGGCCCGCATCCCGGCGCGCGGCTGGTGGTGACGCTGTTCGCCTGGGTGGCGACGGCGATGCTGTCCTTCACCGGCATGGGCGTGCTGGCCACCGCCGGCGCCTTCGGCACCACCGTCCGCCGCCTGGTGCTGGGGCGCAACCTGGTGGTGGTGCTGGGGCTTGGGATCGCGGTCGCGCTGATGTTTGGGTGAGGGCGGCCACGGATCTTCGTCGTCGTTTTCCGACCAGCGCAAAATTCCTGTTTGGCCGGACTTGATCCTTCGCGATTCACACATTTCCTCGGAGGTTCCAGCCTCGGATCAATGTTGCGAGTTCGAGGCGGCCACGTTGGATCGTGATGGGTCCGGGTTTGCCATAGTATCCGGTCCAGCCGCCGAGGCGGGCGCAGATCCAGGTGACCCAGGCAAGCGAGCCCGTCGGATGGGGATTTTTCTGTCTGGCCGTCTTGCCCTCGAGATCCTTGCAGATGGCGCTCATGGCCGGTCGCGTAGCGGGATCGAACACATCGTCCATCGGGCGGTTCGCGGCACCGTCGCGATCGCGCACCATCTGCAGCACCTCGACTGCGGCAATCAGGGTCGCCGTCGCGAGGTTTTCGAAGGGACCGCCGTCTTCGACCTGCGAGGCCTCGATATCGAAGCCTTTGGTCTTCATGGTCCGGAACAGCTGCTCGATCGTCCAGCGTTGACGGTAGCAGTGCGTGACATGCCGCGCCGCCGCCAAGTCCGGCACCGCCAGCGTGGTCAGCAACAGCCAATGCGCCGGGGCGGTTCCACCCGGCGCATCGACCTCCCGGGCCTCAAGAAACCACAGCGCCACCTCCCCCTTGGGCCGGTTGCCGGTGGCGGCCGTCCCCGAGCGCTTGGGCGCCTTGATCGCGATCGCGCGGGCGCGCAGCGCCAGCGTGGCCCGGCGGGCGGGGCGGCCCGGCCCGGCCGGCAGGTCGATCACTTCGCGCCCCAGTTCGGGCGCAGCGTCGAGGCAGCGGCTGAGCAGGGTGCCATCCGCCAGCGTCCGATCCTGCTGGGCGCGCACGATCTGCTCGATGCCGGCCGGGCAGAAGGCGAACGCCTCGTAGATGTCGCCTTCGCGATCGCTGATCACCGTCACGCTCAACGCGCCTGCTTCGGCCAAGGCTGCCGAGGCGACCGTCGCGTCCAGCCATCGGCGGCTCTCCTTGTCCTCGAAGGCACGCCTGCCCGTGCTGCCCCGCTTGCCGCCGTGACGCGTCAGAAAGCGGGCATCGACCAGGCCGAGCAGGCTGCCATCGTCCGCATCGATGGCAATGGTGGGGTGAAGCTGCAGGCTGCGCCCGGTGGTGTTGCTCGCGTCGCGCAGACTGGTGGTGTCCTGGACAGTCAGAACATGCCGCCCCGCGACGCGCGGCAGGGTGCGCGAGAGCGCCGCCTGCACCATCTCTCCCGGCGTTACCCGCTTGTTATGGAGGAAGCGGAACAGCCGCATTTCACCCGCGCGGGTCTTGCCCAGAGCCCGCACAGCGACGCCGCCGTGACCCCGCGCCACCAGCCGCCGCAGAAGAAAGGCCCCCCTTTTTCCAGGCGCCGATCGCCAAACCGGCCCAGCCCCACCTCCATCACACAGACCCCAAATCGATGACACCGTCATCGACTCAGAACCCAATCGAGCCGCGCAAGCCCAAACAAATGGAAAATGTGTGAATGCCGAAGGATCAAGTCCGGCCACAACACCATCCCTCAGGCGCCGTGTAACGACCGAAAACGGAAGTCAGACCGTGAACTGCTCCGCGATGATGCGTTCGGACAGGCCTTGGTCGGGGTCGAACAGCACGGCAACGTCGATGCTGCGGTCCTCGCTGACCGCTACGGTCAGCACGTTGCGCACCTCGGTGAAGTCGGCGACCGCGGCGGTGGGACGCTTGTCGGCTTCCAGCACCTCGAACAGCACTTCCGCGGTGCTGGGCAGCAGCGCGCCGCGCCACCGGCGGGGGCGGAAGGCGCTGATCGGCGTCAGCGGCAGCAGGTTGGCCGACAGCGGCACGATCGGGCCGTGCGCCGAGAGGTTGTAGGCGGTCGATCCGGCCGGCGTGGACAGCAGCACGCCGTCGCAGATCAGTTCCGGCAGCCGCACCGTGCCGTCCACCGTGATGCGGATCTTCGAGGCCTGGCGCAGCTGGCGCAGCAGGCTGACCTCGTTCAGCGCCAGCGCCTCCTCCACCACGCCGGCGGTGGTGACGGCGTGCATGCGCAGCGGATGCAGCAGCGCCTCCTGCGAGGCGGCGAGGCGCTGCGGCAGATCGTCCTCGCTGAAGGCGTTCATCAGGAAGCCGACCGAGCCGCAGTTCATGCCGTAGACGGGCGTGGGGCGGCCGAGCACGCTGTGCAGCGTCTCCAGCATGAAGCCGTCGCCGCCGAGCGCCACCACCACCTCGGAGGTGTGCACGTCGCAATTGCCGTAGCGCGCGATCAGCCGGTCGCGGCTGTCGCGCGCCAGCGCGGTCGGCGCGGCGACGAAGCAGATGCGTCCCACCTCGATGCCGCGGCGCGGCGCGGCTTGCGCGACCGCTTGCGGCGGGGCGTCGGTCAAACGAGCTTCCGGTGTTCCAGCACCGGCATGTCGCGCCGCACCCGCTCGGTCAGCGCCTGGTCGATGCGCGCGGTGGCCCAGCCGATGCCGTCCGACGCCTTGGCGACGACATGGCCCCAGGGGTCGCAGAGCAGCGAGTGGCCGTAGGTGAAGCGCGGCTCGCCGCTGCCGTCGATATGCTTGCCGGTGGTGGCGGCGGCGGCGATCCAGCACTGGGTTTCGATCGCGCGGGCGCGAATCAGCACTTCCCAGTGGTCCTTGCCGGTCGGCACGGTGAAGGCCGAGGGCAGGAAGATCAGTTCGGCGCCGGCGCGGCGCAGCGCCAGGAACAGTTCCGGGAAGCGCACGTCGTAGCAGATCGCGCAGCCGACCTTCACGCCGTTCTGCTCGTAGGTGACGACATCCTTGCCCGCGCCGTAGACGGCGCTTTCGCGGTAGCCCTTTCCGTCGGGGGCGACGATGTCGAACATGTGGATCTTGCGGTAGCGCGCGATCTCGGTCCCATCGGGGTCGAACACCACGGTGGTGTTGAACAGCCGCTCGCCGTCCTTCTCGCCGAGCGAGCCGCCATGCACCTGGATGCGCTGGCTGCGGGCGATGCCGCGGAGGAATTCGTAGGCCGCGCCGCCCGGCTCGTTCGAGCCGTAGGCGGGCAGCGTCTCGGCCTGTTCGTGCTTGGTGGCGCGGTTGCCGCCGAGGCAGGTCCACATCTCCGGCAGGCTGATCACGTCCGGCCGGTCCGCCGCGATGGCGGCGGCGATCAGGCGGCTCGCCTGGTCGATGTTGGCCGCCTTGTCGGCGATGGGGCTCATCTGCATCACGCTCACGCGCATCGTGCGGTCCTCATGTCGGCGGCAGGGGGAGGGGAGGCGGCTCGCCCGCCGGTCATCGGCGGGGGCGGTCGAAGCGGGGCTCGGAACGCGCGGGGGCGGGCGGCTCAGGGTCCTGGCGCATGCGGCCGAAGCCGCGGCGCGGCGGGATCGCGACGTCGTCAAGCTCGTGCGCGGCGGGCGGGATGGGAGGGCGCGCCGGGATGGGACGCTCCTCCGCCATGGGACGGCCGGGGCGCGGCTGTCCGGGGGCATGGCCGTAGACATCCTCGAAATCGAGCGCCCGGGCGGGTTCCGGCATCCGCAGCACCAGGCTGCGGATTTCGCCCTGAATCTCGTCCAGCCGGTCCTCGATCGTTTCGAGCCTGCCCTTCACGCCCAGCACGCTGAACGGCATCAGCAGCACCGCCAGCCCGTACAGGATCGCGGGCACCAGAAGCAGGATGGGCACCCACCACGGCAGCCAGGTGGGCAGGGTGAACGGCAGGGACATTCCGCCAGTCTAGATCATTTGCGGCAAAGCGGGTATCGCCAGGGAAACCACCGTCTGGCCGCGCCGCCGCCCGCGCGCCTTCCGCAACGCCGAAGAAGTGTCCGCGCCGAACAGGGCGCCAACAGGAACCGCCATGCTGCTGCTCATTCCCGGCCCCGTCGCCACCGCGCCCGAGGTGAAGGCCGCGCTCGCGCACGACTTCGCCCCCTGGGACAACGAATTCCGCGAATTCACCGTGCGGCTGCGCGCCCGCGTCCTGAAGATCGCCGGCGGCGTGGAAGGCGAGCACGCCGCGCTGCCGCTGCAGGGCTGCGGCCATTTCATCACCGAGGCCGCGCTGCGCAGCTTCGTTCCGCCCGGCGCGAAGGTGCTGATCCCGGCGACCGGTGCCTATTCCGACCGCATGGTGCGGCTGGCGCGCGAGGCCGGGCGCGTCCCCGTGACGCTGCCGGTGGCGCAGGGCACGCGCGTCGATCCCGCTTCCGTCGCCGCGGCACTCGCCGACGATCCGTCGATCCGCCACGTGGGCGCGGTGTACAGCGAGACCGGATCGGGCGTGATCCACGACGTGCCCGCCATCGGCCGCGCCGTGCGCGCTTCGGGCGCGCGGATGATCGTCGATGCCGTCTCGGCCTTCGGCGCGCTGCCGTTCGATCTGTCGGCGCAGCCGGAAACCGATGCCGTGGTGTTCACCGCCAACAAGTGCCTGGAGGGCGTGGCGGGCGCGGCCTTCGCGGTGGCGCGCATCGACCGGCTGCGCGAGGGCGCGGGGCAGGCGGGAAGCTGGTCGCTGGATCTGGCCGACGTGCTGACGATGAGCGAGCGCGCGCCGGGCAGCAGCCGCTTCACCCCGGCGCCGCAGGTGCTGAACGCGTTCAACACCGCGCTCGACCTCTATGAGGCCGAGGGCGGGCAGGCGCCGCGGCTCGCGCGCTACACGGCGAACATGCGCACCTTCTACGACGGGATGCGCGCGCTCGGGCTGACGCCGTGGCTGTCGCCCGAGATCCAGGGGCCGATCATCGTGAACGTGCACGCGCCCGCCGATCCGGCGTGGAACCTGCAGGGCTTCGTCGATGCGCTGAAGCGGCGCGGCGTGCTGATCAGCAATTTCTTCAACACGCCGACGCCGACCTTCCGCGTCGGCTGCATTGGCGCGGTCACGCCCGCCGACATGGCGCGCGCGGTCGAGGCGGTGGGCGGCGCGCTGCACGAGCTTGGGATCAAGGAGAGGCGCGCGGCATGAGCATCCCGTCCGACCTTGAGATCGCGCGCGAAGCCACGCTGCGCCCGATCGCCGAGATCGCCGCGCGCGCTGGCATCCCCGAAAGCGCTCTGTCGCCCTATGGGCGCTACAAGGCGAAGATCGACCTCGATTTCGTGGCCGCCCAGCGGTCGCGGCCCGAGGGGGCGCTGGTGCTGGTGACCGGCATCAGCCCGACCGCGGCGGGCGAGGGCAAGACGACCACCACCATCGGGCTCGCGGACGCGCTGAACGCATCGGGCGCGCGCACGATGATCTGCCTGCGCGAGCCGAGCCTGGGGCCGAGCTTCGGCATGAAGGGCGGCGCCACCGGCGGCGGCTACGCGCAGGTGCTGCCGATGGACGAGATCAACCTGCACTTCACCGGCGATTTCCACGCGATCACGGCGGCGAACAACCTGCTGTGCGCGATGATCGACAACCACATCTACTGGGGCAACGCGCTCGGCATCGACGAGCGCCGCGTGTCGTTCCGCCGCGCGATCGACATGAACGACCGCGCGCTGCGCTCCACCGTGGTGTCGCTCGGCGGCGTGGCGAACGGGTTTCCGCGCGAGGACGGGTTCGACATCACCGTGGCGTCCGAGGTGATGGCGGTGTTCTGCCTGGCGCGCGACCTGGCCGATCTGCAGGAACGCCTCGGCCGCATCATCGTGGCCGAGCGGCGCGACGGGACGGCGGTGACGGCGCGCGACCTGAAGGCCGATGGCGCCATGTCGGTGCTGCTGCGCGACGCCTTCGCGCCCAACCTGGTGCAGACCATCGCGGGATCGCCCGCGCTGGTGCATGGCGGGCCGTTCGCCAACATCGCGCATGGCTGCAACTCGGTGATGGCGACGACGCTCGGGCTGCGGCTGGCCGACATCGTGGTGACCGAGGCGGGGTTCGGCGCCGACCTGGGCGCGGAGAAGTTCATCGACATCAAGTGCCGCTCGGCCGGGCTGAAGCCCGCGTGCAGCGTGATCGTGGCGACCGTGCGCGCGCTGAAGATGCATGGCGGCGTCGCGAAGTCCGACCTGGGGCGCGAGGACGCGGCGGCGGTCGAGCGCGGGCTGTCGAACCTGCGCCGGCATGTCGAGAACCTGCGCGGCTTCGGCCTGCCCGTGGTGGTGGCGCTGAACCGCTTCGGCAGCGACACGGAGGCCGAGTTCGCCGTGGTGCGCGAGGCGATGGGGGCCTTGAACGTACCGGTGCATGTCTGCACCCATTGGGCCGACGGCGCGGCGGGCGCGGCCGAGCTTGCCGCGACGGTGCGCGGCATCATCGACGGGGGCGCGTCGTCCTGCGCGCCGCTTTATCCGGCGGAGATGAAGCTGGCCGAGAAGCTGCGCACCATCGCGCGCCGCATCTACCGCGCCGCCGACATCGCGCTCGATCCCGGCGCGGAACGTCGGCTTGCGGCGTTCGAGAAGGCGGGCTTCGGCCACCTGCCGGTGTGCGTCGCGAAGACGCAGTACAGCTTCAGCGCCGACCCCACCGCGATGGGCGCGCCCGAGGATCACATCCTGCCCGTGCGCTCCGTGCGCCTGTCCGCCGGCGCGGGCTTCGTGGTGGCGATCTGCGGCGACATCATGACGATGCCGGGCCTGCCGCGCGTGCCCGCCGCCGAGGCGATCCGGCTGGATGCCGAGGGGCGGATCGAGGGGTTGTTTTAGCGGGCGTTTTCTCTCCTCTCCCCCCGCACGCGGGCGGAGAGGGGATTAAGCGGCGGCGCGGATGGCGGCCGCCTTCACCTCGGCGCTGACGCCCGGCTCGAAGGCGGCGAAGTTCTTCTCGAAGCGGGCCATCAGGTCGCGGGCGGTGCGCGCATAAGCGTCCTTGTCGGCCCAGGCGTGGCTCGGGTCCAGCACCTCGGACGGCACGCCGGGGACGGCGTCGGGGATCAGCAGGCCGAAGAACGGGTCGGGGCGGAAGCTCGCGCGCGCCAGCGTGCCGTTCAGCGCGGCCGACAGCAGCGCGCGGGTGTGGCGGATCGACATGCGCTTGCCGACGCCGTACTGCCCGCCGGTCCAGCCGGTGTTGACCAGCCAGCAATCGGCGCCTTGCCGCGCGATCAGCCGGGCGAGCATCTCGCCGTACACCTCCGGCCGGCGCGGCAGGAAGGGGGCGCCGAAGCAGGCGCTGAACGTGGCTTCCGGCGCGCCCGCCAGGCCCTTCTCGGTGCCCGCGACGCGCGCGGTGTAGCCCGAGAGGAAGTGGTACATCGCCTGCGCCGGCGTCAGGCGCGCGATCGGCGGCAGCACGCCGAAGGCATCCGCCGTCAGCATCACCACGTTGCGCGGCTGCCCGCCGCGGCCCGAAGGCACCGCGTTCGGGATGTAATCGACCGGATAGCAGGACCGCGTGTTCTCGGTGAGCGACCCGTCCGACAGATCGAGCCTGCCGTCGGCGTCGGCGATCACGTTCTCCAGAACCGAGGCGAAGCGGTGCGTCGCCGCCCAAATCTCTGGTTCGGCCTCCGCGCTCAGATTGATCACCTTGGCGTAGCAGCCGCCTTCGAAATTGAAGACGCCGTCCGGTCCCCAGCCGTGCTCGTCGTCGCCGATCAGCGGTCGGGACGGATCGGAGGAGAGCGTTGTCTTGCCGGTGCCCGACAGGCCGAAGAACAGCGCCACGTCGCCGTCACGGCCGACATTGGCGCTGCAATGCATCGGCAGCACGCCTTCGGCGGGCAGCTTCCAGTTCATCACGGTGAAGATCGACTTCTTGATCTCACCCGCGTATTCGGTGCCCGCGATCACGATGGTGCGCTGCGCGAAGGACAGCGCGATCGCCGTCGTGCTGCGCACGCCGTCGATGGCCGGGTCGGCCTGGAACTGCGGCGCGTGCAGGATGGTGTAGTCGGGAACGAAACCATCAAGCTCGGCGGCCGGCGGGCGAATGAACATGTTGCGCGCGAACAGAGCGGCCCAGGCGGCGGTGGTGACCAGCCGCACGCGCACGCGGCGCGCCGGATCGGCGCCCGCGTACAGGTCCTGCACGAACAGTTCCTGGCCTTGCAGAAAGGCGCGCACGCGCCCCGACAGCGCGGCGAACCGCTCCGGCGCCATGCGCTGGTTGATCTGGCCCCACCAGACCTCGGCGGAAACCTCGGGCTCATCGACGACGAACTTGTCCTGCACGGAGCGGCCGGTATGCACGCCGGTGCGCACGATCAGCGCGCCATCCGCCGACAGCCGGCCTTCGTGCCGGCGCAGCGCCTCGGCCACCAGCGCGGGCGCGCTGAGATTGGCGTGCAGCGGGCGCGTCGTATGGACGCCCGCATGGGCGTGATCGGCGAAAGTCACGGAACGGTTTCCTCCGATAGTGACGCGCGTTCGGCGCCTTGCCGTCCGTTCTACGGGCGGGCCGGGGCGCGGTCCAGACCAGCGGACCTGTCTACGGATTCGTTATCCGCGCGCTTCGTGCGCGAGCCGCACGAGCTCGGCGCGGATGGCGCCCGCGTTGGCGGCGGGCGCGCTCCAGGCGACGCGGATCACCGTTTCGTCCTGCATGAGATCGCAGCCGTCCACGTCGGCCGTAACCATCCGCCACGGCCCGCGCCCGCCGCCCGCGCGGCGCGCGATGGCGGCGAGCGCGTCGGCGTGATCTTCGTTGCAGTGCGACACGATCGACGACTCGGCGGCCGCCACGGCGGCGACGGCGGTGGGGTCGGGCAGCAGGGCGGCGGCGCGCAGGCGCACCGCGCGGGCGAAGCCGCCCACGAACAGCGCCGCCGCGGGACGCAGCCGCCAGACCGAGAAATCGGCGAAGTCCGCATACAGCGTCGCGTAGGGATGGATCGCCAGGTAGCGCGCCCGCAGCGCCGGATCGGGGTCCTGCTCGGCGAGCCCCGTCACGGTCACGCGCGGCGCGGTCTGCGGGTTGGGCCCGTCGGCGGGGCCGGTCACGATCAGCGCGCAGCGCGGATCGGCGCGCAGGTGGCGCGTGTGCTCCGACAGCGTGGACAGCAGCATCAGCGCCGAGAGGTCGGGCGCGAGCGCGGGCGTGACCAGCGCGGCGAAGGGCTGGCCCTGCGCCGCGGTGGCCAGCGTGCCGGCGCGGGCCGAGCGCAGCAGCCGCCGGGCGTCCCATGCGGCGGAGGCCTGTTGCGCCGGGTCCTGCGCCAGAGGCGGCTCGGCCGGTGGGGAAGGTTCTTCTGCCATAATCCGTTCACCCTATATCCGCATTGCGCCATAATTGGCTCGCAGGATGCTTTTGCGCAGACAGTCGCGCGCGCCCAAAGGGCGCAAAAGAGTGGGGCGCACAGAGTGGCGCACAGAGGGGAGTCCCGGACATGAGCGCACTGCCGAAGGAAATCGCCAAGGACGCCGCATCCCGCGATCCGGGCGCCAAGCACACGATCGCCCTGGTGGACGACGACCGCAACATCCTGACGAGCGTTGCGATGACGCTGGAGCAGGAAGGCTTCCAGGTCCGCACCTTCACCGACGGCGAGAGCGCGTTGCAGGGCCTGTCCTCCAAGCCCGCCGACCTTGCAGTGCTGGACATCAAGATGCCGCGCATGGACGGGATGGAGCTGCTGCAGCGCCTACGCACCCGCAGTTCCATGCCGGTCATCTTCCTGACGTCGAAGGACGAGGAGGTGGACGAGCTGATGGGCCTGCGCCTCGGCGCCGACGACTACATCACCAAGCCGTTCAGCCAGCGCCTGCTGCTGGAGCGCATCCGCGCCCTGCTGCGCCGCAACGAGGCGGGGCGCGCGGAAGGCTCCGGCGCGTCGCCCTCGGGCGTGATGACGCGCGGCGACCTGGTGCTGGACGACACCAAGCATCAATGCCTGTGGCGCGGGCAGGATATTCAGCTGACGGTGACGGAGTTCCTGCTGGTCAAGGCGCTGGCGGCGCGGCCGGGCATGGTGAAGTCGCGCGACCAGCTGATCGACGCGGCATACGGGGAGAACATCTACGTGGACGACCGCACGATCGACAGCCACGTGAAGCGGGTGCGCAAGAAGTTCCGTTCCGCCGACGACAACTTCAACCAGATCGAAACGCTCTACGGCATCGGCTACCGCTACAAGGAATGACCGGCGTTGGAATCCGTGGCGCGGCGGGCGTGAGGGCCGGATGAACGTCGTGCAGCCGGGCGTGGCTGTGCGCGCGCCGCCGGAGGCGCTGTCGGCGGCGGACGACACGCTGGCGGCGGGGACGCCGCGCGCCCGCTGGGTCTCCCCCATGCTGCGCCGCATCCTGCTGGTGAACGCGCTGCCGCTGGCGCTGCTGCTGGCGGCGCTGCTGTATCTGGACCAGTACCAGAACGGGCTGCTGCAGGCGGAAGTGTCGGCGCTGCGGGAGCAGGCGCGCATCTTCGCGGGCGCCTTGGGCGAAAGCGCAGTGCGCGGCGACATCGCCAATCCGAAGATCGCGCCCGAGATCGCGCGGCCCCTGCTGCGCCGCCTGACGGAGCCGACGCCCGACGCGCAGGCGAAGCTGTATGCGCCCGACGGCACGGTGATCGCCGACAGCCGGGTGCGGAACGGCCCCGGCGGCGCGGTGACGAACGAGCCGCTGCCGCCGCCGGTGGACCGCGGGCTGCTGTTCGGCTGGGTGGGCATGGCCTACGATGCCGTGCTGGGCCTGCTGCCGCACCAGACGCCCGCGCCGCTGGTGGTGGACGAGGCGCCGGGCGCCAAGGGGCTGGACTGGCAGCCCGACGTGAAGGAGGAGCTGCGCCTCGCGAACTCCGACCAGAGCCACGAAACCCCGCCCTATATCCGCCGCACCATCGACAACCGCCTGCTCGTGACGGTGGCCGAGCCGGTCGAGAGCGACAAGCACACGGTCGGCATCATCCTGCTGACGCGCGAGGCGCGCGAGGTGGACGCGAGCCTGTTCACGGTGCGCGTCTCGATCCTGGCGCTGTTCGGGCTGGCGCTGGCGCTGACCGTGCTGCTGTCCTGGTACCTGTCGTTGACGATCGCGCGGCCGATCCTGCGGCTGGCCGGCGCGGCGGCGAAGATGCGGGAAGGCAAGGGCCGCGCGGGCAGCGTGCCGCCGCTTCTGCTGCAGCGGCGCGACGAGGTGGGCGCGCTGGCCGGCGCGCTGTCGGAAACCGCGGCGGCGCTGTGGGCGCGGATGGACGCGATCGAACGCTTCGCCGCGGACGTGGCCCACGAGATCAAGAACCCGCTGTCCTCGATCCGCAGCGCCATCGAGACGCTGCGCCGCATCGAGGACCCGGCGCAGCAGAAGCGGCTGCTGGCGATCATCGGCGAGGACGTGACGCGGCTCGACCGCCTGATCAGCGACATCAGCGACGCCTCGCGCGTCGATGCAGAGCTGTCGCGCGTGGCGACCGAGGCGGTGGACATGGCGCCGATCCTGGCGACGCTCGCCGAAATCTACAACGCGACCGGCAAGGAAGGCGGCCCTCGCGTGGACCTGGACGCGCCGCCGAGCGGGCTGGTGGTGCAGGCGGTGGAGGACCGGCTGGTGCAGGTGTTCCGCAACCTGATCACCAACGCGCTGTCCTTCAGCCCGCCGGGCGGGCGGGTGGCGGTTGCGGCGCACGAGGCGGGCGGCTGGGTGGAGATCACGGTGGAGGACAACGGCCCCGGCATCCCGGACGGCCGGCTGGAGCACGTCTTCGACCGCTTCTACTCGGAACGCCCGAAGGGCGAGGATTTCGGCCAGCACTCGGGCCTCGGCCTGTCGATCAGCAAGCAGATCGTCGAGGCCCTGCGCGGGCGCATCAGCGCCGAGAACCGCCGCGACATCTTCGGCAAGGTGATCGGCGCGCGCTTCGTGGTGCGGCTGCCGAGGGGGTAGGGGCCTGCGACGCAGTTCGCAACGGCCGCAGGCGGCGAAACCCATCTCGCCTCCCCTTGCTCCGCAACGGGCCGCTCTCTCTCCTCCCCCGCGAGCGGGCGGAGAGGAGCCGCACCGATCCTTATCAGACTGCCGTGGCGACGCGGCGGGCGGGGGCGGCGCAGCAGCCGCAGCCGCCGGGGTGGCGGCGGAAGGCGTTGGGGGCGCCTGCCGCCGGGCTTGCGGCGGCGACCGCGGTGCCGGCGCCGAGCGCGGGGGCGGTCAGCGCGCGGGCGGATTTCCTGCCGCAGGCGGGGCAAGGGCACGGCTTCTCGAAATCCGCGAGCGGGCGGAATTCGGTGAACGCGCCGCAGGACGGGCAGTCGTAGTCGTAGAACGGCATGGCTTCATCCCCCGCGGGAAGGCTGGCAGGCGCTATCCAGGAAACATGAAGCGGATTTCGTCAAGCCAGCCGCCCGTTCAAGGGCGCAGTCTTCAGGACCGGTTGTCGGCTTCCTGACGGTCGAGCACCAGCTTCGCGGCCTCCGCCTCGGCGAGCGAGCCGTAGGATCCCAGGCGCGTCTCGGTGCCATCCGCGCCAACGGCGACGATGCACCAGAGATGCATCGTGTCCTCGCCGGGGTCGGTCGCCTCGATCCTGAAGGTCCGCATCGACGAACCATGCCACGCGCGCCGGCATGGGCCCAAGCGAATCCGCTGCGTTTCATGCGGCGCGGCGCCGCCGCGGAGGGGAGACGCCTATACTGGCAGCCTGATCCGTGCGCGCAGGCCGCCGAGCGGGCTGTCTTCCAACATGATCTCGCCGCCATGCGCGCGGACGATATCGCGGGCGATGGTCAGGCCGAGGCCGGTGCCGCCCGTGGCGTCGGATTCGAAGGCGCGGAAGACGCTTTCGCGACGGTCGGGCGGGATGCCCGGCCCGTCGTCGTCCACCGTCACCTGCACGTTGCGCGTCCCGAGCGGCGCGGCGGCGAGCAGGACGTGGGTGGCGTGGCGGCGGGCGTTGTCCACCAGGTTCGTCACCGCGCGGCGCACCGCATCGACGCGCAGCGGCAGCGTCAGGTTCTCCGGCACGTCGAGAACCACGTCGGCGCCCGCGCGCCTCGCGCCCGCCGCGACTTCCTCCAGCACGGCGGCGAGGTTGACGGGCTCGGCCTGCTCCTTCCCCTCGCCGCGCGCGAAGGCGAGGTAGGCGCCGATCATGCGCTCCATCTCGTTCACGTCGGCGGTCATGTCGGCGACGTCCTGCCGCAGGTTCTCGTCCGGCGGCATCATCGCGAGCGCCAGCTTGAGGCGCGTCAGCGGCGTGCGCAGGTCGTGCGAGACGCCGGCCAGCATCTCGGTCCGCTGCGCGAGGAAGCGGCGGATGCGTTCCTGCATCCGGTTGAAGGCGGCGGCGGCCTTGCGCACCTCCGACGCGCCTTCCGGCTTGATCGGGCCGGGGTCGCGGCCCATGCCGAACGCCTCGGCCGCGGCGGCGAGGCGGCGGATGGCGCGCACCTGGTTGCGCATGAACAGCGCGGCGATGCCGAACAGCAGCGCCGACGACCCGACCAGCCACAGCACGAAGATGTAGATGGTGGAGGTGTAGAGCCGCTTGCGCGGGGCCTGGATCTCAAGCACGCCGTCGGAGAGCTGCACGCGGATCAGCACCGATTGCGGGTCGCTGATCCAGTCCATCGTGAAGGGCAGGCGCAGGATCTGCGCGAGCGCCGCTTCCAGGTCGTCGTCCATCGGGCCGAGCACGTTGACGCGCGGCTCTATCGGCAGCGTGGCGCCGGCCTCCAGCCGCATCTCCAGGTCGAACTGCTGGTGCGCGGTGCGCAGCACCCAGGCGCGGTCCGCCGCATCGGGGAACCGGCGCATCAGCTCGATCGTGTAGTTGATTTCGCTCGCCACGCTGCCGGTCAGGCGGCGCGAGATCACGTCGAGATGGCTGCCGTAGAAGATCTGCAGCGCGACCGCCTGCGACAGCACGAGCGGCAGCAGGATGATGAGCAGGCTGCGGCCGAGCAGCGAGCGGGGGACGAACCGCTTGGCGGGCGGAAGGCGGGGCATCAGCCCGGCTTCAGGATGTAGCCGCGGCCACGGACGGTGTGGAGGAAGCGGGGCTCGCGGGGGTCGGCTTCGATCTTGCGGCGCAGGCGCGTCACCTGCACGTCGATCGCCCGTTCGCCGGAATCGTCCATCCCCAGCGCGGCGGCGATGTCCTCACGCGAGAGCACCTCGTTCGCCTTGCGGGCGAGCGCGGTGAGCAGCGCCGATTCGCCGCCGGTCAGGCGGATGATGCCGTTCGCGCCGCGCAGCTCGCCCCGGTCGGAGTCGAAGGTCAGGTCGCCGAGCGGGACGGGGCCGGTGGGCGGGCCGGGGGCCGGGTTCGGCGGCGGGGCGGCGCGGCGCAGCATCGCGCGGATGCGCAGCACCAGCTCCAGCGGCTCGAACGGCTTGCCGAGATAGTCGTCGGCGCCGGCCTCGAACCCCGCGATGCGGTCCTCGGGCGCGCCGCGCGCGGTGAGCAGCAGGACGGGAAGCGCGTTGTCCTCCCGCCGCAGCGATTCCACGAGTTCCAGGCCGGATTCGCCCGGCATCATCACGTCCAGCACCATCAGGTCCGGGCACAGGAAGCGCAGCCTGTCGCGCGCCTCGGCCGCGTCGCGGGCGGCGGTGACGCGGAAGCCGTTGTCCACCAGGTAGCGCGCGAGGCGCTCGCGCAGGCGGTCGTTGTCCTCCACCACCAGGATCAGCGCGTCCTCGGTCGCGGCGGTCTGGCTCATGCGCGGCGAATCCTCCCCAGGCGATACTAGCCGCGTTGCGGGCCATTTCGTGGCGCTGGGGCGTGGCTGGGAGCAGGCGCGCCGTCCTGCGCCGCCTCGGCGCGGTCCATGTAGGACCGGGCGGCCTCGTCCATGATGCCGCGCATGACGCGGCGGAAGCCTTCCACGGCCGCGCCGCCCGCGTCGCGGTAGGCGGCGGACAGCCTCTCCCGCTGGCGGGCGAACAGGCGGCGCTCCAGCGCCTCGCCGGCCGGGGTGAGCGAGAGTAGGCGCTGGCGGCGGTCGTCGCGGCCCTGCGCCTGCGTCACGTACCCGCGCTCGACCAGCGTGGTGAGCACGCGTGCGAGGCTCTGCTTGGTGATGCGCAGGATCGCCAGCAGGTCGGAGACCGGGATGCGCGGGTTGCGGCCGATGAAGTGCAGCGCGCGGTGATGCGCGCGGCCCATGCCGAGTTCTTCCAGGATCACGTCGGCGGCGCCGGTGAAGTCGCGGTAGGCGAAGAACAGCAGGTCCTGCGCGGCGCGGATTTCCTCCTCGCGCAGGAACAGCAGATTGGCGCCGGCGGGCTTCGCTTCCGGCGCCGGAGTGGCGGCGGGACGGGCGGAGGCGGCAGTGGCCTCGACCCTCTGGTCCGGCATGGCAGGCATTCCTCGGGTATACGTCAGCTTCGTTGACTTAATTAAGGGGGGAATTATACGATCCGGCGAGTGAGAGCAACAATATTGCGAGGATAACGCCAATGGCGCTCGTTCCTTTCGACGACCGGGACGGCTGGATCTGGTGGGACGGCAGTCTGGTGCCGTGGCGCGATGCCAAGCTGCATGTCCTGTCGCATGGCCTGCACTATGCCAGCGCCGTCTTCGAGGGTGAGCGCGCGTATAGCGGCAACGTCTTCCGTTTGCGAGATCACACCGACCGGCTGATCAACTCCGGCCGCCTGCTCGGGTTCGAGATCCCGTTCACCGCCGAGCAGATCGACGCCGCCTGCATCGAGACGCTGGCCGCGAACAAGCTGACCAACGCGTATGTCCGCCCGATCGCCTGGCGCGGGTCGGAGATGCTGGCGGTGTCGGCGCAGCATACGAAGATCCATCTGGCGATCGCGGTGTGGGAATGGCCGAGCTATTTCGGCGCCGACCGCATGAAGGGCATCCGGCTCGGCCACGCGCCGTGGAAGCGCCCGTCGCCGGAAACCGCGCCGACCGCGTCGAAGGCCGCGGGGCTGTACATGATCGGCACGCTGTCCAAGCACGCCGTGGAGGCGCAGGGCTACGACGACGCGTTGATGCTCGATTGGCGCGGCTACGTGGCCGAGGCGTCGGGGGCGAACATCTTCTTCGTGATCGACGGCGAGTTGCACACGCCCGAGCCCGACTGCTTCCTGGACGGCATCACCCGGCGTTCTGTGATGACGCTTGCGAAGAAGAAGCAGATGAAGGTCGTGCAGCGCCACATCAAGCCCGAGGAGATGGGCAAGGCGACCGAGGTGTTCCTGGCCGGCACCGCCGCCGAGGTGACGCCGGTGCGCGCGATCGGCGATCTGACCTTCACGCCGGGCCGCGTGTGCGAGACGCTGATGGCCGACTACACGGCGCTGGTGAACTCCTCGCCCGCGGATGTGGCGAAGGTTCTGGCGGCTTAGTTTCCGATCGAGGGTGTAGGGTGGGCTTAAGCCCACCCTACGATCCGCGAGTGCCTATTCGGCTGCGACCTTCGTGCGGCTGTTCGGGACCAGGTGCCGCACGCGGGGCAGCACGTCCTCCTTCAGCAGGCGGAGCGAGTTCTGCCAGGCGGCGGGGTTTTCGGCGTAGTCGAAGCCGAACACCAGCAGGTGGCCGAAGCCGCCGACATCGGCATAGACCTGCTCCAGCTTCTCGGCGACCGTCGCGGGCGATCCGACCAGCCAGTTGTGCCTGGCGCAGTATTCCACGGTGACGTCGGAATCCGGCACCGAGGGATCGTGCTTCAGGTAGTCCTTGAAGCCGAAATTGCTGAGCAGCGGCAGGAAATACTCGCGCATCATGCGGCCCATCATGCCGCCGACCGAGAGCTTCCAGGCCTCCTCGTCCGTCTCGGCGACGAACACCTCGCGCACCATCCGCCATTCGTTGCGGTCCGGCGTGCGCCCGCTGCGCCGCGCGCCTTCCTCCACCGCGTCCCAGTGGCTGCCCACATAGGCGGGGTTTAGGTTCAGGCTCATCGGCAGGAAGCCGCGCTCTCCCGCGAGCTTCAGCGTATCCGAGTTCTTCGACAGGCCGGCGACGCCGATCGGCGGATGCGGCAACTGCAAGGGCCGGATATGCGGCTTGAGGAAGCCGAACATCATCTCCGGCTTCGAGACCTTCCAGAACTTGCCGTCGTAGTCGAAGTGGTCCTCGCTGCTCCACATCCGCAGGATGATGTCGAGCGCCTCGCGCGTCATGTCGCGGTTGACGCCGGACATGCCATCGACATGGAACATCGCCCAGTCGCTCGGCAGGCCGGAGGCGGCGACGCCGAAATTGAGCCGCCCGCCCGAGAGGTGATCCAGCATCGCGACGCGGTTCGCGAGCTCGGCGGGGTGATGGTAGGGCAGCAGGAAGCCGCCTGGGCCGAGGCGGAGCTGCTTGGTTTGCAGCAGCGCCTGCGCGATCAGCAGGTCGGGCGAGGGATGCGGCTCCCACGGCGCGGTGTGGTGCTCGCCGATCCAGGCTTCCTTGTAGCCCAGCTCATCGAGCCAGCGGAACGTCTGCAGATCCCAGTCGTGCCCCTCCTTCAGCCCGCGTTCGGGCGGATGGGACGGCATCGTGAAATACCCGAGCTCCATGGTTCGTCCTCCGGTTGCGTCGTGCGCCGGTCCTTCTCGGGGACCATGGGGGAGAGGCTACACCGGTCGGGGGCCGGGGATGCAAGCGCCGCGGCCCGATGGCCCGGCACGCGGCTTGCTAGGCCCGCCCGCCCGCTATCGTGCGGGCGCGACATGCGGGAGATCCCCCATATGCTGCGACGACGACATTTCCTCGGTGCCGGGCTTGCCGGCGCCGCCGCCCTTGCTCGCCCCGCGCTGGTGCGCGCGCAATCGGCGACCACGCTGAAATTCATTCCCTACGCCGATCTCGCGCTGCTCGATCCCTCGGTCAGCGCCTTCGTGACGCGCAACCACGTCATGATGGTGTTCGACACGCTGTTCGGCATGGACGAGGCGGGGAACACCCAGCCGCAGATGCTGGAAGGCTTCGTCACCGAGAACGACGGCAAGGTCTGGACGCTGACGCTGCGCGAGGGGCTGAAGTTCCACGACGGCACGCCGGTGCTGGGGCGCGACGTGGTTGCGTCGCTGCAACGCTGGTGGGTGGCGGACGCGATGGGACAGGCGCTGGCCGCCGTCACGGACGAGTTGTCCGCGCCGTCCGACAAGGTGGTGCGGTTCCGCCTGAAGAGGCGCTTCGATCTGCTGCCGCTGGCGCTGTCGCACCCCACCAACAACGTCGCGGCGATCATGCCGGAGCGGCTGGCCAAGACACCGCCCAACGTGAAGATCACCGAAATGGTGGGCAGCGGGCCGTTCCGCTACCTGGGCAACGAGCGCGTGCCCGGCGCGCGCAACGTCTATGCGCGGTTCGAGGGCTACGTGCCGCGCCCGAACGGCACGCCGAGCTTCACCGCCGGCCCGCGCATCGCCTATTTCGACCGCGTGGAGTGGCTGACCACCCCCGATCCGGCGACGCAGGCGGCGGCGCTGAAGGCGGGCGAGGTGGACTGGGTCGAGCAGCCGCTGATGGACCTGGTACCGGCGCTGCGCGCCGACCGCAACCTGAAGGTGGAGGTGGCAGAAACGAAGGGGCTGATCGGCTTCCTGCGCTTCAACCAGTTGTTCCCGCCCTTCGACAATCCCGCCATCCGCCGCGCCGCGCTGATGGCGGTGAACCAGAAGGAGTTCATGGAGGCGGTGGTCGGCAGCGCCGGCGGCTACGATTCCAAGGTGGGTATCTTCACGCCCGGCACGCCGTTCGCGACGGATGCGGGGATGGAGGTTCTGAGCGGCACGCACGGCCTGGACAGCGTCAAGCAGGCCCTGGAGAAGGCCGGCTACAAGGGCGAGAAGATCGTCTTCCTCTCGCCCACCGACGTGCCGCGCATCAATGCCATCGCCGAGGTGGGCGTGGACATGCTGCGCAAGATCGGCATGAACGTGGACGAGATCTCGACCGACTGGGGCACGGTGGTGCAGCGGTCCGTCAGCCATCAGCCGCTGGACAAGGGCGGCTGGAGCATGTTCACCGCCTATACCGGCGGCTACGACTGTTCCAATCCGGGCACGCACCAATTGCTGCGCGGCAACGGCAACGGCGCGTACAACGGCTGGCCCGACCTGCCGAAGATCGAGGCGCTGCGCAACGAATGGCTCGCCGCGACCGATCTGACGGCGCAGAAGCAGATCGCGGCGAAGATGCAGGTGCAGGCCTTCGAGGATGTGCCCTACCTCCCGGTGGGCGCCTATTTCCAGCCCACCGCCTACAAGGCGGACCTGACCGGGATGCTGAAGGGGCTGATCCTGTTCACCGGGGTGAAGCGGGCAGCATAGGGCGCATAAGCGCCAGCGTCATGCGCCGGTTCGTGCGGCGGTGAAGGCGGCGCATGACGCTTCGCTCCTGCGCCCTACGATATGGTCCGGGATGGCGGATCGCGCTTCGCGCATCCGCGCTACGTGACGCGCGGTCGGGCGCATGCGCCGCAGGCGCGATCCGCCGCGTTGGTTACGAAAGCAACGGCTCCACCGCTGCGAACGGAAGGGGTGCATCGTCGATGCGGGAACGCGACCCGCTGGTCGTCGCGGGCAAATTGACGACTGCGTGATCGTTCTGATTCGTGTTGCAGCGCGCGGCGGGCGCGCCACACATTCGCCGTGCGGGTAACCGGCTCGTCATAATGAAACGAGGGCGCTCGATCGTGACCCTTCGCACGCGCCTGACCGAGCGGCTCGGCATAGATCATCCGATTCTGCTTGCGCCAATGGGCGGGTCAGCAGGCGGACGACTGGCCGCCGCCGTATCGGAGGCGGGCGGGCTCGGCATGATCGGCCCCGGAGCGCGCGATGAGGCATGGCTTGCCGAGCAATACGAGGCCGCCGGCAGCGCGCGCATCGGCGCAGGTTTCATCACCTGGGTGCTGGCCGAACGGCCGCACATGCTCGACCTGGTGCTGGAGCGCGCGCCGGCTTCGGTGATGCTGTCGTTTGGCGATCCGCTGCCATTCGCGCATGCCGTGCGTCAGGCGGGCGTGCCGCTGCTCTGCCAAGTCCAGAGCATGTCGCACGCCCGCGCGGCGCTTGTGGCCGGCGCCGACATTTTGGTGGCTCAGGGCGCCGAGGCGGGCGGGCATGGCGCGACCCGCGCGACGATGACCCTAGTGCCGGAAGTGGCGGACCTGCTGGCGCGCGAGAGCCCGGACACGCTGCTGGTCGCCGCCGGGGGCATCGCGGACGGGCGCGGACTGGCGGCGGCGCTGATGCTGGGCGCCGACGGCGTGCTGATAGGCTCACGCCTGTGGGCGAGCGAGGAATGTCTCTCGCACATCAACCACAGGCGCGCCGCGGTGGCGCGCGACGGCGACGGCACCGTGCGCACATTGGCGGTGGACATCGCGTGGGGAATGGACTTCCCGGCGGAGTTCACAGGCCGTGTCCTGCGAAACGCCTTGGTGGAACGCTGGCACGGCCGCGATGCCGAGCACCGTAGCGTCGCCGCGGCCCAACGCGCCGCGTTCTTGGACGCCTTGAAGCAAGGCCGGTCGGACGAGGCAGGCATCAACATCGGTGAGGCGATCGGGCTGATGGACACCGTGCGGCCGGCGGCGGCGATCATCGCCGCCCCCCCGGCGGCATGCAGCGTCAGCATCCGGGGCGCCAGCGGCAGCACGGACGCGACCGCGCCCGCGACCGTGTTCGGGATGTCGTGCAGCTTGAGGTCGAGGAAGACCGGCAGCGCGGCGGCACCCTCGCCCGC
>JAFEFJ010000449.1 GCA_018240635.1 Pseudomonadota bacterium | reverse complement strand
CTTGTCGGCGAGTTCGCGCGCATAGGGAAACGGCACCGCCGCCAGGCTGCGGCACACCTCCCAGTCGTTGATCAGCCGGTGCAGCGCCGCCGCGTCGTCGGGCCGCAGGGCGCGCAGGGTCAGGCGCTCGGTGCGCAGCGGCGCGAACCCGCCCGGCGGCGGCGGCTCCAGCGCCAGTTCCGCGCTTGCGGGCGCCGGCGCGGCGGCCTCCACGGATGCGCGCTTCCGCGGGCGCGCGGCGCGGCGGCGCACGGCTGGGTGCGTCCCCGTTTCGTCGGGCATGCTCATGATGGAACGGGGCTCTGGCCAGCTTCGCGAATCGGAAGCCGCTAGGGTTGCGCGCCGCCCCGCGGGGGCGCAAGGGCAGCCGGCCTCAGTCGTGCTCTTCCCCGCCGCGGCGGCGCTGGCGGCGGAATTCCAGCTCCAGCGTCACCACGCGGGCCAGCATCGTCGCGGGATAGAGCTGGCCGAGGACCGCCTCGAGGTTCGACACGCTGCGCGCGAACGGATGCACCGGCACGATGTCGCCGTAGCCGGTCGAGGTCAGGGTGGTGAAACTGTAATAGACCAGCAGCGCCACCAGCTTCGGGCTGGCGCCCTGAACGTTGGCGAGTTCGGGCGGGAGGCCGTGGAAGGCGGTCGGGATCGACTCCACCATCAGCCGGTACGCCGAGGTGAAGATGATCGCCACGTTCAGATAGACGACGACCGCGCCCTGGATGCGGTGCACGGTGATCGGCCCCGCCGCGAAAACCGCGCGCAGGATCACCCAGGTGACCGTGCTCAGCCCGACGATGGAGCCCACATGGCTGAGCCAGTTCGTCGCCGGCGACGGATGCAGAACGCGCATCGCGCCGCCGACGGCGACCAGCAGCATCGACACCAGCGCGACGGCGATGGCGGCGCGGCTCTGCGACTCGACCAGCACCACGGCCACCACCACCACCACCAGGCTTTCGACCAGCAGCGGCGACAGCGGCCATCCCACGGCCGCGAGCGGCATCAGCACGAACAGGGCGGCGACCTCGACGATCAGCAGCGCCGTCAGGCACGGATCGCGCAGCCGCTTCTGCCAGGCGACGAATCTTGGCGACAGCGCGCGGACGCGGTGCGCGACGCCGCGCCCGGCATGGTGGCCGCGCTCAGACAGGCGCGGCTACCGCCGGACGACGACGGCCGGCCCCGGACGCTCCACGACGACAGGTGCCGGACGTTCGACCGCTCATGGCCTCAGGAGCGGTACGAGCCATTGATGTCGATGTATCCGTGCGTGAGGTCGCAGGTCCAGGCGGTCGCCTGTCCGCGGCCGAGGCCGAGATCGATGCCGATCCGCACCTCGCGCCCCTTCATGTGCGCGACCACTGGCGCCTCGTCGTAGCCCGGCACCACGCCCCCGTCGCGCGCCATCCAGACCCCGCCGACGGAGACCGAGAGCCTGTCGCGGTCGGCGGGCTCGCCCGCCTTGCCCACCGCCATGACGATGCGCCCCCAGTTCGCGTCCTCGCCGGCGATCGCGGTCTTGACCAGCGGCGAGTTCGCCACCGCCATCGCGATGCGCTTGGCCGACTTCGCCGAAACCGCGCCCGTCACGTCGATGCGCACCAGCTTCTGCGCGCCCTCGCCGTCGCGGATCACCTGCAAGGCCAGGTCCAGCAGCAGATCGTCCAGCGCCGCGGCGAAGTCCTTCAGCATCCGGTTGCGCGCCGCACTTCCATCGGCGCCCGGGATGCGCGCATGGCGTGCCGCGCCGGTCGCGAACAGCAGCACCGTGTCGGAGGTCGAGGTGTCGGAATCGACCGTCGTGCAGTTGAAGCTGCGGTCAACACCCTTGCGCAGCATGGTCTGCATGACGTCCGCCGGCAGCTTCGCGTCGGTGAAGACGAAGCATAGCATCGTCGCCATGTCGGGCG
>JAFEFJ010000448.1 GCA_018240635.1 Pseudomonadota bacterium | reverse complement strand
AGCACCAGGCGGTTGAATCCGTCCGCCTCCGCGCGTCCGTCCCACACCGCCTGCAAGGTCGCCAGCACGTCCGCGCCGCGCGCGTCCACGTCGATCGCGCCGCCATCCATGCGCTCCAGCGCGAGCGTCTGCAGCACCACCGGCGGCCGTCCGCGCGGCGCGAGCGGCGTCGGCACCTCCTCGATCACGCGCAGGCCGAGGGTTTCGATCAGCGGCACGATGTCCGACAGCGGCACCGCCTGTTGCGGATGATACATCTTCAGCGCGACGCGGTTGGCGCCGGCGCCGGGCGGCCGCGACAGCGACAGCGTGAGTCGCCCGCCGGAAAGCGCCGCCTCGGCGTTGCGGATGTCGTGCACGGCGGCGCTCGCGGTGTGGCGGGCGGCGTATTCGGCGGGGAACGCGCTGCCCCAGACGGACACGCTGCGCGCCGCCTGCGCATCGCCCTGCTCGGCCGCCAGCGCATCGGCCAGCCGGTCGGCGAAGCTGCGCGCCGCCTGCGCCATCGCCGCCTCCAGCCCCGCCACATCGACGGCGCGGCTGCTCGCGGGATCGGTCGCGATCGAGAACTGCACGCGCGCCAGCGGGCTGTCGCCCACCGCCATCGCGTAGCCGACCAGCGTGCCGTCGAAGGCGCGGGTCAGCATCCCCGCCAGTTCGTGGCGCATCCGCGTGTCGTAATGATCGCGCGGCAGATACACGATCGCGGAGACGCGCCGGCCCAGCAGTTCGCGGCGCACGAACAGCGCAAGCTCGGGACGGATCTGCAATTCCATCACGCGGCGCGCCGCCGACAGGATTTCCGCTTCCGAACCCTGGAACAGATCGTCGCGCGGCCAGGTATCGACGATGTGGCGCAGCACGCGCCCGTCATGCGCCTTCGGATCGGCGCCCGAGCGCGCCAGGATCGCCTGCACCTTTTCGGCCAGCATCGGGATGCTGCGCGGGTTGCGGTTGTAGGCATCCGTGCCGAACAGCCCCAGGAACAGGTGCAGCGCCACCACGTCGCCCTGCGCGTTCAGATCCTTCACGCCGATCACGTCGCAGAGCTGCGGGCGGCGGACGGTGCTGCGCATGTCCGATTTCGCGACCGCGACGCGGCCGGGCGTGGCCAGCGCCGCCTGCACCGCGACGCGCGCCATCGCCGGGTCGCGCAGCGCGTCGAACACCACCAGCGCGGGGTTGCGCAGCAGGCCCAGCTCCGTCTCGGTTTCGGGCAGGAGCTTCAGCGCCGGGCCGATCACCAGCCGGCGGTAGCCGAGCAGGATGAAGTTGTCCTCGCCCACCCAGCCAAGGAACTCGCGCTCGCTGCCGCGCGGCAGGGTTTCGCGCACCGCGGCCAGCCGCTCGACCAGGATCGGGAAGTCGGCCACCGCGGCGCGCACATCGGCCATGCCGCGCACCAGCGCCGCCTCGGTCCGCGCAAGGGCAGGCCCGTCGCCCTGCGGCCCGAAGGTGATCTGCATCAGCGATTCCGCCGCCCCGCCCGCGGCCGCCGCCTGTGCGAGGAGCCGCCCGCCGGCGTCGCGCTGCACGGACCAGACCGGGTGCAGCAGCGACTGGACGGGCAGCTCCAGCAGCTCGAACGCGGCAAGCGCGGTATCGACCAGGAACGGCATGTCGTCGTTGACGATCTCGGCCACCGCGAAATGGCTGCGCCAGCCGTCCTCGCGCCCGCCGGGATTGAACACCCGCACCTTCGCCGCACCCGGCGTGCGGGTTTGCGCGAAGCCCCAAAGCGATGCGACGGCGCCCGCGACATCCTCGGACGCCATGGCGCCCAGTTCGGGGGTG
The DNA here is from genome assembly GCA_018240635.1 of Pseudomonadota bacterium. GTDB lineage: Bacteria > Pseudomonadota > Alphaproteobacteria > Acetobacterales > Acetobacteraceae > JAFEFJ01. Next base: position 125 of record JAFEFJ010000448.1, on the reverse strand, counting down.
CGCAGCCCGGCGGCCCAGCGCCGCAGGAAGGCCGCCGCCGCGTCGTCCTGCCCGCCGAGCCGCAGCGCGAGCGCCGCTTCGGCCTGCGTCAGCAACTCCTGGCGCACGGGATCGGTCCCGGCCGC
>JAFEFJ010000447.1 GCA_018240635.1 Pseudomonadota bacterium | reverse complement strand
ACCTCCCCGGCATTGCCGCCGGCACGCTGCGCCTGCAGGCCTTCGGCGTCACCGAGCCCACCAGCGGCACCGACACCACCAGCCTCCGCACCTTCGCGCGCAAGGAAGGCAACAGCCATTACGTCGTGAATGGCCAGAAGGTCTGGACCAGCCGCGCCGAGCATTCCGACCTGATGCTGCTCCTCGCGCGCACCACGCCCAAGGATCAGGTCAGGAAACGCACCGAGGGCCTGTCCACCTTCATCGTCGATATGCGCGAAAGCCTCGGCAAGGGGCTCACGATCCGGCCGATCCGCACGATGATGAACCACAACTCCACCGAGGTGTTCTTCGACAACATGCAGGTGCCCGCCGAGAACCTGGTCGGCCAGGAAGGCAAAGGCTTCCGCTACATCCTCGACGGCATGAACGCCGAGCGGCTGCTGATCGCATCGGAATCGATCGGCGACGCCAAGTGGTTCATCCGCAAGGCGACCGACTACGCGAAGGACCGCCAGGTGTTCGGCCGTCCTATTGGCCAGAACCAGGGCATCCAGTTCCCGATCGCGCGGGCCTACGCGCAGATGCGCGCGGCCGAGCTGATGGTGCATCGCGGCTGCGCCATGTTCGCCGAGGGCAAGACGCCCGGCGAGGAGGCGAACATGTCCAAGATGCTCGCCGCCGATGCCGCCTGGGCCGCCGCCGAGGCCTGCATCCAGACGCATGGCGGCTACGGCTTCGCCGAGGAATATGATGTCGAACGAAAGTATCGCGAGGCGCGGCTCTATCAGGTGGCGCCGATCTCCACCAACCTGATCCTCTCCTACATCGCCGAGCACGTCCTCGGCATGCCCCGGTCGTACTAGCCGTGTCCCGTCATCGCGAGCCGCGAAGCGGCGTGGCGATCCAGGGCCGCCGCTCCGTCCGTGCCGCAACCCCTGGATTGCCACGGCCCCCGGCGTGCGCCGGGGTCCTCGCAATGACGGCATTGGCATGGAGGCTCGCCTGATGGGCGCCCTCGACGGACTCCTCGTCGTCTCCCTCGAACAGGCGGTCGCCGCGCCCTATTGCAGCTCCCGCCTCGCGGATGCCGGCGCGCGCGTCATCAAGATCGAGCGCGCGGAGGGCGATTTCGCCCGCGGCTACGACACCGCGGCGCAGGGCCAGTCGAGCTACTTCGTCTGGCTCAACCGCGGCAAGCAGTCGCTCGTCGCCGACATCAAGAAGCCGGAGGACGCGGCGCTGCTGCACCGCCTGCTCGCGAAGGCCGACGTGTTCATCCAGAACCTCGCCCCGGGTGCTGCCGCGCGCGCGGGCTTCGGGTCGGACGATCTGCGCGCGCGCCATCCGCGCCTGATCACCGTCGATATCTCGGGCTACGGCGATTCCGGCGACTATGCCGCGATGAAGGCGTACGACCTGCTGGTGCAGGCGGAATCCGGCCTCGCTTCCATCACCGGCCATCCGGCGGGTCCGGGCCGCGTCGGCGTCTCCGCCTGCGACATCGCCTGCGGCATGGCCGCGCACGCGGGCGTGCTGGAGGCGCTGATCGCGCGCGGCATTTCGGGGAAGGGCAGGGGCCTCAAGGTCAGCCTGTTCGACGGCATGGCCGACTGGATGAACGTCCCGCTGCTGTTCTACGAGGGCACCGGCAAGGCGCCCGTGCGCATGGGCCTCGCGCATCCCTCCATCTGCCCCTACGGCGCGTTCCCCACATCGGACGGCGCGCTGGTGCTGATCGCGATCCAGAACGAGCGCGAATGGGCGGAGTTCTGCGCGAAGTTCATGGACGAGCCCGACCTGCCGAAGCGCCCCGGCTTCGACATCAACGTCAACCGCGTCGCCAACCGGCCCGAGGTCGATGGTACCATCGGCGCCTATTTCGCCCGGCTCACGCGCGCCGACGCCGCGGCCAAGCTGCGCGCCGCCAACACCGCCTACGGCTTCGTCAACGAGGTGTCC
>JAFEFJ010000446.1 GCA_018240635.1 Pseudomonadota bacterium | reverse complement strand
GAGACCGCGACCAGGTCCGGCATCAGCCAGCCGGGCGCGACGGTCCAGCCGACGCGCCAGCCGATCATGCGGAGTTCCTTCGATGCCGCGCCCACCGTGATCGTGCGCTCCGCCATGCCCGGCAGGCCGGCGGGATGCAGCACCGTCCGCCCGTCGAACAGCAGCCGCTCCATCGCGCTATCCAGGATCAGCAGCAGGTCGCGGCGGACGCATAGCTCGGCGACCAGCGCCCAGTCGTCGCAGTCCAGCACGCCGCCGCTGGGCATCGACGGCGACATCAGCAGCATCGCCCGCGTGCGCGGCCCCACCGCCGCCTGAAGCGCGTCGCGGTCGAGCCGCCATTCCGCGCCCGGCGCGAAGCGGAACGGCACCTCGCGGGGCACGCCGCCCGCCAGCCGCACGCGGTTCAGCAGGCCGGCATAGGTCGGGTCGGTGACGATCACCTCGTCGCCCGTTTCCACCACCGCCAGCAGCGCGTTCAGGATGCCGGACAGGCCGCCCGCCGCGATCACCACGTTCTCGCGCCCGTAGGCCACGCCCGACAGCGCGGAGACGTGCCGCGCGGCGGCGTCGCGCAGCCGGTCCTGGCCGACGAAGGGGAGGTAGGAATTGGCCGCGTCCTCCCCGGCCGCGGCGCGGGTGCGCGCGACGGCTTCCGGGTCGGGCGGGATGTCGGTGTCCAGGTTCTCCAGCCGCAGCAGGTCGCGGCCGGCGGCGTCGCCCATGGCGCCCATGCGGTCCACGCCGATGCCGGCGATGTGCTCCATTCGGGCGGGACGGCGATGCGGCATGGCGGCGGCCTCCGTGGTGCGGCCCCGATTGAACGCGCCTCGCGTGCGGCCCCGCAAGGGACGGGGCTGGCGCCGCGCGCGGGGCAGGGGCTATCTGGCGCCTCGTTCGGAAGGACAAGCAGATGCACTGGCCGCGCACGCTCGAACTTCTCCACGTCCACTGCCAGGGCGAGATCGGCAAGGTGATCGTCGGCGGCGCGCCGGAGATCCCGGGCGCGACGATGCTGGAGAAGATGAACCGCATGAACGCGGGCGACGACGCGCTGCGCCGGTTCGTGACGTCCGAGCCGCGCGCGCATGTCGCGATGTCGGTCAACCTGCTGCTGCCGCCCTGCCGGCCGGACGCCGATGCCGGCTTCATCGTGCTGCAGCCCGACCGCGCGCACCCGATGTCGGGCTCGAACTGCATCTGCGTCGTGACCGCGCTGCTGGAAAGCGGGCGCGTCGCGATGACCGAGCCCGAGACGGTGGTGCGGCTGGACACGCCCGCGGGCCTGATCGTCGCGCGGGCGCGCTGCGCGGGCGGGCGCTGCCTGTCCGTCAGCCTGGACAACGTCGCGAGCTTCGCCGAGGCGCTGGACCGCGCGATCGACACGCCGCGCTGGGGCCGCATCCGCGCCGACATCGCCTTCGGCGGCGTCTATTACGCGATCGTGGACGCCGATCAGGTGGGCATGGCGATCGAACCCCCGAACGCGCGCGCGCTGGCCGAGGCCGGGATCGCGCTCCGTTCCGTGATCGCGGAACAGGTGCCGGTGCGCCATCCCACGCTGCCTGGCATCGACCAGATCGCCTACGTCATGTTCCGCGACCGCGAGCCCGACGGCGCGGTGCGCACCGCCACCACCATGAAGCCCGGCCGCATCGACCGCTCGCCCTGCGGCACCGGCAGCTCCGCCAACCTCGCCACGCTGTTCGCGCGGGGCGAGGTGCGGGTGGGGGAGGCGCGCGTCTCCCGCTCGATCATCGGCGGGGAGTTCGTCGCCGAGGCGGTGGGCGAGACCGAGATCGGCGGCCATCGCGCCGTGCTGCCGCGCATCACCGGCCAGGGCTGGGTGTACGGGCGCGAGACGCTGCGCATCGACGACGCCGACCCGTTCCCCGCCGGCTTCGTCCTCTCCGACGTGTGGGGTGCGCTGTCCGGCGGGACGGAGTAGGCAGGGCGCCCT
>JAFEFJ010000445.1 GCA_018240635.1 Pseudomonadota bacterium | reverse complement strand
CCCGACATCAACACCGTCAACGTCAACAACCGCGTGCAGGCGGCGCTGTCGCGGCTGCCGCCCGAGGTGCAGCGCAACGGCGTGACGGTGCAGAAGCGGTCGTCCGCGGTGCTTGAGTTCCTGCAGTTCTACAGCGACGGCGGCAAGCAGGACCCGCTGTTCATCAGCAACTTCGTGACGATCAACGTGCTCGATTCGCTGTCGCGCACGCCGGGCGTGGGACAGGCCACGCTGTTCGGCAAGCTCGACTACTCGATGCGGATCTGGTTCGACATCAACCGGCTGGTGAGCCTGAACCTGGCGCCGTCGGACGTGATCGCGGCGATCCAGGCGCAGAACGTGCAGGCCCCGGTGGGCCGCATCGGCGCGCGGCCGACGGCCGACGACACCGAGTTCCAGCTCAACGTGCAGACGCAGGGAAGGCTGGTCACGCCCGAGCAGTTCGGCGCCATCGTGCTGCGCGCCAATCCGGACGGCTCGCTGCTTCGCGTGCGCGACGTCGCGCGGGTGGAGCTGGGGGCTGCCAACATGGACAGCCTGAGCCGGCTGAACGGCAATCCCGCGGTTTCCATCGGCATCTATCTCTCGCCCGGCGCGAACGCGGTGCAGACATCCGCGCGCGTGCAGGCGGTGCTGGACAACCTGTCCAAGCGCTTCCCCGAGGGGCTGCACGCGCGCGTCTTCTGGGACAGCAGCACCTTCGTCGCCGACACCATCCACGAGGTCATCAAGACGCTGGCGGAAGCCTTCGTGCTGGTGGTGCTGGTGGTGTTCCTGTTCCTGGGCAACCTGCGCGCGACGATCATCCCCACCATCGCGGTGCCGGTGAGCCTGGTGGCCACCTTCGTGATCCTGCTGGGCTTCGGCTTCTCGGCCAACACCGTCTCGCTGCTCGCGATGGTGCTGGCGATCGGCATCGTGGTCGATGACGCGATCGTGGTGGTGGAGAACGTCGAGCGCGTGATGGAGGAGGAGCCCGACCTGCCGCGCGGCGAGGCGGTGAAGAAGGCGATGACGCAGATCACCGCGCCGATCATCGCGATCACGCTGGTGCTGCTGTCGGTGTTCGTGCCGGTGGGCTTCATCCCCGGCATCTCGGGCCAGTTGTTCCGCCAGTTCGCGGTCACGATCAGCGTCGCGATGGTGATTTCCGCGATCAACGCGCTGACGCTTTCGCCCGCGTTGTGCGCGGTGTTCCTGCGCCCGCCGCCGCCGGGCGGGCGGCGCGGCATCATGGGCCGCGTGATGCGCGGCATCGACCATGTGCGCGACGGCTACGCCGCCGTGGTGCGCCGCATCGTGCGCCTCGCCGTGCTGGCGCTGGTGCTGATCGGCGCCTTCGCCTTCGGGATCTACGGGCTTGGCCGCATCACGCCGACGGGCTTCCTGCCGGAGGAGGATCAGGGCGCCTTCTTCGTCGCGGTGCAGCTGCCGGACGGCGCCTCGGTCAGCCGGTCGCAGGCGGTGGCGAAGCAGGTGGAGGACATCCTGCGCCCGATGCCGCAGGTGCAGGGCGTGCTGTCGATCGTCGGCTTCTCCCTGCTGGACGGCGCGAACGAGCCGAACTCGGCCTTCATCGTGGTGCGGCTGAAGCCCTTCGCCGACCGCACCGCCGCCGCCGAATCGGCGCAGGCCACCATCGGGCGGCTGTTCGGCGCGGTGCAGCAGATCCGCCAGGCGGTGGTGTTCCCGTTCAACCTGCCGCCGATCATCGGGCTTTCGACCAGCGGCGGCTTCGAGTACCAGCTTGAGAATCTCGAAGGCCGTGATCCCGCCGAGATGGGCAGCGTGATGCGCGGCCTGCTGGCGGCGGCGAACCAGGACCCGCGCCTGACCCGCGTGTTCTCCACCTTCACGGCGAACAATCCGTCGATCTACCTGGATATCGACCGCGAGAAGGCGCAGGCGCTGGGGCTTTCCATCGCCGACGTGTTCACCGCGTTGCAGGCGACGCTGGGCGGCAT
>JAFEFJ010000444.1 GCA_018240635.1 Pseudomonadota bacterium | reverse complement strand
TTAAGACGATATCGGTCGGAGTTGGCATGCGCGGGGTATGCGAACGCGCCATCTGGAAGTATGCTATCAGACGAAGTTATTCGATACGCGATCAAATCGCCGCGATCCGCTTGGCGAGATCGATCCCATTCTCGGATGACGCCGCCGGGTGGCGCGCGAATGCGCGATCGTGTACCGAGCGGCCGGTCGGGCCCAACGCTTAAGCCCTAGCCCCCGCTGATCGCCGTCATCACGAACACCTCCGCCCCCGGCGGCAGCGTCGTCTCCAGCCGCGCCCGCTCGCCCGCGACGAACACGTTCATGTGCCGCCTTATCGCGGGGCGGGTGTCGCAGATGCGGTCGCGCAGGCCGGGGAACCGCGCGTCGATCGCCGCCATTGCCTCGGCGACGGTCGCCGCCTCTACCGTCATCTCGCGCGGGCAGCCGGGGAACAGCGCGACCAGCACCGCGGGCAGCACCACCCGCACCTCGCCGCCGGTCACGGGCCTACGCCGGAACCACCAGCGTCTCGACCGAGGAGATCGTCGGCAGATGCTCGGCGACGCGCATCCAGGTCTCGCCCTCGTCGGCGCTGGCGTACACCTCGCCCGAGCCGGTGCCGAAATACACCCCCGCCGGTTCCATCCGGTCGGTCGCCATCGCCTGGCGCAGCACGCCGAAATAGGCGTCCTTCTGCGGCAGCCCTTCGCGCAGCGCCTGCCACGTCGCGCCGGCGTCGCGCGTGCGCCACACCGCCGCGCGCGCGTCCGGCATGAAGCGGCCCGCGGTGTCGCCGTTCAGAGGCACCAGGAACAGCGTGTCGGGGTCCGTGGGATGCGCCGCGGCGGGGAAACCGAAGCTGGAGGGAAGACCGTTCTCGATGCTCTCCCACCGCGCGCCGCCGTCCTCGCTGCGGTACATGCCGCAATGGTTCTGCTGATACAGCCGGCCCCCATTGCCGGGCGCCATCACCAGGCAATGCACGCATTGGCCGAACTCGGGATAGCGCTGCTCCTCCGGCAGGTAGTCGCAGCGCGTGCCGCGGTTGCGCGTCTCCCAGGTCGCGCCGCCGTCCTCGGTCGCGAATACGCCCACGCTGGAGATGCCGACCCACAGCCGCCGCGCGTCCGTCGGATGCGGCACCAACGAGTGCAGGATCAGCCCCGCGCCGCCCGGCATCCATTCGGGACGGGTCGGATGCGCCTGCAAGCCTTCCACATGCTCCCAGGTCCGCCCGTCGTCGGCGCTGCGGAACAGCCCGGCGGGCTCCACGCCCGCGTACAGCACGCCGCCCGACTGGCCATCCCGGGGGCCGCGCGCCACGCTCCACACCGTCGCGACCGGCGTCTCGCCTTCCGGCATCGCGAGGCCCTGGCTGGAGTGGGTCCACGTCGCGCCCAGGTCGTCCGACCGCCACACCGCGGGGCCGAACCACGCATTGCCGCCGCCGGCATGGATCGTGCCGGTGTCGGGATCGGCGGCGGCGTGGTTGATCGGCCAGGTCTCGCAGAGCGGCCCGCGCAGCGACCAGTCGCGCCGCGCGGCATCGCTCTGCAGGATGAACACGCCCTTCTTGGTGCCGAGAAGCACCATAACCTTCCGTGCCATCGCCGCCACCATCCTCAGCCGCGCGTGCCGAGCACGGAGAACGCCACCCCCTGCGGGTCCATCGCGTTCGACACCCAGGCGCCGCCCGGCACCTGCATCGGGCCGTTCAGCACCTTGCCGCCGCCGTCCGCGATGCGCTTCGCGGCGGCGTCGATGTCGCCGACGGCGATGTAGAACATCCAGTAGGGCGAGGGCTCGTCGGCCGGCTTGGTGAACATCCCGCCGATCGCCTGCCCGTTCGCGCCGAAGGTCTGATAGACCCCCATCGGCCCCATGTCGTGCGCCTCGGCCTTCGTCCAGCCGAACATCCCGGCATAGAAGTCCCATACCGCCGGCGCGTCGGCGGCGCGCAGCTCGTGCCAGGCGAACCGGCCCTCGCCG
>JAFEFJ010000443.1 GCA_018240635.1 Pseudomonadota bacterium | reverse complement strand
GCGCATCATCCGCTGGGCACCGACAATTTCGGCCGCGACCTGCTGGCGCGCATCCTGTTCGGCTATCGCACGCTGTTCCTTGTTTCCGTGCTGTCTGTCGGCGGGGCGCTGCTGGCGGGCGGCGCGCTGGGGCTGGTTGCGGCGTGGAACGGCGGCTGGATCGACCGCGCTGCGATGCGGCTGATGGACGTGCTGTTCGCCTTTCCCGTGATCCTGCTGGCGATCGGCGTGATCGCGGTGCGTGGGCCCGGCGCGGGCAGCGCGGCGCTGGCCATCGGCATCGTCTATGCGCCGATCTTCGCGCGCACGCTGCGGGCCCCTGCCCTGCTGCTGCGCGAGACCGATTTCGTCGCCGCCGCGCGGGCAAGCGGCGCCGCGGCGCCGCGCATCCTGCTGCGGCACATCCTGCCCAACCTCGCGCCCGTAATCTTCGTTCAGGCGAGCCTGTCGCTGTCCACCGCGATCCTGGTGGAGGCGTCGCTGTCGTTCCTGGGCCTGGGCACGCAGCCGCCGACGCCCTCGCTCGGCCGGATGCTGGCCGAAAGCCGCGGCTTCCTGTCGCTCTCGGTCTGGCCCGCGGCGTTCTCGGGCGGCGCGATCCTGCTCGCCGCGCTAGGTTTCAACCTGCTGGGCGACGGGTTGCAGGACCGGCTCGACCCGCGCCTGAGGGGCCTGTGACATGCAGGATACCGAACGCAACGATCCCCGCTTCGCCGACCTGGATGCGTGGGACAGCGCCACGATCATGGCCGCGCTGTGGGAGGGACAGATGCGCGCGGTGGCGGCGCTGGGTCCCGCGCTCGGCGACCTCGCGCGCGCCGTGGATGCCGCCGTGCCGCGGCTGCGTGCGGGCGGCGTGCTGGCCTATGCGGGCGCCGGCACGTCGGGCCGGATCGCCATGCAGGACGCATCGGAACTGAAGCCCACCTTCGACTGGCCCGAGGACCGCGTGGCGGTGTTCATGGCGGGCGGCGAGCGCGCCTTCATGCACGCCGTGGAGGGCGCGGAGGACCGCGAGGACGAGGCCGAACGCGCGGTCGCGCATCTCGGCGCGAACGACGTGCTGATCGGGCTGGCGGCGAGCGGCACGACCCCGTTCACGCTGGCCGCGATCCGCGCCGCGCGGCGGCAGGGCAGCCTGACCGTCGGCATCGCATGCAGCGCCGGCACGCCGCTGCTGGAAGCGCCCGAGATCGGCATCCTGCTCGCGACCGGTCCGGAGGCCATCGCGGGCTCGACGCGCATGAAGGCGGGCACCGCGCAGAAGGCGGCGCTGAACCTGTTCTCGACCGCCGTGATGGTGCGGCTCGGGCGCGTCTATCGCGGGCGCATGGTGGACATGAACGCGCGCAACGCGAAGCTGGAACGCCGCGCCGAGCGGATGCTGGCCGAGCTTGCGGACGCGACGCCCGAGGCGGCGCGCGCGGCGCTGGCGCAGGCAGGCGGCAAGGTGAAGCTCGCGGTGCTGGTCTTGGACGGGCTTGCGCCGGACGAGGCGCGGGCGCTGCTCGACCGCCACGGCGGCAATCTGCGCGCGGCGCGGGGACATTGAGGATGCACGCGGTCGCGGCAGCGCGCGTCTTCACGGGCGAGGAGATGCTCGCGGACGCCGCCGTGCTGATCGAACAGGGGTGCGTGCGCGACGTCATGCCCGCCGCGTCGCTGCCGCGGGGGATCGCGGCGGAGCGGCTGCCGGAGGCGCTGATCCTGGCGCCCGGCTTCATCGATTGCCAGGTCAATGGCGGCGGCGGCGTGCTGTTCAACGACGCGCAGGACCTGCCGACGCTGCGCCGTATCGCCGCCGCGCATCGCCGCTTCGGCACGACGGCGCTGCTGCCGACGCTGATCACCGACACGGCGGAGAGGATGCACCGCGCCGCCGCCGCCGTGGCCGAGGCGATGGCGGCGAACGAGCCCGGCATCGTCGGCCTGCATCTGGAAGGCCCGTTCCTTTGTCCCGAACGGAAAGGCGT
>JAFEFJ010000442.1 GCA_018240635.1 Pseudomonadota bacterium | reverse complement strand
AAACCGGCATCAGGACGTCGGATGCCGAGTACGACTTCGACATGATCATCTACGCCACCGGGTTCGATGCGGTGACGGGATCGTTCGACCGCATCGAATTCACCGGCGTCGGCGGCGTCACGCTGCGCGAGCACTGGGCGGACGGGCCGAAGACCTATCTCGGCCTGATGTCGGCGGGTTTCCCGAACCTGCTCACCATCGTCGGCCCGCACAACGCCTCCACCCGCTGCAACATCCCGCGCTGCATCGAGCAGAACGTGGAATGGGTCAGCGACCTGATGGAGTACGTGACGAAGCACGGCATCACCCGCTTCGAGACGACGCCGGAAGCCGAAGCCGACTGGTCCCGCCACGTCGCCGAACTGGCCGAGGGCCTGCTCTACACGCTGGTCGATTCCTGGATGACCGGCGTGAACCGCAACGTGGAGGGCCGCAACGTCCGCCGCATCCTGCAATACCAGGGCGGCGCCCCCCAATACCGCGCCGCCTGCGCCGAGGTTGCCGCGGCCGGCTACCGCGGCATGACGTTGCAATCGTAATGACCCTGACCGCTCACCCCATCCAGCCCCTCTCCCCCGCGAGCGGGGGGAGAGGGAGGGGCCCATCGCGCAGCGATGGGAGGGTGAGGTGGGCTGTCCCGCTCTCAACATTCGGCCACTGGAATCCCCCGCCTCACCCGTCCTCTCCGCCCCCAGGGGCGGAGAGGTGACGTAGGGTCCCAAAAATGCTCCGCTCCGACATCACCCCCCGCTCGCCCGAGTTCCAGGCCAACGCCCAGGCGATGGCGGCGCTCGTCGCCGATCTGCGGGCCAAGGTCGCGCAGGTCGAGCAGGGCGGGGGAGAGGCCGCGCGCAAGCGCCACCTCGGCCGCAACAAGCTGCTGCCGCGCCAGCGCGTCGCGGCGCTGATCGATCCCGGCTCGCCCTTCCTCGAACTCTCCCAGCTCGCCGCCTGGGAGATGTACGACAACGAAGTCCCCGGCGCCGGCATCGTCACCGGCATCGGCCGCGTGTCGGGCCGCGAATGCGTCATCGTCGCCAACGACGCGACCGTGAAGGGCGGCACCTACTTCCCGATGACGGTGAAGAAGCATCTGCGCGCGCAGGAAATCGCGCGGATGAACCGGCTGCCCTGCATCTACCTCGTGGATTCGGGCGGCGCCTTCCTGCCGCGCCAGGACGACATCTTCCCCGACCGCGAGCATTTCGGCCGCATCTTCTTCAACCAGGCCAATCTCTCGGCGCAGGGCATCCCGCAGATCGCCGTGGTGATGGGAAGCTGCACGGCGGGCGGCGCCTACGTGCCGGCGATGTCGGATGAAAGCATCATCGTCCGCAAGCAGGGCACCATCTTCCTCGGCGGCCCGCCGCTGGTGAAGGCCGCGACCGGGGAGGTGGTCAGCGCCGAGGATCTCGGCGGCGGCGACGTCCACGCCCGCACCTCCGGCGTGGTGGACCACTACGCCAACGACGACCGCCACGCCCTCGCGCTCTGCCGGCGCATCGTCGGCGGGCTGAACACGGAAAAGCGCCCCACCATCCCGCTGCGCGCGCCCGCCGCGCCCCTCTACGATCCCGCCGAGCTGCACGGCGTGGTGCCGACCGACCTCAAGGCGTCCTACGACGCGCGGGAGATCATCGCCCGCATCGTGGACGGCTCGGAGTTCGACGAGTTCAAGCGCCTCTATGGCACCACGCTGCTCTGCGGCTTCGCGCATATCCACGGCTATCCCGTCGGTATCGTCGCGAACAACGGCATCCTGTTCTCGGAATCCGCGCTGAAGGGCGCGCATTTCATCGAGCTGTGCAGCCAGCGCGGCATCCCGCTGCTGTTCCTGCAGAACATCACGGGCTTCATGGTCGGCCGCAAATACGAAGCGGGCGGCATCGCCAAGGACGGCGCGAAGCTGGTCACCGCCGTCTCCACCACCGCGGTGCCGAAGATCACCGTCATCGTCGGCGGCAGCTACGGCGCGGGGAACTACGGCATGTGCGGCC
>JAFEFJ010000441.1 GCA_018240635.1 Pseudomonadota bacterium | reverse complement strand
CCTGCCGCCCGCTGCTGCGGTTGGCGATGTAGCGCACCGGGTCGATCGGCTCGTGGGTCGGGCCGCTGGTGACGAGCGCATGCCGGCCCGCGAGCGGCTTCGCGGCCGGGGAGAGCAGGGCGGCGATGGCATCGCGGATCGCGGGCGGCTCGGCCATGCGCCCGAAGCCCCATTCGTTGCAGGCCATCGCGCCCTGATCGGGCCCCACCACATGCACGCCGCGCGCGTGCAGCGTCGCCATATTGGCCTGCGTCGCTTGATGCTCCCACATCCGCACGTTCATCGCGGGCGCGACCAGCACCGGCTTGTCGGTCGCGAGCAGCACCGTCGCCGCCAGATCGTCCGCCATGCCCGCGGCCATCCGCGCCAGCAGGTCGGCGGTGGCGGGCGCCACCACCAGCAGGTCGGCGGCGCGGGAGAGCTGGATGTGGCCCATCTCGCTCTCGTCGGTGAGCGAGAACAGGTCGGTGTAGACCTTCGACTCGCTCAGCGCCTGGAGCGACAGCGGCGGCACGAACTCGGCGGCGGCGCGGGTCGTCACGCAGGTGACGCGGCAGCCGGAGCCGCGCAGCAGGCGGATCAGCTCCAGCGCCTTGTACGCCGCGATGCCGCCGGAGACGATGAGCAGGACGTGCTTGTTGTTCATCGGGTGGGGGACAGGCGGATCACAGCCGCCATCCCTGGTGGATCGCCGCGATCCCGCCCGAGAGGTTGCGCACGGTCACGCGCGCGAGCCCCGCGCGGCGCATCATCCCGGCGAGCGTTTCCTGATCGGGGAAGGTGCGGATGCTCTCGGCCAAGTACTGGTAGCTGTCGGCGTCGCCCGCCACCATCTGCCCCAGGCGCGGCAGCACGCGGAACGACCACGCGTCGTACAGCGGCGCGGCGGCCGCCACCTGCAACCGGCTGAATTCCAGGCACAGGAACCGTCCGCCGGGACGCAGCACGCGCCGCGCCTCGGCCAGCACCGCGTCCTTGTCGGTGCAGTTGCGCAGGCCGAAGGCGATCGAGACGGTGTCCACCGCGCGGTCGGGCAGCGGCAGGCGCTCGGCGTCGGCCACCATCAGCGACAGGCCCGCCACGAACCCGCGGCCCAGCGCGCGGTCGCGGCCGACCGCGAGCATGCTCGCGTTGATGTCGGACAGGATCGCCGGGCCGCCGCCCGCTTCCAGCCAGCCGAAGGTGATGTCGCCGGTGCCGCCCGCGAGGTCGAGCAGCGTGCGGTGCGGACGCGGCGCGAGTTGCGTGACGAAGATGCGCTTCCAGACGCGGTGCACGCCGAGCGACATCAGATCGTTCATCACGTCGTAGCGGGAGGCGACGCTGTCGAACACCGCCCTCACCATCCCCGCCTTCTCGGCGCGCGGCACGGCGCGGAAGCCGAAATCGGCGGTCGCGCTCTCGGCAGTCGGGGGATTGTCGCTCATGCCGGTGACTCTATAGCTTCCCCTCGCCCATGCCGGAACTGCCCGAGGTCGAGACGGTGATGCGCGGCCTCGCGGCGAAGCTGCTGGGCCGGCGCCTCAAGAACGTGACGGTGAGCCGCGCCGACATGCGCTGGCCGCTGCCGCCGGGGCTTGCCGCGACCATGACGGGCGCCCGCGTCGCCTCCTTCCGCCGCCGGGGCAAATACATCCTGATGCGCCTCGACGGCGGCGCCGCGACGGGCCAGAGCGTGCTGCTGCATCTGGGCATGTCGGGCCGCATCGTGCTGAGCCCGGCGCGGCCCAACCAGATCCCCGCGCACCAGCACCTGACGCTGGAGACCGACGAGGGCACGCATCTGGGCTTCGTCGATCCGCGCCGCTTCGGCGCGATCGACCTCGTGCCCACGGCGGCCGAGGACGGGCACCGGCTGCTCGCCGGCATGGGGCCGGAGCCGCTGGAGGACGGGTTCACCCCCGCCGTGCTGTCGGCGGCGCTGGCGGGCAAGCGCACGCCGCTGAAGGCTGCGCTGCTCGACCAGGGCGTCGTCGCCGGGCTCGGCAACATCTATGTCAGC
>JAFEFJ010000440.1 GCA_018240635.1 Pseudomonadota bacterium | reverse complement strand
GCCAGACGATGCTCCGGCGCTTCGAGAATGGGATGCGACGCCTCAACGGCGCCGACGCAGCGCGGGCGACGACCGTCGTTGCCATCATCCATCGGAGTTGTCCGTCACGTTGGCGAAAGTTGCGACATCGAGCATCTCGCCCCACCGCACGTCGCCATGCCACTCCGGGACACAGGCGAAACCCGAGGCGCGCAGAAGCGGCGACAGTCGTCCGGAGCCGTCCGGCCCGATGCGGTCCACCCAGACACAGGCTTCGTGCTGCCCGACGCGCACCGGGACGAATTCCGTGCGGCCGGGGCGATGCGCCATCGCGAAGCTCGCGCGGGCCCGCAGAGGCTCGGCCATGGCCGAGCCGGAGAGCCTGCCTAGCACGGGCCGAACGAAGGCCACGGCTCCAGCCAGCGCCGCGAGCGGGTTGCCCGGTAGGCCTATGAACCGGCAGTCGCCCAGCCACCCTGCCGCAAGCGGCTTGCCGGGCTTCATCGCCACCTTGACCACGGCGAGGTTTCCGCCCAGCCCGGAAAGCGCATCGCGCACATGATCTTCATCGCCGACGGAAATGCCTGCGGTGGTGACGATCAGGTCGACATTCGCGGCCATTTCCGCGAGGGCGGCAGAGATGGCAGCCGCGTCGTCCGCCACCGCCGGCCGCGTGCGCACCTCGGCATCCCACCCGGCGAACAGCGCGGCGAGCATCGGCAAATTGCTGTCGTGGATTTCGCCGGGGCTCAGTCGCCCTCCAGCTTCACGCAGTTCCCGGCCGGTGGACAACAGCGCGACCCGCGGGCGCCTCCGCACCGGAACGGCCGGAAATCCCTGGCCCGCCAATACGGCGACGTGACGCCAATCGAGGCGCGTGCCCGCCGCGATGAGCGCCTGTCCGCCTGCTATGTCCTCGCCACGGCGTCGGATGTTGGCGCCCGGCAGCGGCGCGGCGGCAATGCCGATTGTCGCGCCGTCGCACGCTACATTCTCCTGCGCGATGACGGCATCCGCTCCCGCGGGCAACGGCGCGCCGGTCAGGATGCGGTGGGCTCCCCCGAATGCCAGCGTGCCCGGCGGCTCCCCAGCGGCGGTGCGGCCGACGATGGCGAGGCGCGCGCCCGGCATCAGATCGCCGGTGCGAACCGCGTACCCATCCATCGCGGACGCGTCGAAACGCGGCATGTCGAGCCAGGCGCGAATGTCGGTTGCGAGGGTGCGGCCGGGCGCGGCGGCAAGGGCAACCGTCTCGGGCGGCAGCGGTCCGGCGGCGAGCGCCAGCACCCGGGCCAGCGCTTCATCGAACGGGACACCGCCCGCATCGCAGCAGAGTATTGTTCCGTCTCGCGCGATTGCGTTCATGACTCACCTGGTTCAGGGCGCCGCGCAGGCGGCATCGCCTTTGCCGCCGCAAAGGACGCGCGCGAACAGGATGACGAAGAGCCCGAACGCGAGGCTCCACGCGACACCCGAGAGGTCGAGCAACACCGCATACCGGTCCGGCATCTGGGCGGCCGCGATGCGCAGAAGCCCCGCGAGGGAGACGAGGCCGAAGACGAGCGTGCCGCCGGGCCCCGCCGTCAGCTTCCGCCCCGTGTGCCCGAGAGACGCGCGCACCATCACCGCGACCGTCATGGTGCCGATCGCGCCCATGGTCAGGGCGTGCAGCGCGGCAGACTGCGGCAGCGCGGGAACGAAGTGGCTGGCGCCGAGCAGGATCAGGCCGGTCCAGAGCCACGCGTAACCGACATGGAGCACGAACAGCAGCGGCTCGCGGCGCGCGGGCCATGCGCGCCAGCGCAGGGAACGGATCGCGTTGAGCAGGCCCGCCGCGATCAGGAGCACGCCCGCGACGCCTGTCGTCGGGTCGATGGTCCAAGCGGCGAGCGCGGCGGCCGTTGCGATCAGGACGATCCGGTCGAGGCGCCCGAAGGCGGCGGGGACCGGCGCCGTCGCGCCGTGGGCCGCCAGCCAGTTGCGGGTGAAGGCCGGGACGATCCGGCCGCCGATGAGCGCGATGAGGATGCAGAGCGTGGCGAGCCCCAAGCG
>JAFEFJ010000043.1 GCA_018240635.1 Pseudomonadota bacterium | reverse complement strand
CCCTCTCCGCCCGCGCTTGCGGGGGGAGAGGGTCGGGGTGAGGTGGGTGGCGCCGGGCGAAAGTCGCTCGGTGGGACGCGGCGACCCCGCCGCCTCTGAAATACGCACCTCTTGCGACACTCTCCGCCCCCAAGGGCGGAGAGAGAACACTATCCGCAAAATGCAACAACCTCCCTTGCGGGAGGGGCGGAGAAGGCGCGCGCCTACTTCGCCTTCTCAGCCAGCCGCTTCACCTCGTCCATCGCCTCGGTGAAGCGGTTGTTGAGCAGCCCGATGGCCTCGGCATTGGCCTTCTGGATCAGGTCGGCCAGCTCCTTCATGTTGGTCACCGCGTGCTCGTACGCCTGCTTCAGCAGCTCGGCCTGCTTGGCGGCCTTCGCCTGCGGGGCCTCGGCGGAGGCGAGCGCCCGCATCCCCTCGGTCAGTTCGGCGATGCTCGCCTGCATGATCTCCATGTGGCGGCGCGCGACGGCCTGGGCGCCTTCAAGGGCGACGCGGTTGGCCGCCGTCAGGGTTTCCATGTTGCGCTTGTTGGCGGCGACGATGGCATCGATGTCGAGCATCGCCGGCATCTTCATCTCCGCGAAAAGCTTGGTGAAATCCGGGGCGCCAGGCCAGTTGAGGCCAGTCATACCCTGCTCGGTCTTGCTTGCCATCGTTCTGTTCCCTTCGTTGTTCCGAGGACCCGCCCGTGCCCCCCGGCGGCCCCCGCGAGAGCGGGCTGCACCCTAGGCCCAAGCCGGCCCGGCCGGAAATGAAGAAACGGCGGGACGGGCGTGCGCGATGTCCAAAGGCACGCGCAGCACGCGCGCCGTCAGGCGTTCGGTTCGAGTCCCGGCATGCCGTCGGCGGGGGAGCCGGGCTCGGGCGCCGGAGGCTCCGGCGGAGCAGCGGGAGGCGGCGGTTCGGGGGACGGCGGCGACTCTGGCGCGGCCTCAGTCGCGCGGCGGCGGCCGCCGGTGCCGGGCAGGTAGCCGGCGGCCCGCTCGGCCTGCGCCAGCGCGCGGTCGAGCGCGGCCATCGTGGGCGAGAGGTCGGCGCTTTCGTCGCGCTCCCAGGCGCGCAGCGTCCAGAGCCACACGCCCACCATGCCCTTCACGCGCGCCATGCCGGTGAGGCCCGCGGTACGCGCGCCGGCGGCATCCAGCAGCCAGCGCATGCTGCGCTCGGTCGCACAGGCGAGCAGCAGCGCGAGCGGCGGATTGGCCGGCAGATGGCGCAGCACCGCGAGCACGCCGGCGCGGTGTGCCTGGAGCTGATCGACGCGGCGCATCGTCGCGTCGAACAGCCGGTCGCGGACGCTGCCGTCGCTCATCATGCCGGTGAGCGCGGCCTGATCGGCGAGGCGGCCGAAGCGCATCAGCACCGATTCGCGGCCGGGGAAGCGGGCGCGCGCGCGCTCCACCGGCAGCCCCGCCTCCTGCGCGGCGGCGGCGACGCTGGGAAGGTGGCGCCCGCCATCGGCGGCGAGAGCGAACCAGGCGCCGATCAGGGCGCGGTCGAATTCTTCGTCATGCATGCCGGGATGATGGTCACGAAGGCCCGGCTTGTCAGCCTTTTCCGCGCGCTATCCCGCGAGTTCGCGCGAGCGTGCGGAGGCCGCGGCGATCGCCTTGGAAAGCGTGGCAGGCCAGGCGGCCGGGTCCATCAGCACGTTCAGCGCGGCCTGGGTGGTGCCGCCGGGGCTGGTGACGGCGATGCGCAACGCCGAGGCGTCCTCCGGGCTCGCGGCGATCAGCGCGCCGGAACCCGAGACGGTCTGCCGAGCCAGCCGGCGGGCGAGCGGCGCGGGGATGCCCTGCTCGATCGCCGCCTTCTCCATCAGCTCCGCGAGCAGGAACACGTAGGCCGGGCCGGAGCCCGAGACCGCGGTGACGGGATCGAGCAGCGCCTCGTCGTCCACCCACGCCACCTCGCCGATCGCCTGCAGCAGCCCGTCGCACAGGGCGCGCTGCGCCTCGGTCACGCCCGGGCCGGGGCAGCCGACCGTGATACCCTGGCGCACGGCGGCGGGCGTGTTGGGCATGGCGCGCACCACGGCGGCGGAATCGCCCAGCAGCGCGCGCATCCCCGCGATGGTCCGGCCCGCCATGATCGACAGGAACACGGCGCCCCCGGCAGCATGGCGCGCGTGCTGCGGCAGCACCTCGGCGGCGTTCTGCGGCTTGACCGCCAGCACCACGGCCTGTGGCGCGAATTCCGCCGGCACCGCGTCCGCGCTGGAGACCACCGCCAAATCGGGTCCGGCGAGCGCCGCGGCGGCGGGCGAGGGATCGACCAGCACGGAAGGCGACAGGCCGCGCTCGCGCCAGCCGGCCAGCATCGCGCCGCCCATGCGGCCGCCGCCGACCAGAAGGATCGGCGGGATCATGCCTCGCCCACGCACTCCAGCATCGCCGCGGCCAGCGCGTCGGCCGGCGACTTGCCGCCCCACAGCACGAACTGGAAGGCGGGGAAGAACTTCTCGCACTCGGTGATGGCGATATCGACCATGTCTTCCAGGCTCTCGGCCGAGGCGCCGGGCGCGCCGCGCAGCAGCACGGCATGGCGGAAGACCGGCATCCCGTCGTCGCTGTCCATGCCGAAATGGCCGATCCACAGCCGCTCGTTGGCGAGCGCGAGGAGTTCGTAAAGCGCGCCCCGCTGCTTCTCCGGCACCTTCAGGTCGAAGGTGCAGGTGAAATGCATGGCGCTGATTTCGTTCGACCAGGAGAAATACAGCCCGTAGTCGCACCACTTGCCGGGCGCCTGCGCCGCCATTTCGGCGTCGTTGCGGCGCTCGAACACCCAGTCGTTGGCGATGATGATCTGCTCCATCACGTCGATCGGATTGGCGGCAGCGTCCTGATAGGCGGCGGCTGTCATGCCTGACATGCGAGGTCTCCCGTCGGAAGGAGGGCGGGGATCGGCGTGCGGCTTCGTCTCGGTACCACAACCTCTTGCGGGTCTTAGGTGCCGGACTGCACGAATCCTAGCCTACCGGCCCGGTTCCCGGTGCCGCAAGGGCGGGTTGTGCGTTGCGGGGCGATTCTGCCGCGGGCCGGGAGAATTTTGCGTTAAGCGCCCGCGCCGCCGGGCGATTCGGGCGCGGCGGGATGCGTCTCCGCCGGCGCGGCCTGCGCTTCCAGCGCCGCGACGCGGGCGGCAAGGCCGGCCAGCCGCGCCTCGGCGGCTTCCTGCCCGGCGCGGGCGTTGGCGGCAAGCTCGGCCACCGCGTCGAATTCCTCCCGCCGCACCAGGTCGAGCCGGCGCAGCGTCTCGTCCACGCGGGCGCGGACCATCGCCTCGGCCTCCTCGCGCAGCCCGGCCAGGGCGGAGATCGCGCCCCCGGCCACGCCGGCCAAGTCGTCGAAGAATCGGGGTCGTTCGCTCATCGGGCAGATCTCCGTTGCAGGGCGGCGGCGGCGTTCGGGCGGCGGGTCCGGGCTGCTTCCGCCCGCCTCGCCGCCCTCCTATAACGCCGCCCCATGATCATGGTCACGGGCGGCGCCGGTTTCATCGGCTCCAACTTGCAGGCCGCGCTTGCGTCGCGCGGGCAGGAAACCGTCGTCGTCGATTGGCTGGGCAGCGACGGAAAGTGGCGCAACCTCGCCGCGCACCCGCCGTCGCAGGTGGTGGCGCCGGAACAGCTCGACGGCTTCCTCGCCATGGAGCCCCCGCTGGAGGCGATCGTCCATCTGGGCGCGGTCAGCGCCACCACCGCGACCGACGCCGACGAGACCTGGCGGACCAACGTGGCGCTGAGCCAGCGGATCTGGGACTGGTGCGCGCGGCGGGGCGTGCGGCTGCTCTATGCCTCCTCGGCGGCGACCTACGGCGACGGCGCGCGCGGCTTCGACGACGACGGCAGCATCGCGCATCTGTCGGCGCTGCGGCCCCTGAACCTGTACGGCTGGACGAAGAACGCCTTCGACCTCTGGGCGGCGCGTCTGCTGGAAGCCGGCGGCGCGCGGCCGCCGCAATGGGCGGGGCTCAAGTTCTTCAACGTCTACGGGCCGAACGAGTACCACAAGGGCGGCATGATCTCGGTCGTGAAGGTCAAGCACGACGAGGTGGCGGCGGGCGGCCCGGCGCGGCTGTTCAAGGCCGACCAGCCCGGCATGGCCGACGGCGCGCAGCGGCGCGACTTCATCTGGGTGGGCGACGTGGTGGACGTGATGCTGTGGCTGCTCGACACGCCCGCCGTGTCCGGCCTGTTCAACGTCGGCACCGGGCAGGCGCGCACATATCTGGATCTGGCGCACGCGGTCTGCGACGCCGCCGGCGCGCCGCGCCGCGTCGAGTTCATCGACCTGCCGGAAAAGCTGCGCGGCCAGTACCAGTCCTTCACCGAGGCCCGCACCGAGCGCCTGCGCGCCGCGGGCTACCCCGGCCAGTTCACCCCGCTGGAGGAAGGCATCCGCCGCTACGTCCAGGACTTCCTGGCGAGCGGGGAGCCGTATCTGTGAGCGCGCCGCATCTCCCGATCCCCTCGCGCGAGGGGGCCGGGGGGAGGGGGCGCAGCCCCGGAAACGGAAAAGGGAACGCCTGATGCTGCCCGTCCTTCTCTTCCCGCAGTTCAACCCCGTCGCCGTCCAGGTCGGGCCGTTCGCGATCCGCTGGTATGCGCTCGCCTATATCGCCGGGCTCGTGCTGGGCTGGCGGCTGTTGCGGCGGATGGTGGTGGCCGCGCCGCAGGTCGCCACCCCCCTGCAGGCGGACGACTTCCTCACCTGGGCGACGCTCGGCGTCGTGCTGGGCGGGCGGCTCGGCTACGTGCTGTTCTACCAGCCGGGCGTCTATCTGGCGCAGCCCTGGCTGATCCTGCAGGTCTGGCACGGCGGCATGAGCTTCCACGGCGGCGCGCTGGGCGTGGGCATCGCGATCCTGGTGTTCTGCCGCCGCAACGGAATCCCGCTGCTCGGCATGGCCGACCGGGTGGCGGTCTGCGTGCCGATCGGCCTCGGCCTCGGCCGCATCGCCAACTTCATCAACGGCGAGCTGTGGGGCCGCCAGGCGCCGGACTGGCTGCCCTGGGCGATGATCTTCCCGACCGGCGGCCCGATCCCGCGCCATCCGAGCCAGATCTACCAGGCGCTGATGGAAGGGCTGGTCCTGTTCACGGTCATGTTCGCCCTCTCGCGCAGCCGCGCGGTGCGCGAGCGCTTCGGCACGCTGACCGGCGCCTTCCTGGTCGGCTACGGCATCGCCCGCATCGTGGGCGAGACGTTCCGCCAGCCCGACGCCTTCCTGGGCTTCCTGTGGGGCGGGCTGACGATGGGCCAGTTGCTGTCCGCGCCGATGGTGGTGGCAGGCATCTGGCTGATCTGGCGCGCCGAGCCCGCCGCCCTGCCCGTCCGCCCGGACGCCGCGCAAGACGCGGCATGACGGCCGAGCGGCTCGACCGGTTCATGGCCCGCGCCAGCGCCGCCTACTACGCCACGCACGATCCGTTCGCCGACTTCACCACCGCGCCCGAGATCAGCCAGATCTTCGGCGAGCTGCTGGGCGCCTGGGCGGCGGTGACATGGCGGCAGCTCGGCGCGCCCGCCCCGGTCGTGCTGGCCGAGGCGGGGCCGGGCCGCGGCACGCTGATGGCCGATGCGCTGCGCGCCGTCCGCGCCGTCGCCCCCGATTTCGCAGCCGCGCTCCGCGTGCATCTGGTCGAAACCTCGCCCCGCCTGCGCGCGGTCCAGGCGGCGCGCCTGCCGGACGCGGCGTGGCACGGCCGGATCGAGGACCTGCCCGACGGCCCGCTGATCCTGCTCGCGAACGAGTTCCTCGACGCGCTGCCGATCCGCCAGTTCGTCCGCCGCGGCGCGGGCTGGGCGGAGCGGCACGTGGCGGACGGCCAATTCGTGGAAGTCGCGGCGGAGCCCCCGGAAGCGTGGGACGGCGCGGAGGGCGAGGTGCGCGAAGTCTGCGAAATCGCGCTCGCCCTCGCCGCGCATCTCGGCGCGCGCTTCGCCGCCGCGCCGGGGGCGGCGCTGTTCCTGGATTACGGGCCGGAGGCGAGCGCGCCGGGCGACAGCCTCCAGGCCCTGCGCGGCGGCCGGCCCGCCGATCCGCTCGCCGATCCGGGGGCGGCGGACCTGACCGCCCATGTCGATTTCGCAGCGCTGGCGCGCGCGGCGCGCCGGGCGGGCGCCGCGGCGCACGGGCCGCTGCCGCAGGGCGCGTTCCTCACCCGCCTCGGCCTCTATCCGCGCACCACGCGGCTCGCGCGGGGGCAGGCGCCGGCGCGGGCGCTCGAATTGATGGAAGGCGCGCGGCGGCTCGCGGAGCCCGACCGCATGGGGCGGCTGTTCAAGGCGCTGGCGCTTTGCCACCCTGCCGCCCCCATTCCTCCCGGATTCGAGGCCGCATGACCAGCACCGCCGAAGCGTTGCGGAGCCAGGAACTGGCCGCGCCGCACGGGTTCTTCACCCGGCGCGGCGGCGTCTCGGCCGGGCCCTATGCCAGCCTGAACTGCTCGCTGTCCGGCCAGGACGACCGCGAAGCCGTGCTGCGCAACCGCGCGCTCGCCGCCGCGGCGGTGGGCGCGGCCCCCGCGATGCTGGTCGGGCTCATGCAGGTGCACGGGCCGGACGTGGTGCGCGTCGAAACCCCCTGGGCGCCCGGCGACGGCCCGCGCGCCGATGCGATGGTGACGGACCGGCCGGGCGTCGCCCTCGGCATCGTCACCGCCGATTGCGCGCCCGTGCTGTTCGCCTCCGCCGACGGGCGCGTGGTCGGCGCGGCCCATGCCGGCTGGCGCGGCGCGGTCGCGGGCGTGCTGGAGGCGACGCTGGCCGCGATGGCGGAACTCGGCGCGGCGGCGGGGACGGTGCGCGCGGTGGTGGGGCCGTGCATCGCGCAGCACTCCTACGAAGTCGCGGCCGATCTGCGCGACGCGGTGCTGGCGCGCGACGCCGCCGACGACCGCTTCTTCGCGCCCGGCCGGCGCGAGGCGCGCTGGCAGTTCGACCTGCCCGGCTACTGCGCCGCCCGGCTGCGCGCGGCCGGGGCCGAGGCCGCGGTGCTGGGCCTCGATACGCTTGCGGACGAGGCGCGCTTCTTCAGCCATCGCCGCCGCACGCTCGCCGGCGGCGGGCCGATCGGCCATCAGATCTCGATCATCAGGCCGGCGGCCTGACTGGAAGCGTCCGTGCCCTACCTGCTGTTCTTCGTCTTCCTGATCCTGCTCGCCACCCTGGCGACCTGCGTGATGTCGTGAGGGCCCGGACCGTCTGGGCCCTCGCCCTCCTCCTCCCGCTCCTGCTCGCCGCC
Source organism: Pseudomonadota bacterium (assembly GCA_018240635.1). Lineage (GTDB taxonomy): Bacteria > Pseudomonadota > Alphaproteobacteria > Acetobacterales > Acetobacteraceae > JAFEFJ01. The sequence goes on along the minus strand of JAFEFJ010000043.1, from coordinate 14,033 downwards.
TGCGGGGATCTGCCGCGGCCGTTCATGGGCAATCCGGGCGCGACGGCACAGCGGCTGGCGGTGCCGCCGCCGCCACGGTTGCTGGTGGCGCCGCCGGCCGATGCGTTGCTGCCGGATGCGGCGACCAAGCAGTTCGCGGCGGCGCTCGCCGACGCATTGCAGGCGCGCGAGGTGCCGGCGGTGACCGAAAGCCCGGCGAAGGCCGATTGGCGGCTGACGGTGCGCGCGGTGCTGCGCGGCGATGCCGTGGTGCCGGTGTTCACCGTGCTGGACCCGGCGGGCAAGGACCAGGGCACGTCGGAGGGCGCGCCGGTGCCGGCCTCGGTCTGGAGCGCGGCGGCGCCGGCGACGCTGAAGCAGTCGGCGCAGCAGGCCGCGCCCCGGATCGCGACGCTGCTGACGCATATCGAGGCGGCGCTGATGCAGGCCGACCCGAACAGCCTCTACAACCGCGCGGCGCATGTGATGGTGGCCCCCGTGACGGGCGCGCCGGGCGACGGCGATTACTCGCTGACCGCGCAGATGCGGGACAAGCTCTCGCATCTCGGGCCGGTGGTGCAGGACACGCCCGAGGGCGCCGACTTCATCCTGCGCGGCGCGGTCCGCGTGGTGCCGATCGCGGGCGGGCAGGAGCGCGTCGAAATCCAGTGGAGCATGGCCGACGCGCAGGGCCACGATCTCGGCAAGGTGGTTCAGCTCAACGACATCCCCGCCGGCACGCTCAACGGCTTCTGGGGCGAGGTCGCGGTGGTGGTGGCGCAGGAAGCGGCGGCGGGCATCAAGACGGTGATCGACCGCAATTCCGGCCACGAGCAGAAGCCCGCCGATGCCGGCAAGGACGCGGGCAAGGACGGGGGCAAGGAGCCGGGCAAGGACGCAGGCAAGGATGGCGCCAACGATGGGGCGAAGCCGGCCCCGTCATCCGGCCCCGCGGCGGCCCCCGGCTCGCCGCTCCCCGCCGCCTCGCCGGGCGCCCCTTCGCCCGCCGCCGCGCCGCCCGCCGCGCCCCCGCGCCCGTGACGGCAGGCATGCGCCGCGCAATGGGATGGCGCGGCCGCGCCTCGACAGCCCTCCGGCGCGTTGCTACAGCGTTCCGCCTCCCCGGCCGAGCGTTGGATGCCACCGCATGAAGCGCAGCATGAAAATCGTCGCGTGCAACAGCAACCGCCCGCTCGCCGAGGCGGTGGCCGCCGCGCTCAACCTGCCGCTGGCGCGCGCCTCCGTCCGCCGCTTCGCCGACATGGAGGTGTTCGTCGAGATCCACGAGAACGTCCGCGGCGAGGACGTGTTCATCATCCAGTCCACGTCCTATCCGGCGAACGACAACCTGATGGAGCTGCTGATCACGCTGGACGCGCTGCGCCGCGCCTCGGCGCGCCGGATCACCGCGGTGCTGCCCTATTTCGGCTACGCCCGGCAGGACCGGAAATCGGGCTCGCGCACGCCGATCAGCGCCAAGCTGGTCGCCAACCTGATCACCGAGGCGGGCGCCAACCGCGTGCTGACGATGGATCTGCACGCGGGCCAGATCCAGGGCTTCTTCGACATCCCGGTGGACAACCTGTTCGCCGCGCCGCTGTTCGCCCGCGACATCCAGGAACGCTACAAGGGCCGCGACCTGATGATCGTCTCGCCCGACGTGGGCGGCGTGCTGCGCGCCCGTGCGCTGGCCACGCGGCTGAACTGCGACCTCGCCATCATCGACAAGCGGCGCGAACGCGCGGGCGTCTCGGAAGTGATGAACGTGATCGGCGACGTCGCCGGGCGCGACTGCATCCTGGTCGATGACATCGTCGATTCCGGCGGCACGCTGTGCAACGCCGCCGCCGCCCTGATCGAAAGCGGCGCGCGCTCCGCCAGCGTCTACGTCACGCACGGCGTGCTCTCGGGCGGCGCGGTCGCGCGCATCGCCTCCTCGCCGATCGAGACCATGGTCATCACCGACAGCATCCTGGCGACCGAGGCGGTGCGGCTCGCGCACAACATCCGCCAGCTCACCATCGCGCCGCTGCTGGCGGATGCGATGCACCGGATCAACGACGAAAGCTCGGTGAGTTCGCTGTTCGACTAGGGCGCATTTTGCACGAAGGACCACGATGAACGACGTGACGCGAACCGGCATCGATGGCCCCGTGCCCGCCCTTGCCCCCACCGCCTTCTGGTTCCTGCGCCACGGCGAAACCGCCTGGAACGCGCTCAATCTTTCGCAGGGCCGCGTCGAGAACCCGCTGAACGAGGCGGGCATCGCGCAGGCGCATGCCGCGGCGGCGCTGCTGCGCAACCGCGGGATCACGAGCATCGTCTCCTCGCCGATGCAGCGCGCGCGCGTCACCGCCGAGATCGTCGGCACGGCGCTCGGCCTGCCGGTTTCGTTCGACATCGACCTGCAGGAAGTCTCGTTCGGCGTGCAGGAAGGCCAGCCGATGTCGGAGTGGTTCACCGGCTGGGTGGCGGGCAGCTTCACGCCCGAGGGCGCGGAGAGCTTCGCCGAATTGAAACTGCGCGCCGTGGGCGCGCTGAACCGCGCCCTGGTCAATCCGCCGGTGGTGCTGGTGGTGGCGCATGGCGCGCTGTTCCGCGCGACGCGGGCGGTGATGGGGCTCGAGCCCAATTTCCGCACGCCCAACGCCCAGCCGCTGTTCTGCACGCCCCCCGCCGCCCACGGCGGCGCCTGGACGCTGACCCCGGGGCGCTAGGCGGCAAGGCCATCCGCATGGAATGGCCCGAACCGCGCGACTGGGTGTTCGCCGCCAAGGCGTTCGGCGGCGCCATGCTCGCCTACTGGATCGCCTGCGCTCTGAACCTGCCGCATGCGGCCTGGGCGATGTTCACCGTCTTCGCCCTGATGCAGCCGATCTCCGGCGCGGTGCGCTCGAAATCGGTCTATCGGCTGGGCGGCACCGTGCTCGGGGTCGGCGGGACGCTCGCGCTCGTCGGCCAGCTTGCGGACCTGTCCGGCGCGCTGGTGCTCGCGCTCGGCTTCGCCTCGCTCGGGCTGATGTTCCTGGGCCAGCTCGACCGCACGCCGCGCGGGCAGATCTATTCCTACGCCGGCATCACCGTCCCGGTTGTGGGGCTTGCCGATGTGCTGGACCCGTCCGGCGCCTTCGTGCTCGCACAGGCGCGCGCCGAAGCGGTGCTGCTCGGCATCCTGTGCGCGGTGGCGGTGGACAGCGCCTTCTTCCCGCATCCGGCGGGCATGGTGCTGAACCGGCGCGTGGCGGCGTGGCTCGCCGACGCGCGCGACTACACGCTGCGCGCGCTCGACCTGTCGGCCGGCGGCGCGGCGGCGTCCGACCACGCAGCCCTGGGCAGGCTCGCGGCAACGGCGGCCGAACTCGATACGCTGGCGTTCCATGTGCCCTACGACATGGTCCCGCGGCGGCCGCCGATGCGGACCGTGCGAATGCTGCACACGCGGATGCTGGGGATGATCCGCAGCCTGTACGCGACCGCCGACTGGCTCGCCACGCAGCGCGCCGGGCTTCCGGAAATCGAGCCGGCCGCGCGCGCCGCGCAGGCGCTTCGCGCATGGGCGTCCGAGATTCCCGCGCCCTCCCCGGCGCGCGAGGCGGAGGCCGACCGCGCGCTCGCGGCGCTGCGGCCGGCGCCCGGAGACGCCGCGGGCGTCGTGCCGCTGCTGCGCGGCGCGCTCGCGGCGACGCTGCAGGAATTCGTGGACGAGTGGCGCGCCTGCCTGGCGCTCCAGCGGGCGGTGGCCGACGGTTCGCGGCTGCCCGCCACGCTGCGCGCCGCCGCGCGCCGCGCGCCCCTGGCCGCGCCGTACCGCGATCCGCTGCGCGCATTTCTCGTGCTGCTGCCCACCGCCATCGCCTACCTTCTGGTGGTCGGCTACTGGACCGCGACGGGCTGGGACGAGGGCGTCACGGCGGCGATCATGACGCTGGTTGCGGGGTTCTTCGCGATCACCGCCGCCGAGCCCGCGCGCACGATGCGGCTGGTCGCCGTGCTGCTGTTCTTCTGCATGGCGGTCGCGCTGATCTACCAGTTCGCGGTGATCCCGGCGGTGAACGATTTCGTGCCGCTCGCCGCGGCGCTCGCGGTCTGGTTCCTGCCGGTCAGCGCGTTCATTCCGCGCACGAAGCTGACGGCGATGGCGCTCGCCGCCCTGACCGCCGCCCAGATGGCGCTGCAACCCGAATACGACGCGCAGTTCGGCCCCGTGCTCGACGGAATGCTCGGCTCGATGGCCGGCGTCATCACGGCGGCGGCGATCGCCACGCTGATCGACACCGCCGGAACCGCGTGGACGCTGCGCCATCTACGGCGGCAGGGCTGGACCGATCTCGCCCTGATCGCGGCCGGGCGCTGGCGGCCGACGCGCACCGCGTTCCTGCACCGCACGCTCGACCGCTACGCGGAACTGGCGCCGCATCTCGACGCGCCCGGCGGCGATCCGGCGCTGACCAGCGAAACGCTGCTGAACGAACTGCGCGTCGGCCTCAATCTGCTGCGCCTGAACGAGGTCGCGCCGTCCCTGCCGCCCGCGGCCTTGCAGGCGACGGAAGGATTGCGCGCCGCGCTCGCGGTCCACTACCGGACCGGACGGCCGCCCGGCCGCGTCGAGGCGCTGGCGGCGCCGCGCGATGCCGCGCTGCGCGCGGCCGAGGCGGCGCTGCCCGCGCCGGCGGCCGCCACCGCCTGGCTGATGGTCGCCGGCATGGCCCATTCGCTGTTCGGCACGCGGCACTGGCCCGGCGCGCAGGAGGCGTAGGGTGCGGGGCGAGTTCGACCTGTTCGGCGTCTACCTGCCGCCCCTGCTGCCGGCGGCGGTCCTGGCATGGGGCCTGTCGGTGCTGGCGATCCGGCTGCTGAACCGCGCCGGCGCCTACCGGGTGATATGGCACCGTCCGCTGTTCAACCTCGCCCTCTACGTCGCCCTGCTCGCCGGCGTGGTGTTCGGCCTCGCGGCGATCGTGCCGACGTGATGCGCGCGCTCGGCACGCTCGGCCGCGCCGGCCTGACGCTCGCGATGGTGGCGGCGGCGGCCCTGCTCGGCTGGCGCCTGTGGGTCTACTACATGGTGGAGCCGTGGACCCGCGACGGCATGCTGCGCGCAGACGTCGTCGGCGTGACCACCGACATCTCCGGCCTCGTGGTCGAGGTGGCGGCGCACGACACGCAGCATGTGCGCCGCGGCGATCTGCTGTTCCGCATCGATCCCGCGCGCTTCGAAATCGCGCTGAAGCAGGCGCAGGCCGATGTCGAGCAGAAGCAGGCCACCTTCCAGGAAGCCGACCGCGAGGCGCGCCGCGCGCTGTCGCTGTCCACCAACGCGGAATCGTTGCAGTCCCGGCAGCAGGCGACGGCGCGCGCCCTGGAAGCGGCGGCGGCCTATCAGACCGCGCAGGCGGCGCGCGACACCGCGCAGCTCAACCTGGACCGCTCGCAGGTCCGCGCCTCGGTGAACGGCGTGCTGACCGATCTTCACCTGCGTCCGGGCGACTATGTCAACGCCGGCACGCCGGTCGCGGCGCTGGTGGACACCGATTCGTTCTATGTCGAAGGCTATTTCGAGGAGACGAAGATCCCGCGCATCCACCCGGGCGACCGCGCCACCGTGCGCTTCATGGGCGCGCGGGAGGTTCTGGCCGGCACCGTCGTGGGGATCGCCGGCGGCGTCTACGACCGCCAGCTTGCCGCCGGCGGGCTGCTGCCCAACGTCAATCCCACCTTCACCTGGGTGCGGCTCGCGCAGCGCATTCCCGTGCGGATCAAGCTCAGCGACGTGCCGCCATCCGTGCACATGGTCGCCGGCCGCACCGCGACCGTGACCATCCTGCCCCCGGTCCACTGACGCGCGCTGGCCTGACGCTTGCTTCCACGGTGCCGACACACGCGATCGGCACCGACAGGAAAGGCCCGCCAATGCCCGCCAACCCGTTCCACCTGGCCTGGTTCCTCCAGGGCTCCTCCATCCAGTCCTGGGGCGAGAAGTGGACCGGCAACATCAGCGAGGAGTGGATGACGCTCGATCTGTTCATCGACCTCGCGCGGTCGATCGAGCGGGCCGGGTTCGACTACCTGCTGCTGGAAGACTCCATCTACATCGGCCAGAACTGGCAGAATTCGCGCGAGATCTTCCTCAGGAACGGCATGTCGGTGCCGCGCCAGGAACCCTCGGTCGTCGCCGCGATGCTGATCGGCGCGACCCGCAAGCTCGGCATCGTGCCGACGCTCTCCACCTTCGCCTACCACCCCTACCTGACCGCGCGCATCGTCGGCTCGCTCGACCAGCTCTCCTCCGGCCGCGCGGGGTGGAACATGGTGACCGGCAGCTCCGACCTCTCCGCCCAGAATTTCGGCATGGACCGGCTGCCCGAGCACGACAAGCGCTACGACATGGCGGAGGAATACGTCGCCATCGTCACCAAGCTGTGGGACTCGTGGGAGCCCGGCGCCATCGTCGCCGACCGGCAGAGCGGCGTGCTGATCGACCATACGAAGGTCCATCAGATCGACTTCGTGGGCGAGTACTACAGCAGCCGCGGGCCGCTGAACTCCGGCCCCTGCCCGCAGGGCCGCCCGGTGATCGCGCAGGCCGGCGGCTCGCCGCGCGGCAAGAAATTCGCCGCCCAGCACGCCGACACCATCGTGGCGCACGTGAAGGGCCCGGCGGCGATGAAGGCCTACCGGCAGGAACTGCACGCCAACATGCGCGCGGCAGGACGCGATCCCGCCACCTGCAAGCTGCTGTTCATCGTCACCCCCACCATCGCCGAGACCGCCGAGGAAGCGCAGGCCAAGGCCGCCAAGCGCGTGGCCGACGCGCATGCCAGCATCGACACGCGGCTCGCGCAGCTCGGCTGGATCACCAACATCGACTTCTCGGGCTTCGACTACGACGCGCCGGTGGGCGAACTCAGCACCAACGGCCACCAGGAAAGCCTGCGGCAGTTTCTTCTGAAAGCGGGCAAGCGCACGCTGCGCGAGGCGATCGTCGATTACTCGACCACCGGCGGCTCGGTCGATCTGGTCGGCACGCCCGATCAGGTGGCGGCGCAGATGGACGAGGTGATGCAGGAAGTCGGCGGCGACGGCTTCCTGTTCACGCAGGGCCACATGAGCCGGCGCAGCATCGCCGAGATCACCGACGGCCTGGTGCCCGCCCTGCAGCAGCGCGGCCTTGTGCGCCGCGCCTACGCCCACCAGCATCTGCGCGACAACCTGCTCGACTTCTGACCCCGCGCGCCGTGCGGGGCATCCGGGAAAGCCTCGCATGACCGCTCCCTCCCCAGCCTCGCCTTCCTCTGGCGAGATCGCGGCGACGCTGCGCCGCCTGTCGCCCGCGTACGCGCCGACGCCGCTGCTCGACCTGCCGCGGCTCGCCGCGCGGCTCGGCGTGGCGCGCGTCATGGCGAAGGACGAGGGACAGAGGATGCTGGGCAGTTTCAAATCGCTCGGCGGCACCTATGCCGGGCTGCGGGCGCTGGCGCGCCATGCCGGCGGCACCGTCGAGGCGCTGCTGGCGCGCAGGCCCCCGGATCTTCCGGCCCTGGTCTGCGCGAGCGACGGCAACCACGGCCTCGCGGTCGCGACGGCGGCGGCGATGGCGGGCGGGCCGGCCCGCATCTACCTGCACGCCACCGTCGATCCCGCCCGCGCCGCGCGGATCGAGGCGGCGGGCGCGGAGGTCGTCTGGGTGCGGGGCACCTACGACGACGCGGTGGACGAGGCCGCGCGGGCGGCGGAGGCGGGCGCGGGCATCCTGATCGCCGACACCTCGGCCGATCCGGACGATCCGGTGGTGGGCGACGTGATGGCGGGCTACGGCGTGATCGCCGCCGAGGCGCGCGCGCAGATCGAGGCGGCGGGCCTGCCGCGCCCCACGCATCTGTTCATCCAGGCGGGCGTCGGCGGACTCGCCGCCGCGATGGCGGAAGGACTGGCGGGCTGGATGGACCCGCCCGCCGCCGTCGTGGTCGCGGAGCCCGCCTCGGCCTGCTGCATCGCCCCGGCGCTGGAAGCCGGGCGGGTGGTGCGGATCGCGGGCGACCTGGAAACCGCGGCGGCGATGCTGTCCTGCGGCGAGGCGAGCGCCCCTGCCCTCGCCATCCTGCGCCGCCACGCAGCGACGGTGGTGGCGGTCAGCGAGGAGGCGCTGATCGAGGCGCCCCGCCTGCTGGCGGCATGCGGCGGCCCGGCCTCCACCGCCTCGGGCGCCGCGGGGATCGCGGGCGCGATGACGGCGGCGGCCGATCCCGCTTCGCGGCAGGCGCTGCGGCTGACGGCGGAAAGCCGCGTCCTGTTCGTTGTAAGCGAAACCGATCACACGTTCGTTAGCGGCGGCTGATCCCCCAGGGCTTGCCGTGGACAGCGCCGGCGAGCGGATGCTACCGGTCCGATCGCGGCACGATGATGCCGTCATTGCAAACAAAACTGTCAGGGGAAACGAAATGGCAGCCAGCACGAAAGCCCGTGTCGTGGTGAAGCCTGGCGGGGTCGTCACCGCCCATGTCAGCGCCGACACGCTCTACAATCTCGAAGCGCTGCAGAAAATCCAGGCCGCCATCCTGGGCAAGACCGGCTGCCGGGCCTGCTGCTCGGGCGTCCAGATCATCTTCCAGCAGGAAGAAATGGAGTTCAACGTCTAGCGGCAGCGCGCGTCCGATGCCGGGCCGCGCGGCGATGCCGCCCCCGCCGCTCGGCGTCGGCGTCGTCTGGTGGCCGCCGCTCGATCCGCTCTGCGACCCGGCCGCGGGACTGGTCGATGTCGTGGAGGTTGAGCCCGAGCCGTACTGGCTGCCGCAACCCGGCGGCGGGTTCCGGTCGGTGGCGGCGGCGGCGGTCGCCCATCTGCCGCAGCCGCGTCTGCTGCACGGCGTCGGCGCGCCGCTCGCGGGCACCTGCCTGGCGGATGCGGCACATGCCGCCGCCTTCGCCGCCGACGCCCGCGCGCTGCGCCCCGCCTTCGTCTCCGCCCATCTCAACCTGACGCATTTCCGCCCGCCCGGCGGCGGCGATCCGGTCTTCGCGGGGGTGATGCTGCCGCCCGCGCAGAGCGAGGCGGGCGCAGCCCTCGCCGCCGCCAATATCCGCCGCCAGCGCAGCGCGCTGGGCGGCATGCCGGTCGCGGTCGAGACGCCGGTGAGCTACCTGCCGCCGCTGCCCGGCGAGATGCCGGACGGGCAATACGTCGCCGCCGTCGCCGAAGCCGCCGGGTGCGGCATCCTGCTCGACATCCACAACGTGCTGTGCAACGCGCGGAACGGGCGTCAGGGCGTCGCCGCCTACTGCGACGCCTTGCCGCCGGAGCAGGTGTGGGAGCTGCATCTGGGCGGCGGCGAGGACACGCTCGGCTTCTACGTCGATGCCCATGCTGGCCTGCCCCCGCCCGAGGCGCTGGAGCTTGCCGCCGCGCTCGTGCCGCGCCTGCCCGCGCTGCGCGCGATCGTCTTCGAGATCATGCCCGAGCGCGTCGCCGAGACGGGGCTGGACGCCATCGCCGGCCTGCTCTGGCGGCTGCGCGAGATCTGGGACACGCGCGGGAGGGACACGGCCGCCGCCGCCGCGCGGGCCGCCGCGCCCTCGCCGCGCGGGGCGGAGGCGGTGCCGCCGCCCCGCGAATGGGAGACGCTGCTCGGCGCGGCGGTGGTTGAGTTGCCCGGCGCCGCGCCGCCGGCGGCGCTCGCCGGGTGGTGGGAGGATGCTGCGCCGGCGCTGCGGCTCTACCGCAGGCTCGCCGGCGAGGGCCGGGCGAGCGCTGTGGCCGCCGCCGCGCCGCGCACCACGCGGCTGCTGCTGGGCGCGCTGGGCGGGCGCGGCACGCGCGACCTCCTGGCCGCGTTCTGGCGCGCGACGCCGCCGCTCTACACCGCCGCCGAGGAAGCCGCGGCGTTCCACCGCTTCCTGGCGGATGCGCTGCCGGAACAGCCGGGACTGCACGCGGCCATAGCGGCGGACGCCGCCGATCTGGCGGCGGTGTCCGCTCAAAGCCCGAGCGCGTGGGGCAGCCAGAGCGAGATCAGCGGCACGTAGGTCACCAGCATCAGCACGCCGAACATCACGAGGTAGAACGGCCAGATGTGCCGCATCACCTCCTCCAGCGACACCTTCCCGATCGCGCAGCCGACGAACAGGATCGAGCCGACCGGCGGATGGCACAGGCCGATGCCCAGGTTCATCAGCATGATCATGCCGAAATGCACCGGATCGACGCCGAAGTTCAGCATCACCGGCAGCAGGATCGGCGTGCAGATCAGGATCGCCGGCGCCATGTCCACCAGGCAGCCGATCACCAGCAACAGCACGTTGATCATCATCAGGATCACGTACTTGTCGTGGGAGAATGTCAGGAAGAATGCGGTGATCTTCGCCGGCACCTGCATCAGCGCCATCATGTAGCCGACCGACGATGCGAACGCGATCAGCGTCATCACCATCGCAACCGTCCGCATCGTGCGGTGCACCAGCGCCGGCAGGTCGCGCCAGCGGTAGTCGCGATAGATGAACATCGTGACGAAGAACGCCCAGACGGTGGCGACCGCGCCAGCCTCGACGGCGGTGAACACGCCGCCCAGGATGCCCCCCAGGATGATGATGAGCGTCACCAGGCCCCAGAACGCTTCGAGCGCGATCTTCGCCGCCTGGCGCAGCGGCACCGCCTCGCCGGTCGGATGGCCGTTGCGGTAGGCGATGATCAGGCACAGCACGATCAGCGACAGGCCGAGCAGCAGGCCCGGCATCACGCCCGCCATGAACAGGCTCAGCACCGAGATCGTCCCGCCGGTGGCGAGCGAGTAGATCACCGCGTTGTGCGACGGCGGCACCAGCAGCGCCTGGACGGACGCGCTGATCGTCACGTTCGTCGCGAACACGCGCGGATAGCCCGAGCGTTCCATCTGCGGGATCATCACCGAGCCGATGGCGGACGTGTCCGCCACCGCCGAGCCCGAGATGCCCGACAGGAACGTGGTCGCGACGATGTTCACGAGCGACAGGCCGCCGCGCAGCCGGAGCGCGCCCACCAGCACGTTCGCGAAGGCGACGAGCCTTCCCGCCATGCCGCCTTCCGCCATGATCGCGCCCGCCAGCACGAAGAACGGAATGGTCAGCATCGCGAACTTCGACACGCCGCTCGAGACCTGCAGCATCACGGCCTCGAACGGGATATCGACCCACCACGCGGCGGCGATGGCCGCGAGGCCGAGCGCGTAGGCGATCGGCACGCCGACCGCGATGCACGCGAACAGCGTGCCGATGACGACGAGCGCGTCCATGGGTGAGTCCCCGCCTTAGTCGATGGGCACGGCGGGGCCGTGCGCGTCGCCCAGCGTGTCGGTGGGCCTGCCGATCAGCATCCTTTCCGCCACGAACAGCATCAGGCACAGCCCGCCCAGCGGAATCGGCAGGTAGGTGACGCCTTCGGACAAGGCGGGAAACTCGGCGACCGTCTGGTCCCAGGTGGTGGCGCAGAGCGAGTAGCCCCACACCAGCATGAACAGGCCGATCAGCATGACCAGCCCTTCGGCGAGCAGGTCGAGGACGATCTGCAGCGGCCGCGGCATCTTGTCGCGCACATAGCCCACGCGCATGTGCAGGCCCACGCGGTAGCACGCCGCGGCGCCGAAGAAGGTCATCACCACCGTCAGCAGGATGGCGAGCGGCTCCGGCCAGGATGCGGCGTGCTCAAGCCCGTACCGGGTGAACACGCCCCATGGGATGATGAAGGAAATCAGCACCAGCGCCACGCCGGAAATCCCGGCGCAGAACAGGTACAGGGCATCCATCGCCCGCCGCAGCGCCCGCATCGGTCGTGTCTTACGAAACGGCCTGGATGCGCTTGATGGTGTCGGCGTATTTGCCGCCGTACTTGTCCCACACCGGCTTCACCGCGGCCTGCCAGGGCGCCTTGTCCTCGATCTGCACCATGGCGATGTTGGCCGCCTTCATGCGGTCGAGCGCGTCCTTCTCCTTCGCGTCCCACAGGGTGCGGGAATCCATCTGGGCCTCGCGCGCGAATTTCAGCACCAGCGCCTGATCGTCCTTCGACAGGCCATCGAAGGTGCGCTTCGACATCACCAGCATCTCCGGCACGATCAGGTGCTCGGTGAAGGTGAAGTTCTTCGCCACCTCGAAGTGATGGTCGAAGACGTAGCTCGGCGGGTTGTTCTCCGCGCCGTCGATCACGCCGGTCTGCAGCGCGGAGAACACCTGGTCGTAGCCCATCGCCACGCCGTTCGCGCCGAGCGAATTCGCCATATCGACGAAGATCGGATTGCCGATCACGCGCACCTTCAGGCCCTGCATGTCGGCCAGCGTCTTGATCGGATGCTTCGTGTTGTAGAAGGAGCGCGCGCCCGCATCCATCCAGCACAGGCCGATCAGCCGCGCCGACGGGCTGTTCGTCACCTTGCCGAGCAGGTCCGCGCCCACCGCGCCGTCGATCACCTGGCGCATATGCGCGGTGTTGCGGAACAGGAACGGCAGGTTGACGACGTTGAGGTCGTCCACCACCGGCCCCAGCGTGCCGACGGAGACGCGGGCGAGCTGGATGGCGCCGATCTGCGCCTGCTCGATCGCCTCCTTCTCGCCGCCGAGCTGCATGGAGGCATACATCTGGACGCTGATGCGCCCGTTGGTCGCCGCTTCGAGCTTCTTGCCCATGTTCTCGACGGCCACCACGGTCGGGTAGCCCGCCGGATGCACGTCGGAGGCCTTCATCACCAGCTTGGCCTGGGCGGAAGCGCGCCCGACCAGGGCGGGCGCCGCGAGCACGGCCGCACCGAATCGCATGATGTCGCGTCGTTTCATTGTTCCCTCCATCGCTCGGGCCGCTGCCCGCGAAAGCGTTCTAGGTATCGTTACCATTCTGCTTAGCCGAGCCGATGGCGCGCTGCAAGCGGGGAGCGCGCCGCCTGGGCGGCAGCGGCGCGGGTAACGGGTTCGCGATGGAATGGAGAGGAGAACTCGGCTGGTCGGAGTGAGAGGATTCGAACCTCCGGCCCCTGCGTCCCGAACACAGTGCTCTACCAGGCTGAGCTACACTCCGGCCGAGGCGCGGCATATAGCCGCCGCGTCCCCGGCGGGCAAGCCGCCCGTGAGCGGGGCGGACGCGCTACAGCCTTGCGCTTTCGCCGCCGGGATGCAGATGCAGGGCGCGCAGCCGGTCGAGCACGGCGTCGGCGCCGTCCAGCACCTCGAACAGCGCGCGCACCTCCGGCCGGGCGAAGCCGCGCGTGATAGCGTCGTCCACCAGCGCGAGGAAGGCGGCCGCGGAGCCCAGCACGTCGCAGACCAGGATCGGCTTGTCGTGCAGCCGCAACTGCTTCCAGGTGACGATCTCGATCGTCTCGTCGAACGTGCCGAGCCCGCCGGGCAGCGTCACGAAGGCGTCCGAGAGGTCGAACATGCGCCGCTTGCGGGTGTGCATGCTGTCGGTCACCGTCAGGTCGGTGACGCCTTCGTGCGCCACCTCCCACTTCGTCAGGAACTCGGGGATGACGCCTTCCACGCGCCCGCCCGCCGCGAGCGCGGCGTCGGCCACCGCCCCCATCAGCCCGACGCGCCCGCCGCCGAACACCAGCCCGATTCCCGCCGCGGCAAGCCCGCGCCCGAGCCGCGCCGCCGCCGCCCGGTAGGCGGGATCGTCGCCGGGCTGCGCGCCGCAGAACACCGCCACTGTCCTGATCTCGGGCATGAGACTCCTGTTCTTCCGATGCCGGTCCAGGATGTGCCCTCCCCGTGGAGGCTTGTCATGCGGGTTTTTCCCGCCACATCCTCGGCTCATACATGAAGCGCGGAGCGGCCCCCCGCGTCGCGCACATCCGGGGGACCGACGATGAAGCCAGGCAGCAAGATGCTGATCGGCGCGCTTTGCGCCGCCGCCGCGCTGGGCGCGGGCGCGACCAGGGCGCAGACGCCCGCGCAGGACATCATCCCGATCCGTCAGGCCGGGATGGCGCTGCAGCAGGGGTTGCTCGACGCGATGGTCGCCACGTTGAAGGCGAACGGAGACGTGAAGGTCTATAAGGACGGCGCCGACGCCATCGGATTCTGGGCCGCGCAGATCC
>JAFEFJ010000439.1 GCA_018240635.1 Pseudomonadota bacterium | reverse complement strand
GCGAACTCGCCGACAAGTGGATCGAGCAGGCGCGGCGGGAGATCGCGGCCGGCACCGCCTATCACCTCGCGATCACCGGCGAGGAAGGCGAGCAGGAGGTGCTGGTCGGCGGGGTTGGGCTGCGGCTGGCCGAGGACCGCCGCTCGGGCTCGCTCGGCTACTGGGTGGGGCGGCGGTTCTGGGGGCATGGCGTGGCGAGCGAGGCGGCGGGCAGGCTCGCGCGCTGGGCGCTGGCCAACCTGCACCTGGAACGGCTGATGGCGAGCACCGCCTCCGACAATGCTGGCTCCATCGCCGTGCTGCGCCGGATCGGCTTCCGGCAGACCGGCGAGGGGCACGAGTTCTTCGCCTCCCGCGTCGGCAAGCAGGCGGTGCTGCGCTTCGAGGCGACGCGCGACGACCTGTTCGGCCTGCCCGCGCCCGGCGCGACGGACGCGCCGGCGGCGGCGCAGGCGGCGGCAGCGCCCGCCGCCGTCCCGGCCGCCGCCGCGGGCGGGAAGCCGCTCGTTCTGGTCGCCGCCTGCGCGCTGATCGACGCCGATACCCGCGTCCTGCTGGCCCGCCGCCCCGAGGGCAAGACGATGGCCGGGCTATGGGAGTTTCCCGGCGGCAAGCTCGATCCCGGGGAGACGCCGGAGGACGCGCTGATCCGCGAACTGCGCGAGGAACTCGGCATCGACGTGGCCGCCGCCTGCCTCGCCCCTTTCGCCTTCGCGTCGCATGCCTATGATCGTTTCCATCTTCTGATGCCCCTGTATCTGTGCCGCCGCTGGCGCGGGCGGATCCGGGCGCGGGAGGGGCAGACGCTGGCCTGGGTGCGGCCGCAGGCGCTGGCGGATTATCCGATGCCGCCCGCCGACAAGCCGCTGGTGCCGCTGCTGCGCGACTTCCTCTAGAGCAGCATCAGCTCATTTGGAATCGCTTCGCGATGCCAAATGGCTGATAAAGCTGCTCTATCTATAGGCAAGTAGAGCATGATCGAGCCGATCATGCTCTAGGACCATCCAACCCACGGGCGCCCGACGATGAGCGAGAAGAATCCCACCGCCTGCCTGCTGATCATCGGCAACGAGGTGCTGTCCGGCCGCACGCAGGACGCCAACATCAACCACATCGCCAAGCGTCTGGGCGAGATCGGGATGCCGCTGCGCGAGGTGCGGGTGATCCCCGACGTGCGGCAGGTGATCGTCGATACCGTCAACGAGGTGCGGGCGAAGTTCGACCATGTCTTCACCACCGGCGGCATCGGTCCGACGCACGACGACATCACGAGCGAATGCATCGCCGAGGCGTTCGGCGTGCCCTGGGAGCCGCATCCCGAGGCGTGGGCGAAGATGGAGGCGAGCTACAAGCCGGGCGAGTTCAATCCCGCCCGGCAGCGCATGGCGAAAATGCCGCGCGGCGCGTCGCTCATCGAGAACGTGATCTCGGTGGCGCCCGGATTCACGATGGGCAACGTCCATGTCATGGCGGGCGTGCCGCGCATCATGCAGGCGATGATGGACACGCTGGTGCCCACGCTGCAGGGCGGGCCGCCGATCGTCTCGCGCGCGGTGCACGTGATCGGGCTGCCCGAGGGGGCGATCGCGGAGGGGCTGGGAAAGATCCAGGACCGCTTCACCGACGTCGATATCGGCAGCTATCCGTTCTATCGTGCGGGCGGCAACGGCGTGGCGATTGTTGCGAAGGGCAACGATCCGGCGCGGGCCGAGGCGGTGACGGCGGAAGTGACCGACCTGATCCTCAGCTTCGGCAAGAACCCGATACCGGGCGAGCCGGTTATGTGACAGTCTGGAGGGGCGGCGGACAGGCGCCCGCCCCCGGGCAGACACTCCGGGCAGACACAAGGACCAGGCGGGGGCGCGCCGCCAGGAGGCGTGACGTGACTATCATCGGCTCATCGCTGCGGATCGTCGATGCGGTGGCAGCGCGCCTGGGACTGCTCGGCAAGGAGCTGGACCCCGAGGAGATGGTGCGGGCGGCGCGCTGGAGCGCCGGCCACATGGATTTCGGCGACATGGAGTTCGCCGAGCCGCTGCGC
>JAFEFJ010000438.1 GCA_018240635.1 Pseudomonadota bacterium | reverse complement strand
ACCCATCTCGGCATGCCGAACCGCTGTCATGTCTCGGCCAGCAAGGCGGGGCTGGAGGGCCTGGTGCGCGCGCTTGCGATCGAACTTGCGCCGCACCGTATCACCTGCAACTGCATCAGTCCCGGCAGCGTCGATACCGCGCGCGGCGCTTCCGCCGGCGCGCGCCCGCCGGGGCTCGGCGACGGAGGCATCCCACTCGGCCGGAAGGCAAGCGTCGATGAGATCGCGGCCCTGGTGCGCCACCTCGCAGGGCCGTACGGTGGCTACATCACCGGCCAGACTCTCCACGTGAACGGCGGCGTTTTCCTGACCTGACGGTGCGTCGGATCATCCACTCCTTGCGTCGAAAGAAACACAGATGGGCTTCGAGCAGTTCAAGGTTCTCACCTTCGATGTCGTCGGCACGCTGATCGACTTCGAGCGTGGCGTGCTGGAGGCGGCGCGCGCGATCGGCGGGCGCGGCGAGGCGGAGTTGCCCGACGACGCTATCTGGGACGTCTATCTGCGCGCCCGCGCGATCCACAACCAGCGCTCCAGCGTGGTGTTCGCCGACGTATGGCGGATGATCGCCGCCGAGCACGGCCTGCCCGGCAGCGACGCGGCGGCGGACGCTTTCCAGCTCGCGGTGCTGCGCTGGCCGGCTTTCCCCGATTCCGCCGAGGCGCTGGCGCGCCTGCGCCGCCGCTTCCGCCTCGTCGCGATGACCAACGCCGACCGGACCGCCTTCACCGCCTACGCGGCGACGCTCGGCTGGCCGTTCCACGACAGCGTCACCTTCGACGACACTGGCCTTTCGAAGCCCGATCCCGGCTTCTTCCACTTCAACCGCGGCCGGCAGTCGGCGCTCGGCTACAAGCAGGACGAGATCCTGCATGTCGCGCAGAGCCAGTACCACGACATCGGTGTAGCGCGGGAGCTTGGCTACAAGGTCTGCTGGATCGAGCGCCGACAGGGCCTGAAGGGCTGGGGCGGCACTCCGACGCCTCCGCGCGTCACCACCCCCGACTGGCATTTCTCCACGCTGAAGGCGCTGGCCGACGCGGTGGACGCGGGGTAGGGCCAGGCCCTCGCCCGCCGGCCGCTTGGGCCGGGAGGGTGAGTGGACCCTACCCCCGGGCGGCTGCCGCCACCCGCGCGATCACCCCCGCCCAATCCCCTGGCACCGCTTGGCGGAACAGCCGCATCGAAGCGTACCAAGGCGTGTCGTTGCGGCCCAAGATCCAGCGCCAGTCGGGCGCGAAGGGCAGCATTGTCCAGACCGGCCTGCCCATTGCGCCCGCCAGATGCGTGACCGAGGTATCGACCGCGATCACCAGATCGAGGTTCGCGACCAGCCCCGCCGTCTCGGCGTAGTCGGTCAGTGCGGCGGCGTGGTCAGATAGCCCCAGCCCCACAGCCTCCGCCGCACGGGGGCCGCGTTGCAGGTTGACAAGGCTCAATCCGGGCGCCGCATCGCGGAGCTGCGCGATCAGCGCCGCTGCCTGGGCGGGAGGCAAGGAGCGACGGCGGTCGTTGGAGTGGCCGGGGTTGCCCGCCCAGACGAGGCCCGCCTTCGGTCCTGCCGGCAGCCGGCGCGCCCAGGCGGCAGCGCGGACGGGATCGGCGGCGATGTAGCCAGCCGCTCCCGGCACCGTATCGGGGGCGATACCGAAGGCGCGCGGCAGGCTCATCTGGTCGATCCATAGATCGTATTCCGGCAGCGCGGCATGCCGCGGCACGGCGTCCGCGACGCCCGGCAGCTGCCTGACCAGCGGGATCAGGCAGGGATCGCAGGCGAGCGTCACGATGCCGCCGCGCGCGGCGATGCGCGGCAGGAAGCGCGCGAGCTGGATCGTGTCGCCGAGCCCCTGTTCCGCCATCACCAGCACGCGCCGCCCCGCGCAGTCCCCGCCGTCCCACACGGGGCCGGGCAGGTCGAGGAAGTTGCGCCGGAAATCGTCGTGCCGCTTGCGCCATTCGTATTCGCGAAAGCCGCGCGCGAAATCGCCCGCCAGCAGCGCGGCGGTGGCAAGGTTCCAGTGCGCATGGGCAAAATTCGGCGACA
>JAFEFJ010000437.1 GCA_018240635.1 Pseudomonadota bacterium | reverse complement strand
AGAGCACCGCGCCCACGGCCAGTGACAGGATGCCCGGAAGATGGCTACGAAACCGGCCGAACGCGGTGTAGTACGCACCGTCCATCAGCAACGGTGGCAGAAACAGCACCAGCGCCAGCTCCGGGTCGAGCGAGATCTCGGGAATACCGGGAAGGAAGGCGAGCGCACCACCGCCGACCAGCAGCGCTGCCGAGGGAGGAAAGCCTACACTGGAAGCCGCCCAATGCAATGCGATGACGATTGCCAGCAGAACCAGCACAAGTTCGAATGTTTCAACAGGATGCATGTATCCCCCCAGGTGACCACTCTACTACCGTGCGGCAACGCACTGTCCATTCCCGCTGCGCGCGTCGACTTGGGGATGAGCTGGCGACCTTCTTGGATGTGCCAGCGCAGCATGACCTGCGCCGGCGTCTTGCCATGGCGCTTGCCCGGCGCGCATCGGCCCGGACCTGCGCATGACGGTGCACGGCGGGCGCAGCGCATACTACAATGAACCGAGCGCATGATTCGCGCTGCATTCGTGAAGCGGAGATCAGCATGTTGTCGCGATGGACTCGGATATTGCCCACGGTGATGATCGCCGCGCTGGGCGCAAGTAGCGGGGCTCGCGGCGCCGAGACCGCATCGGCCGCGAGCTGCGAGTCGTTGATTGGGGCGAGCGTCGCGCACACGCGGATCGATGTCGCGACGACGGTGGCGGCCGGCCGCTTCCAGGCACCGGCGTCTGGGTTCCCGTTCCCGGCCGACTATTCGCAGTTGCCGGCCTTCTGCCGCGTGGCAGGCTCGATCCAACCGACTGCGGACTCGGACATCCGTTTCGAACTGTGGCTACCCTTGAACGGCTGGAACGGCCGCTTCATGCAGACAGGCAATGGTGGTGCGGCGGGCAGTGTCGTCTACAGTTCGTTGATCGAACCGTTAGTGCGCGGCTATGCAGTGACCAATACCGACACCGGTCACCAGGGCGGCATGGGCGATTTCGCCTGGGCCGTCGGACACCCGGAGAAGTTCATCGACTACGCCTATCGGGCCGTGCACGAGCTCACCGTCGCCGGCAAGGCGCTCACGGCAGCCTACTACGGCCGCGCGCCGGCGAAGGCGTACTGGTACGGCTGCTCGACCGGCGGCCGCCAGGGACTGAAGGAGGCGCAACGCTATCCGGAGGACTACGATGCGATCATCGCCGGCGCGCCAGCCAACAACTGGTCACCGCTGATGGCGCTCAGCATTCAGACGCAGAACCACCTGAGCGGTGCGGACGCGCTGGGCGTGGACAAGCTCGCGCTGTTGAAGGAGGCGGCGATCGCCGCCTGCGATGCACGCGATGGCGTGCAGGATCGCGTCATCGCCCAGCCGCTCCGCTGCCGCTTCGATCCGGCGAGTCTCGCCTGCCGCGCGGGCCAGTCGCAGAAGTGCCTGACGGCCGCGGAGGTCGCTGCCGCGCAGCGCATCTATCGCGGCGTGATCGATGGCAAGGGCCGCACGCGCATTCCCGGCACGGGTCCGGCGAGCGAACCGGCGTGGGCAGCTTATGTCACGCCGCAGTTCGCCATCGGCAGCAATTATTTCCGCAACGTGATCGCGCATGATCCGGACTGGGATCCGCGTAGCTTCGACGTCGACCGCGACCTTGCACGCGCGGAGCGGGAGGACGCTGGGGCCGCGGTCGCGATGGACCCGGACCTCGGGCCACTGTTCGCGCATGGCGGCAAGCTGATTCTCTACCACGGCACGACCGACGGGCTCATTCCCTACGGCAACTCCGTCAACTACTACGAGAGCATCGTGAAGCAGCTGGGTGCGAAGCGCACGGCGGCTGGCATGCGCTTCTACGTGGTGCCCGGCATGGACCACTGCACGCTCGGCGAGGGTGCGTACCAGATCGACTGGCTCGGTGCGATGGAGAGCTGGGTCGAACGCGGTGCGGCGCCGGATTCACTGCCCGCGGCGCATCCCGCGGTGTCACCGCCGAATCCAATGGGCCCGCCGGTGGCACCGGGCAAGGCTTTTACGCGCCCGGCCTGCGCATACCCCAAGGTGGC
>JAFEFJ010000436.1 GCA_018240635.1 Pseudomonadota bacterium | reverse complement strand
CGCCCACGAAGCAGCAGGTGCCCCAGACGCGGCAACTGCGGATCGCGGCGATGCGGGCCTCGGGCGAGCTGGAGGTATCCATCGTGAGCTGCGCGCCGTAGCCGTGCGTGAGATCCTTGATCGCGCCGATGGGATCGTTGGAGCCGGGGTTGATGGTTGCATCCGCGCCGAACTCCTTGGCGCGCGCGAGCCGCTCGGGACTGACGTCGAGCGCGATCACGGTGGCGCCCATCGCCTTGGCAAGCTGCGTCGCCGACAGGCCGACCGGACCCTGACCGAATATCGCGATCGTGTCGTTGCCGGAGATGTTCATCCGCCGCAGCGCGCCGTAGGCGGTGCCGGTGCCGCAGGAGATCGCCGCGCCCGCGCTGAAGGTGAGTTCCTCGGGCAGCGGCAGCAGCGTGCTGGCCGGCACCTTCATGTATTTGGCATGCGCGCCGTGGTCGTTGTTGCCGTACACCGCCACCGGCACTTCCTGGCAGAGCTGCTGCCAGCCCGAGCGGCAATGGTTGCAGACGCTGCATCCCTTGTAGTGATGCACCATCACGCGGTCGCCCACCTTGCCGTAGGCGTCCGACACGCCCGGGCCGAGGGCGGCGATCACGCCGCAGGGCTCGTGCCCGCCGATCACCGGGCCGCTCTGGCCCTTGAAGCCGAGGCTGGTCGGCGCGCCCTTCGGGCGGCGGTAGGATTTCAGGTCGCTCCCGCACATGCCGGACGCCTTGATCTCCACCACCGCCTCGCCCGGGCCGGGCGTGGGATCGGGGAAGTCGATGAACTCGACCTGACGGTCGCCGGGAAAGGTGACGGCGCGCATTCGCGTGCTCCTCAGCGGGGGACTTCGGGGGTGGTGGACAGCAGCGGGAAGGCGCTGTGGACATGCGGCGCCGTGACCGAGGGGGCGGCGCAGAGATGCGCGCGGGTCAGTTCGCCGAGCCGCGTGACGCCGAGCAGGGCGAGCGCGATGGCGATCTCGGTCTCCAGCAGTTCGAGCATCCGCACGACGCCCGAGGCACCGGCGGCGGCGAGCGCGTAGCAGTAGAGGCGGCCCACCGCGACGGCGTCGGCGCCGAGCGCCATCGCCTTCACCACGTCGGTGCCGCGGCAGAACCCGCCGTCGATCACCACGCGGGCGCGCCCGCGCACCGCCTCGATCACCTCCGGCAGCACGTCGATCGCGCCGCGCCCGTGATCGAGCTGGCGGCCGCCGTGGTTGGAGACATAGACGCAATCGACGCCGTGCTCGCAGGCGAGCGCCGCATCCTCGGCGGTGGCGATGCCCTTCAGGATCAGCGGGATCGCATGGGTATCCTTGAAGTGCTTGACGTTGTCCCAGCTGAATGCCGCCTGGTACTCGACGCCGGTGGCGCTGGCGCGCCACGGCTTGACGAAGCGGCGCACGATGTCGCGTTCGCGCCGGCTGTAGGAGGCGGTGTCCACGGTGATGCAGAACGCATCGTAGCCGGCGGCGGCGGCGCGGCGCACGTAGTCGTCGGTCCAGGCATCGTCCCCGCGCACGTACAACTGGAAGATGCGCGGCCCCTGGCCGGAGGCGGCGGCGGATTCCTCCAGCCCCGGCTTGGTGACGGAGCTGACCATGATCGGCACGCCGAAGGAGGACGCGCCTTCGGCGGCGGTGGCGGCGCCGCCGGGATCGAAGGATTCGAGCGAGCCCACGGGCGCGAGCATCACCGGCAGGCGCAGCGCTCGGCCGAACAGGCTGGCGGTGCAGTCCACATTCTCGACGTTGCGGCAGACGCGCGGGCGGAACGCGAGCTGGTCGAGTGCCAGGCGGTTGCGCCGCATCGTCGTCTCGGTCTCGGTCGCGCCGACGAGGTAGTCCCAGATGTTCTCCGGCAGGCGCAGCCGGGCGTCGCGGACGAATTCCTGCAGCGTCTGATAGTCACCGGACGGCTCGGTCAGATGGGGGGCTTCGGGCATAGCGGTCTCCTCCGCCGCCTATGAGGCCCGCGGAGGCGCGGCACGGCAAGAGGGGGGTATTGTCGTGATCGCGGGCCGCGGAGGGCGGGCCATCGCATTTATCGAAACGCGTCCCTCT
>JAFEFJ010000435.1 GCA_018240635.1 Pseudomonadota bacterium | reverse complement strand
TGGTCCACATCAACCTGTTCTCCTCCGCCGGTGAGCGCATCGGCTATATCTGCCTTCTCGACACAGCGCCCAGGCCGGGACTGACCGTCCCCCAGCGCGCCTCGCTCCAGCAGATCGCCGCGCTCGTCGCCGCGGACAGGAAACGGGAACAGCGCTACCTGCACGTGATGCACGTGGCCGACCGCGCCATTCGCATCGACGGACTGTTGCGCATCGTATCGGATGCCCCGTCCTGCGCGGATGCGCTGCGGCACGTGCTCACCGAACTCTGCGTCTTCCACGGCGCCGCGCTGGGCCGGGTCTGGCTGCTGGCGCAACCGAATGCGCCGCTGCTGGAGCTGTGCAGCTACCAGGAGTCCGACACTGCCCGGAGCGAAGCGGATCCGCCCGACGACACCGAACGTTTCATGGACGCGACCATCGAAGCGATCCGCCGCAACCAGCCGCAAACCGTCCATCCCCCGCGGCAGGCCCCCCACGCGGCCGCCGCCGGCGAGCAGCCCGCCGCCATGGGGTGCTATCTGTGCGTTCCCATCTGGGTGCAGCAGCAGCGCTTCGGCATCGGCCTGACCTTCAACACCGAAACCTGGGATCTCGATCTCGTTGCCGCGGACATCTCGGCGCTCGCCACCGCCATCCGCCCGACCCTGTTCAGGAAGATCAACGAAGAGAGGATCCGCTTCGCCGCGCACCACGACGACCTGACCCGGCTGTCCAATCGCGCGATGTTCCAGGACCGGCTCCGCCAGGCCCTGGCGGTCGCGCGCTCGGGCGGCCATGGTTTCGCCCTGCACTACCTGGATCTCGACGGCTTCAAGCGCGTCAACGACACGCGCGGTCACGCGGTCGGCGACGAGTTGCTGGTGAACGTCGCGGAACGGTTGCGGAGCTGCGTGCGCGAGACCGACACGATCGCCCGCATCGGCGGCGACGAATTCGCCATCCTGCAGCCCTTCGACGGCGATCCCGCGATCGCTTCAGGGCTGGCGGAGCGGCTCCTGAAGGCGATCGCGGCGCCTTTCCATATCGCGGGCGCGGTCTCCCTGGTCGGCGTGTCGATCGGCGTCGCGCTCTATCCGCAGGACGGCGGAACACCGGACGCGCTGATGCGGCACGCCGACGTCGCCCTCTATCGGGCAAAGCAGGCCGGACGCAATACGTTCCGGCTGTACAGCCTCGAGCCGCACGGGCAATCCGCGGATCGCGCGCCGATCGAACTGGAATTGCATGACGCGATCGAACGAAACCAGATGTCCCTCGCCTTCCAGCCGGTCTGCGCCGCTGCGTCGCTCCGCATCACCGGCTTCGAAGCCCTGCTGCGCTGGGACCACCCCTCGCTCGGCCCGATCGAGCCGGAACGTTTCATTCCGCTTGCCGAGTCCACCGGCCTGATCACCAGGCTCGGAAGCTGGATGCTGGAGGCGGCCTGCACCGAGGCCGCACGCTGGCTCGCTCCCGTCACCGTCTCGGTCAATCTGTCGCCCGCCCAGCTCCGCCAGCCCGACCTGCCCGACCGCGTCGCCGACATCCTTGCGCGCACCGGCTTCCCCGCCTCGCGCTTGCAGTTCGAGGTGACCGAGGGGCTGCTGCTGGACGACCCCGATCTCGTGCTGCGCGCGATGGCCGCCATCCAGGCGCAGGGCGTGGACATCGTGCTCGACGATTTTGGCACCGGATATGCCGGGCTGGGCTACCTGTACCGCTTTCCGTTCCAGGGCCTGAAGATCGACAAGTCGCTCGTGCGCAACGTCAGCCGGGATCGCGTCGCGCGGACCATCGTGGAATCGATACTGACGCTCGGCGACCGCCTCGATCTCGCGATTGCGGCCGAGGGCGTGGAGAGCGAGGACGAACTCGCCACCTTGCGCGCGCTGGGCTGTCGGTTCGTCCAGGGCTATTTCGTCGGCCGCCCCTGCTCCGCGCACAACACCTTTGCCCTGCTGTTGCAGTCAGGCACCGAGCAGGCGGCCCGGCAGACGACGGACGCCTGAGCCCGGAACTTCACGGAAAGCATGTCCCGCCGGGCCGGCGCGCCCGCGGGACGGGCGCCGGCGACGCAGCCGGCTCGCGCGCTAACTCGGCACGCCG
>JAFEFJ010000434.1 GCA_018240635.1 Pseudomonadota bacterium | reverse complement strand
GGCTACGACTATTCCGGCGCGCCGACGAACGGCAGCCCGCCGTCGATGCCGAACGGCATCCCAGGCACCTACGTTAATCCGCCGCTGCGCCCGCCGGCGAAGGAATCGTACTACCAGGCGTTCGGCGGAACCTGCACCAGCATGTGCGTCGCCAACTACCAGGGCGGGCTCGCGACCGATGTCGGGCAAGTGCTCGGGCCGCAGGGCTACTCGGTCTACACGGTGCAGCCGGCGACCTGGGACGGATATATCTACTACAGCGCCTGCAAGACATCCGGCGGCTCCTGCGGCCTGTGGACGGCGCAGGTCGATGGCAAGGGCGGCCTGGCGTCGCAGGTGCAGGTGGCCAGCACCGGCACGAAAGCCGCGCGGCAGATCGCCGCCTACATCCATCCGGTGACGGGCCAGCCGGTGGTGTTCACCACCGGCAGCGCCACCTCGATCGCGGTCTGGACCCACGCGACGCCTGGGGCGCCGCTGACCCAGCTGGCCAATGTTCCGGTGCAGGCGGGCGCCATCCATTTCCGCACCGTCGCGAGCGCGACGCAGGTGGTGCTGAACTTCTTCGTCGAGCCCGCGACCGGCGTGACGGCCGGCGACTACACCATCGCGGTCAGCGCCGTGAACGGCGCGCTGAGCGTGGGCGCGGCGACCATGATCAGCACCGCGACCAACACCGCGGAGCTGGACTGGTATCCGGCCGCCGCCGCCTGGCGCATCCTGTATCGGCGCTCGTCCGACCAGCAATACTACACCTGTCCGGTAACGCCGTAGGCTTCGGCGCCGACCGCCTAGACAATCCCCGGCGCCGCATCCTGCGCCTGGGGATCAGGCTGCCCGCGCGCTTGTGAAAGCCGCCGGGAACATCCGTTCTTGTCTCCCGCACGCCCGCCATTTTATTTCGGATATTCATCTGGCGGTGGTCCCGCAGACGCGAAGGCCCATCCAGCTCCGCCGCGGGAGAGACCGATGCCTTTGATCCGAGGCGCGTCATGCGCGCTGATCGCCAGCCTGTGCATGGCCGCCCCGCTGCCCGGCACGGCGGCGACCAAGGGCGGGAGCAGCACCGGCAACTGCACGCTGGTGGACCCGACCAACGTGCTGGCCGGCATCGCCGGCGATTTCGAGCTGGCCGCCGATCCGGACGATCCGCAGGGCGGCGTGATCTTCGTGTCCAACACGACCGGCCGCGTGCTGGCGCAGCAGAACCTGGTGGTTGCGAAGCTGGACGGCGCGACCGGCAATCTGGTGCCCGGATCGCTGACCGTGGTGGCCGACAATTTCTACGGCAATTCCTACATCAACGGGCCGGAATGGTTCCGCTCGCCGCAGGGCAACCTGGGGATCATCTATCCCGGCCCGACCGGCATGACGATGGCGATGCGCTCGGCGACGCCGGCGACCTGGAACGCCTTCAGCTACGACTATACCGGCGCGCCGAGCAACGGCAGCCCGGCGCCGCTGCCGAACGCCATTCCCGGCGCCTACGTGATGCCGCCGAACCAGCCGCCCGCGACCGAGTCCTACTACGGCGAATTCGGCGGGAACTGCGGCAGCATCTGCTACGCCAACTACCAGGGCGGCACGGCGACCGATATCGGGCAGGTGCTGAGCACGCAGGGCTACGCGCTGGTGCAGGTCCAGCCCTCGACCTGGGACGGGACGTTCTACTACAGCGCGTGCAAGTCGAGCGGCGGGTCCTGCGGCATCTGGACGGCCTCGATCGACGGCAATGGCGGCCTGACCTCGCAGGTGCAGGTGCTGCGCACCAACAACCAGGCGGCGCGGCAGATGGCCGCCTACGTGCATCCGCTGACCGGCCAGGCGCTGCTGTTCACCAACGGCACCGCGACCTCGATCGCGGTGTGGACGCAGGCGGCGCCGGGCGCGCCGCTGACGCAGCTGGCCATGGTGCCGGTGCAGCCCGGCGCGATCCATTTCCGCGCGGTGGCGAGCGACACGCAGGTGGTGCTGAACTTCCTGGTCGAGCCGAAGAGGGGCGTCGCCTCGGGCGTCTATTCCATCGCGGTCAGCGCCGCCAACGGCACGATGACGGCGGGGCCGGCGACGCTGCTGAACACCTTCGTCACCACCAG
>JAFEFJ010000433.1 GCA_018240635.1 Pseudomonadota bacterium | reverse complement strand
GTAACCGGGAATTGCATCTCCTGTCCCGGTTCCAGCGTCTGCCGGTTGAAGCAGAAGCAGGCGGTCTTGTGGAAATACTTGCCCGCCTTGTCCGGCGTCACGTTGTAGAGCGCGATGCCCGTCACCGGCGTGGGCGCCGTGTTGCGCGCCACGTAGAACGCGATCTGATCCTCGCCCAGCTTCAGCGTCACGGACGGCTGCTCGGGGCGGAACTGCCAGGGCAGGTTGGGGTTCACGTCGGCGTTGAAGCGGATCGTGACCGTGGGCACGCCGGCGTCCTGCGGCGTGCCGCGCGCGACGCCGCCGATCTTCGGCGTGCCGCCATACCCCGTCACCGCGCAGAACAGCCGGTACAGCGGCACCGCGGCGAAGGACACGCCCACCATGCCGATGACGACGCTGCCCAGCGCGATCGCCAGCGCCGCGTTCCGGCGTCCCGCGCCGCGCCGAGGTTCAGGCTGGGGCGCGCTCACGGATGGGCCATCTTCGCCAGCGTGATCGCGTAGAACAGCGCCGACAGCGCCAGCAGCGCCACCAGCATCGCGCGGTTGCGGATGCGCCGGCGGCGGGCGATGGCTTCCGATTCGTCGCGGCTCAGCATGGGCGGCATCGGTCGGTGTTATCCTTGTGCGGCCAGCGGGCGCGTTCACGCCGGGCGAGCGGGTGCGGCGTCCGTCAGCCCGCGAGCTTGTCCACCGCCAGCGCGGCGAACAGCACGAACAGATAGATGATCGAGTATTTGAACGCCGCCTTCGCGGGCGCGTCCTTGGTCAGGCTGCGGCCCTCGGCGTCCTGCCGGTCGGTCAGCACGCGCCAGGCGCTCACCAGGAACCCGGCCCCCAGCGCGGCTGCCGAAAGCCCATAGACGGGGCCCGCATAGCCCGCCGCCCAGGGCAGCAGCGACGAGGCCACCAGCAGCACCGTGTACAGCAGGATCTGCCGCCGCGTCGTCCGCGCGCCCGAAACCACCGGCAGCATGGGCACGCCCACGCGCTCGTAGTCGGCGTTGGCCCACAGCGCCAGCGACCAGAAATGCGGCGGCGTCCACAGGAAGACGATGCCGAACAGGATCAGCGGCAGGGCGGAAACCGATCCAGTCGCCGCCGCCCAGCCGATCAGCGGCGGGAAGGCGCCCGCGGCGCCGCCGATCACGATGTTCTGCGGCGTGCGCCGCTTCAGCCACATCGTGTAGATGAACACATAGAACGCGATCGAGGCGGCGAGCAGCGCGGCGGCCAGCGTGTTGGCCGCCAGGTCCATCACCACCACCGATCCCAGCGCCAGCACCACGCCGTAGCCCAGCGCGGCCTCGGCCGGGATGCGCCCGGACGGGATCGGCCGGCGCTGCGTCCGCCGCATCGCCGCGTCGATGTCGCGGTCGTACCACATGTTGATGGCGCCCGCCGCGCCCGCCGCGACCGTGATCGCGAGCGTCGCCGCGAAGGCCAGCACCGGGTGCATGTGCCCCGGCGCCACCAGAAGCCCGATCACGCCGGTGAACACCACCAGCGTCAGCACGCGCGGCTTCAGCAGCATGAACCAGTCGCGCAGCGTGGCTTCCGTCGCCGCGCCCGGATCGGGCGCGACGGCGGTCGCGGTCTGCAGAAGCGCGGTCGGCTCGTTCATGCGCTGCGTGATCCTCGCGCGTCCGGCCTCAGGAGATGCGGGGCAGTTCTTCGAAGGTGTGGTGCGGCGGCGGGCTGCTCACCGTCCACTCCAGCGTCGTCGCGCCTTCGCCCCAGTAGTTCGCGGCCGTCCGCTCCTTCGAGGTGAACGTCCGGTAGCACACGTACAGGAACACCACCGTCGCGATGCCCGAGATATAGGCGCCGATCGAGGAGACGAAGTTCCAGCCCGCGAAGGCGTCCGGATAGTCGGGATAGCGACGCGGCATGCCCGACAGGCCCAGGAAGTGCTGCGGGAAGAAGGTCAGGTTCACGCCGATGAAGGTCAGCCAGAAATGCACCCGCGCCCAGAACTCGGGATACTGGTGCCCGGACATCTTGCCGATCCAGTAGTAGAAGCCGGCGAAGATCGAGAACACGGCGCCGAGCGACAGCACGTAGTGGAAGTGCGCCACCACGTAGTAGGTGTTGTGCACGATCT
>JAFEFJ010000432.1 GCA_018240635.1 Pseudomonadota bacterium | reverse complement strand
AGCCGGCGCCGGCGAACCCGCTGGCCGCGCCCGGCCTGCCGCCCGCCAAGCTGGTCGGCGACGCGGTCACGGTGCCGTTCGAGAGCGGCTCGGCGCTGCTGCCGCCGTCCGCCGACGGGCCGCTGAAGCAGTTGGCCGCCAAGCGCGGCACGGCGACCATCGCCGTGGTGGGCTATGGCGACGCCGCCGCTGCGACGCCGGATGCGCAGTCCACCGCCTTGACGTTGGGGCTCGCGCGGGCGCAGGCGATGGCCGCCGCGCTGACCGCCTCCGGCGTGCCGGCCGACGCGGTAGAGATCGCCGCCCAGGCGACCGGTCGCGGCGGCAGCGCCCGGCTGGTACAGTAGCTGCCCCTCAAGCGAGAGACTCGCGTCATGCCCTCCCCCGATTCGGGTGAATTCCACCGCATCCGCCGCCTGCCGCCCTACGTGTTCGCCGAGGTCAACGAGGCCAAGGCGCAGGCGCGCACCGCAGGCGAGGACATCATCGACCTTGGCATGGGCAACCCGGACAGCGCGACGCCGCCGCACATCGTGGCCAAGCTGGTGGAGGCCGTGCAGGACCCGCGCACCCACCGCTATTCGACCAGCAAGGGCATTCCCGGCCTGCGCCGCGCGCTGGCGGCCTATTACGACCGCCGCTTCGGCGTGGCGCTGAACCCCGAGACCGAGGTGATCGCCACGCTCGGCTCGAAGGAGGGGTTGGCCAACCTCGCCGCCGCGATCACCAGCCCGGGCGACACCATCCTGGTGCCGAACCCGTCCTATCCGATCCACCAGTTCGGCTTCATCATCGCCGGCGCGTCCGTGCGCAGCATCCCGGCGACGCCCGACGAGGAGATGCTGCGCGCGCTCGATCGCGCGGTGCGCCATTCGGTGCCGAAGCCCACGGCGCTGATCGTCAATTTCCCGTCGAACCCGACCGCCTATCTGGCGGACCTCGATTTCTACCGCGAACTGGTGGCGTTCGCCCGCCAGCACGAGCTGTGGATACTGTCGGACCTTGCATACGCCGAGATATATTTCGGCGACACGCCGCCGCCTTCGGTGCTGCAGGTGCCGGGTGCCAAGGACATCACGGTAGAGTTCACCAGCCTGTCCAAGACCTATTCCATGCCGGGCTGGCGGATGGGCTTCGCGGCCGGCAATCCGCGCCTGATCACCGCGCTGACGCGCATGAAGTCCTATCTCGACTACGGCGCCTTCACGCCGATCCAGGTGGCGGCGACGGCGGCGCTGAACGGCCCGCAGGACTGCGTGCAGGCGATGCGCGACCTGTACCGCGAACGGCGCGACGTGCTGATCCGCGGGCTGGCCGCGGCGGGCTGGGACATGCCGATCCCGGATGGCTCGATGTTCGCCTGGGCGCCGATCCCGCCCGCTTACGCCCATATGGGCAGCGTGGCGTTCAGCAAGCTGCTGCTGGCGCGCGCCAAGGTGGCGGTCGCCCCCGGCATCGGCTTCGGCGAGCACGGCGACGGGCATGTGCGCATCGCGCTGGTGGAGAATACGCACCGGCTGCGTCAGGCGGTGCGCAACATCAAGGGCTTCCTGCAGGCAGGCTCCAACGAGGCCGAACCGGCCCTCGCAACCACGGTATCGGCATGACGACCCGCCCCCTGACCGTAGCGCTGGCCGGCCTCGGCACGGTCGGCGCCGGCGTGCTGACGCTGCTGCGCCAGAACGCCGACCTGATCGCCGCCCGCGCGGGCCGGCCGATCGCCGTCAGCGCGGTTTGCGCGCGCGACCGCAACCGCGACCGCGGCGTCTCGCTCGCCGGGCTGCGCTGGTACGACGATCCGGTGGCACTGGCCGCCGAACCCTCGGCCGACGTGGTGGTGGAGATGATCGGCGGGTCGGAAGGCCCGGCCCGCGCGCTGGTGCAGGCGGCGATCGCGGCGGGCAAGCCGGTGGTGACGGCGAACAAGGCGCTGCTCGCCGTGCATGGCGCCGAACTTGCTGCCGCCGCCGAGCGCGCGGGTGCGCCGCTGGCGTTCGAGGCGGCGGTGGCGGGCGGCATCCCCGTCATCAAGGCGCTGCGCGAGGGCCTGGCCGCCAACCGCATCTCCCGCATCGACGGCATCCTGAACGGCACCTGCAACTACATCCTGACGGTGATGCGCGAGCGCGGGCGCGA
>JAFEFJ010000431.1 GCA_018240635.1 Pseudomonadota bacterium | reverse complement strand
TCAGTTGACGTCCGCGTGAGATTAACCGCCCACAACTTTATCCACAGACCTGACCCCAGATCCGTGCTTCCGCCTCCGCAACGGAGGGAACTGCGCGCAAGCCCGGCGCGGGGGCCCGGAGCGGCGGGGGAAGGAGGGGCGCGGCCTCGCCTAATGCGTGTATTGCATACAGAAGGCGCCCAGAGTGGCGGCCGCGCCCGCGCGGGCCAACTATAGACCCTGCGATGACCGAGGAAACCGAGGAAACGCCGCCGCCGGCCGACTCCGGCGAAACCGCGCCCGGCAACGGCATCGCCGCCGGCGCGGCGGTGATCGAAGCCGCCCTGGCCACGCTGCCGCTGGCGCCCGGCGTTTACCGGATGCTCGATGCGAAGGGCGAGGCGCTCTACGTCGGCAAGGCGCGCAGCCTGAAGAAGCGCGTCGTCGCCTACACCCAGCCCGCGCGCCTGCCCGAACGGCTGCGCCGCATGGTGAGCGAAACCCGGTCGCTGGAGGTGGTCACCACCCACACCGAGGCCGAGGCGCTGCTCCTCGAAGCGAACCTCATCAAGCGCCTCAAGCCGCGCTTCAACATCGTTCTGCGGGACGACAAGTCCTACCCGTGGCTGATGCTGACCGAGGATCATCCGTTCCCGCAGATCGCCAAGCACCGCGGCGCGCAGACCCGCAAGGGCAGCTACTGGGGGCCGTTCGCCTCGGCCTGGGCGGTGAACCAGACCGTCACGGCGATGCAGCGCGTGTTCCTGCTGCGCTCCTGCGCCGACACGGTGTTCGCCAACCGCACCCGCCCCTGCCTGCTGTTCCAGATCAAGCGCTGCTCCGCCCCCTGCGTGGGCCGGATCGAGGAAGCCGACTACGCCAAGCTCGTCGCACAGGCGAAGGCGTTCCTGGCGGGCCGCGCGGCAGGCGTGCAGCGCGACCTGGCCGCCGAGATGGAGCGCGCGGCCGAGGCGCTGGAGTTCGAGCGCGCGGCGGCGATCCGCGACCGCATCCGCGGCCTCACCTTCGTGCAGGGCAGCGACGTGGTGAACCCGGCCAGCCTGAAGGACGCCGACGTGATCGCTGCCTGGCAGATCGCCGGCCAAACCTGCGTGCAGGTGTTCTTCGTGCGCGGCGGGCGCAACAACGGCAACCGCGCCTTCTTCCCGACCCATGCGCGCCACGAGGACGCCGCCGAGGTGCTGGGCGCCTTCGTCGCGCAGTTCTACGACGACAAGAAGCCGCCCCCGCTGCTGCTGGTGAACCACGCCCTGCCCGAGCAGGACCTGGTTGCCGAGGCGCTGGCGCTGAAGGCCGGGCGCAAGGTGGAGATCACCGTGCCGCAGCGCGGCGAGCGGCGCGCGGTGATGGCGCATGCCGAGATCAACGCGCGCGAGGCGCTGGAGCGGAAGCTCGCGGAATCCGCCGGCCAGGCGCGGCTGCTGGAAGGCGTGGCGCAGCTTTTCGACCTGCCTGCCCCGCCCGAGCGGATCGAGGTGTACGACAACAGCCACATCATGGGCGCGAACCCGTACGGCGTGATGATCGTCGCCGGGCCGGAGGGGTTCAGCAAATCCGCCTACCGCAAGTTCGGCATCCGCGGCCCGATCACGCCGGGCGACGATTTTGCGATGATGCGCGAAACCCTGCAGCGCCGCTTCGCCCGCGCGCTGCGCGAACAGGCCGAGGGCGCCTCGCCCGAGGGCTGGCCGGACCTGGTGCTGATCGACGGCGGCGCGGGCCAGCTCTCGGCCGCGCGCGGCATCCTGCAGGACCTGGGCGTGCAGGACGTGAAGCTGGTCGCCATCGCCAAGGGGCCGGACCGCGACGCCGGGCGCGAGTGGTTCCACACCGACGGGCGCGAGGCGTTCCAGCTGCCGCCGCGCGATCCGGTGCTGTATTTCCTGCAACGCCTGCGCGACGAGGCGCACCGCTTCGCCATCACCACCCACCGCGCCGGACGGTCGCGCGCAATCCGGCAGAGCGAGCTGGACGAGATCGCAGGCATCGGCGCCGCGCGCAAGCGGGCGCTGCTCAACCATTTCGGCTCGGCGCGCGGGGTGAAGATGGCCGGGCTGCACGACCTGGAAGCCGCGCCCGGCATCAGCCGCGAGACCGCGCGGCGCGTCTATGCCCACTTCCATCCGGGCGCGACGCTGGAAGGCATCTCCT
>JAFEFJ010000430.1 GCA_018240635.1 Pseudomonadota bacterium | reverse complement strand
CGCGTCAGCGCCGCCCCCACCACGCTCGCCTGCGCCTCCGCCAGCAGGTCGAGCGCGTGCCGCACCACCGGCACGGGGGTCGAGCGCCAGCGCACGCACAACAGCGTCGCCTCCGCCATGCCCGCGATCACGCGCGCATCCGTCAGTGCGTGCGCGGGCGGCGCGTCCAGAAGGATCAGGTCGTATTCCTGCCGCAACGTCTGCAGCAGCGCGGCCATCGCCTCCGACATGAACAGCGACAGCGCGTTCACCTCCAGCCCGCCCGAGGGGATCACCGCGAGCCCCGTCGCCTCGTCGCGGCGGATCACGTCGTCCAGCGCCGCCTCGCCCTGCAGGCAGTCCGTCAGCCCCGCCTCGGCATCCAGCCCCATCGCGCGGCCCACGCTCGGCTGGCGGATGTCGCAGTCCAGCAGCACCACCCGCTCGCCCGCCAGCGCCGCCGAGCGCGCCAGCGCGATCGCCACCGTCGTCTTGCCCTCGGACGGGCGCGCGGCGGTCACTGCGACGATGCGCGGACGGATGCGCCCGAGCCACAGCCCCGCCCGCAGCGCGCGCACCTGCTCGGCGAAGGGGGAGAGCGGCTGGTCCACCACGTAGTCGTGCAGCCTGCCGCCGCGCAGCCGCCGCCGCGCCACCTCGGGGATCAGCGCGAAGCAGCGCAGCCCGAGCCGGAGCCGCAGATCCTCGCCGCCGCGCAGCGTGCCGTCGGCGATCTCCAGCAGATAGACCAGCATCAGCCCGGAGGTGACGCCCGCGGCGGCGGCGGCGGCCATCATCGGCCCGCGCCTCGGATAGCTCGGCTCGCTCGGCGGCAGCGCGGCGGAGACGATGCGGGCATCGGGCGTCTCGATCGCGGTGCGCTGCGCGGTCTGTTGCAGGCGTTCCTGCACCGATTGCAGCAGCGTGCGCTCGGCATCGGCGTCGCGCTGCATGGCGTTCAGCGAGACCTGTGCCGCGCCCGTGCGGTCCTGCTCGGCCTCGGCGCCGCGCAGCGCGTCCTCCAGCATCGCGACGCGCGTGCGGTCGGCGCGCAGTTCGGCCTCGCTGGCGGCGACAATGCGGCGGGTTTCGGCCGCGACGGAACGGTCGGCGTTTGCAAGCTGGCTGCGCAGGCTGGCGGTGTCGGGATGGTTCGCGCCCAGATGCGCGGCCAGGCCCTGCAACTGCCCGGCGATCTGGTCGCGCTGCGCCCGCGCCTGCACCACGCTCGGCGCGATCGCGGCCTGCTCGGAGCCGCCGCCGGCGCGTCCCCGCGCCGCGTCCAGCCGCCCCTGCGCGGCGAGGGTTTCGTTGCGGGCGTTCAGCAGATCCTCGTTCAGCCGGCTGATCCGTTCCGCGTCCAGGCCCGCGCGCGCGCCCTGCATCAGGCCGTGCTCGGCGCGGAACGACGCGATCCGGTCCTCGTTCGTCCGCACCGCCGCGCGCAGTTCCGCCACGCGCCCCTCCAGCCAGGCGGTCGCGCGCCGCACCGCCTCGATCTTCCGGTCGAGTTGGTCCTGGATGTAGAGCCGCATCGCCATGTTTGCCGCCCGCGCCGCCAGGTCCGGATCGCGGGAGGCAAACGACACCTCCAGCACGCGGGACGATTTCAGCGTCGCGACCGCCAGCGAGGCCTGCACCGCCAGAACCGTGCCGCGCCAGGCGGCGGGGTCCGGCGCGGGATCGGCGGGCGGCGGGGCAGGGCGCAGCGTGGCGGCGAAGGCGGGTGCGACCGGCGCCAGCACCCCGGCAAGGCGCGTGCGAAGCCACGCGGCGGCGCGCTCGATCGTCCCTTTCGGCCGCAGCGCGGCGTTGAACTCGGGGCTGCGCGCCAGCCCCAATCGCTCGGTCAGGCGTTCGGCGATGGACAGGCCGCGCGCGATCTCCGCCTGGCTCGACATGACGGCGTCGGTGGTCGGATCGACGCGCAGGATGCTTTGCAGCTCCTGCGCGGCGAAGGTGCCGTCGTCGTACAGCATCGTGCCGCTCGCGCTGTAGACCGGCGCGATCCGGTGCAGCGCAAGCGCGGCAAGCGCGGGGATCGCGACGACGCACGCCACAAGCGCCAGGCGGCGGCGGCGCAGCGCGGACAGGATCCCGGCTGCCCCGCCCTGGTCCAGCGAAGCGGCCTCTGCTGGCCCGCGGCGGCTCGGTGACGCGCGGCCGGCTGCCGCGGCCGGGGCCGCGCTGTCGC
>JAFEFJ010000042.1 GCA_018240635.1 Pseudomonadota bacterium | reverse complement strand
TGGAGCCGATCGGCGCCTGGGGCATCAGCACGCTGATGTTCATGATCGGGCTGGAGCTGTCGCTGGAACGGCTGCGGACGATGCGCCGCCTGGTGTTCGGGCTGGGCGCGTCGCAGGTGGCACTGTGCGCGCTCGGGATCATGGGCGCGGCGGCCGCCTGGGGCCTGCCGGCGGGCGGGGCGGCGGTGACCGGGCTCGCGCTGTCGATGTCCTCCACCGCGATCGTGGTGCAGGTGCTGGTGCAGGAGAAGCGGCTGGGCGGCGCGGTGGGGCGCAGCAGCCTGGCGGCGCTGCTGTTCCAGGACATCGCCGCCGTGCCTGTGCTGTTCGCCGTCAGCGTGCTGGGCACCACGCTGCCCGGCGGCGGCGGGCCGGACCTGCTGGCGACGGTGGGGCAGGCGCTAGCGGTGGTGCTGGGGCTGATCGC
Organism: Pseudomonadota bacterium; assembly: GCA_018240635.1. Classification (GTDB taxonomy): domain Bacteria; phylum Pseudomonadota; class Alphaproteobacteria; order Acetobacterales; family Acetobacteraceae; genus JAFEFJ01. The sequence goes on along the minus strand of JAFEFJ010000042.1, from coordinate 21,079 downwards.
GGGCGGGCGGCTGCTGCTGCGCCCGCTGTTCCGGGGCGTGGCGCGCACCGGCACGCCCGAGCTGTTCATCGCCGCCTGCCTGCTGGTGATCCTGGCGACCAGCCTGGCCACGGCGACGGCCGGGCTGCCGATGGAGCTGGGCGCGCTGATCGCCGGGCTGCTGCTGGCCGAGACCGAGTACCGCCGGCAGATCGAGGTGACGATCGAGCCCATCAAGGGCCTGCTGGTGGGCGTGTTCCTGGTCTATGTGGGCATGAGCCTGGACCTTCAGCGCGTGGCGCTGAACGCGCCCGCGCTGCTGGGCGGGGCGGCGCTGCTGATCCTGAGCAAGGCCGGCATCGCCGCGGGGCTCGCGCGCGGCTTCGGCCTGCCCTGGCGCGCCGGGCTGCAGACCGGGCTGCTGCTGGGGCCGGGCGGCGAATTCGGCTTCGTCATCCTGGGCCTGGCGCGCGCCGAGCATCTGCTGGGCGACGAGACGGCGGGCGCGCTGCTGATCGTGGTGGCGCTGAGCATGGCCTGCATCCCGCCGCTGTCGGCGCTGGGCCGGCGCATCGAGCGGCGCGCGGCGCGGGCGGGCGTCGAAGACCCGGGCCTGCTCGCCGCGCTGCCCGACGACGCCTCGCCGCGCGCCATCCTGGCCGGGTTCGGCCGGGTGGGCGAGACGGTGGCCGAGCTGCTGGAGACCCACCGCATCCCCTACATCGCCGTGGACACCGACCCCGACCGCGTCGCCGAGCAGCGCGCAAAGGGGCGACACGTCATCTGGGGCGACATCACGCGGGTGGAGATGCTGCGCCGCCTGCACCTGGAGACGGCGCGCGCCCTGGTGGTGACGATGAACGACCGCGCGGCGAGCGACCGGCTGGTGGCGGCGGCGCGCAGCGAGCGCGCGGACCTGCTGGTGGTGGCGCGCGCGCACGACGCCCGCCACGCCGCGCATCTCTACGCCGTGGGCGCCACCCATGCGGTGCCGGAGACGGTGGAGGCGAGCCTGCAACTGTCCGAGGCGGTGCTGACCGACCTCGGCGTGCCGATGGGCCCGGTGCTGGTCACGATCCACGGCAAGCGCGACGCGATGCAGGCCGAAATCCGCGCCATGGCCCCCGGCGCGGCGGTGCGCCCGCTGGGGAGGCAGCGGCTGTCGGACCGGCTGCCGCGGCCGGGGTGACGGCTTAGCGGTTCTGCCAGTCGGGCTTGCGCTTCTCGGCGAAGGCCTTGGGGCCCTCGATGTAGTCCTGGCTTTCCGTGTTCGCCTTCTGCGCCGGATAGACCGTCGCCATCGCGTCCGCGAGGCTCGGCGCGTCCAGGCCGCGATAGGCCGCCTGCTTGGAGGCGCGCACCGCCATCGGCGAGCATTCCAGGATCATCGCCGCCCAGCGCTTCGCGCCTTCCAGCGCCTGGCCCTCGGGCACCACGTCGGTGACGAAGCCGAGTTCCTTGCCTTCCCGCGCGGGCACGCGCCGGCCCGTGAGGATCATGCCCATCGCGAGCTTGATCGGGATCATGCGCGGCAGGCGATGCACGCCGCCCGCGCCGGCGATCAGGCCGACGCGCGGCTCGGGCAGGGCGAAGACCGCGTTCTCGGCGGCGACGATGATGTCGCAGGCGAGCGCGATCTCGAACCCGCCGCCCATCGCGATGCCGTTCACCGCGGCGATCAGCGGCTTGTCGAGGTCGAAGCGGCGCGTCAGGCCGGCGAAGCCGGTGGGCGCCATCGGGCCGCGCTTGCCGGCGGCCTGCACCTTCAGGTCGTTGCCCGCCGAGAAGGCGCGGTCGCCCGCGCCGGTGACGATGCCCACCCACAGATCGTCGCGCGCGGCGAATTCGTCCCACACCTGCTCCAGCTCGTGATGCGCGGCGCTGTGCAGCGCGTTCATCACCTCCGGCCGGTTGAGGGTGACGATGCGCAGGCGGCCCTCGTCGGCCACGGTGCAGAATTGATAGTTGCTCATGGAACGGTCCTTCCTCAGCCGACGACGCCCGATTGGCGCAGCGCGGCGATCTCGTCCTCGGCGAAGCCCGCGTCGCGCAGCACCTCGGCGCTGTGCTCGCCCACTTCCGGCGCGTGGCGCGGCGGCAGCTTCTGCTGGCCTTCGAGCCAGAACGGGCTGCTGACGGTTTCCATGCTGCCGTCGGCGAAGGGCACGACCACGCCCGCCGCGCGCGCCTGCGCGTCGTCGCGGATGTCGTCGGGTGCGGCGACGATGCCGAACACCAGGCCCGCCGCGTCGAGCCGCGCGCGCCAGTCGGCGAAGTCGCGCACCAGGAAGATCTCCGCCATCGCGGCGTTCAGCGCGCCCATGTTGGCCGCGCGCGCCTGTTCGGTGGCGAAGCGCGGATCGTCCGACAGCCCGCCGCCGAGCACGTCCGCCAGCACGCGCCAGCGCGCCTCGCTCGGCACCACCGCGAGGATGATCCAGCGCCCGTCGCGGCAGCAGTAATGGTTGCGCATGGCGTGCAGCGCCGCTTCGGGCGGCGGCTGGATCGACAGCGGCTCGCCGCAGAGCACGGTCTGCACCTGGTTCGCGTTCGCCCAGAACCCGTTGGCGAGCAGCGACGATCCGACGAGCCCGCCCTTCCCCGTGCGTTCGCGGCGATAGAGCGCGGTGGCGATGGCGCCGAACAATCCCATCGCGGAAGGATGATCGCCCATCCCGGACAGCGAACGCGCGGGCATCGACGCCTCGCCCGCACGCACCAGATGCATCAGCCCCGAGCGCGCCCACCAGGCGGTGACGTCGAAGCCGGGCTTGTCGGCCTCCGGCCCGGTTTCGCCGTAGCCGGTGAAGGAGGCGTAGATCAGGCGGGGATTGAGCGGGCCGATATCCTCCCACGCGACGCGCAGCCTGCGGCGCACCGGCGGCGGATAGTTGGTGATGAACACATCGGCCTGCGCGGCGAGCCGGTGCAGCACGGCCTGGCCCGCGGGATTGGAAAGATCGAGCGCCAGGCTGCGCTTGTTGCGCGCATCCATCAGCCAGTTGGGATTGCGCCCGGCGACCGTGAGGGCTGGGCGGCCGGCGCGGACGCGGTAGGGATCGCCCGCGCCCGGCGGCTCGATCTTCACGACCGAGGCGCCGAAATCCGACATCACCGTGGCCGCGGCCGGTCCCGCGATGTAGCTGGCGCAGTCGATGACCAGAAGGCCATCGAAGATCGGCGCTTCCATGCGTTCTGCCTTGACGTTTCCCGCCCGGAAGAGGCGTGCGCGAAAGGCTAGACCGGGGCGGCTAGGCCGGCAAACCGGCGCGCAGGATCGCCTCGGTCGCCGCATCGGCGGGGAAGAACGATTCGATGGCGATCTCGGACAGCGTGATGTCGGTGGGCGTGCCGAAGATGGTGGTGGTGCTGAGGAAGCTCAGCACGCCGGCCCCGGTCGCGAGCCGGAACGGCACCGCGACGCCGCCGTGGCGGGCCGCCGGATCGGCGTCCGGCGAGGCGGCGCCTTCGGGCGCGGGGAAGCCCGCGAGTTCGTCGTGGAGAGCGCGCAGCACGGGATCGCCGCTGGTTCCCACCTGACGGGACAGCTTGTGCAGCACATGCGCGCGCCATTCGGCGAGGTTGGCGATGCGCGGGGCGAGGCCCGAGGGATGCAGGCTGACGCGCAGCACGTTCACGGGCGGCCGCAGCAGCGCGGCATCGACGCCCGCGAGCAGCGGCGCGAGCGCGCGGTTGGCCGCGAGCAGCGTCCAGTGTCGGTCCACCGCGAGCGCGGGACACGGCTCGTGCCCCGCGAGCACGAGCGCGATCGCCTTGTGCGCCGCCTGCATCGCCGGATCGTCGAGCGCGCGTTCGCCATAGACGGGCGCGAAGCCCGCCGCGACCAGCAGCGTGTTGCGTTCGCGCAGCGGAACCTCCAGTTGTTCGGCGAGCCGCAGCACCATCTCGCGGCTGGGCTGCGCTCGGCCGGTTTCGACGAAGCTGAGATGGCGCGTGGAGATTTCCGCCTCCAGCGCGAGATCGAGCTGGCTCATGCGCCGCCGCTGGCGCCAGGTGCGGAGCAGCTCGCCCACCGGTTGGACCGTTCCCATCATGCGGCGAGCCTAGCCGCCGCGGCGCGGGTGCGGAATTACCTGCGGGGTAATCGCGATTCCGCGCGGCGCCCGGCATTTCTCGGTGCGTCGCCGCCCGATGGGGGCAGGCGCACCAGCAAGAGGGAACCGGACAATGGATGCACACGAAACCGACCGCGCGGCGCTGGCGTTGGTGGACCGCTACATCGCGGCCTGGAATGAGGCCGATCCGGCACGGCGGCGCGCGCTGGTGGCGGAGACGTTCGGGGCGGCGGCGCGCTACGTCGATCCGGTGGCGCAGGCCGACGGCGTGGAGCACATCGACGCGATGATCGCCGCCGTGCAGCAGCGCTTCGAGGGGCTGCGCTTCCGCCGCCTGGGCAAGGTGGACGCGCACAACGACCGGCTGCGCTTCCAGTGGGCGCTGGCGGCGGGCCAGGAGGAGCCGCTGGTGATCGGCACCGATGTCGCGGTGCTGACCGAGGACCGGCGGATGCAGAGCGTGACGGGCTTCTTCGACAGGCTGCCCGAGGCGCCTTCCGCCGCGGCCTGAAGGCGGACGCAGTTTGTCCTTGTGCGACGCGGCAAACGCTTGGCATGCTGATGCCATCGTCAACCAACTGAAAGGAGGTGATCCAGTGTCTCATTGTTCGAGGTGCCGCACTGCCGCTGCGGCCTGGATCTCCGGATCGGTTCTGGAGGCCGTGGCCTGAGCGCCCGTCGCACGGCAGTCGATGCCTGACAATGCGAAGGCCCCGGAGGTTCCGGGGCCTTCTTTGTTTTCGGATGGTTCTTGGGCTTGGGCGGCGAGAATGGTGGGCTGAAGCCCACCCTACGGCGCCCAGGTAGGGTGGGCTTCAGCCCACCAGGTCACAGCGCCTGCAGGATCCCCGCGCGCGGAGAGGCCGCGTGTTCCTTCAGGACGCCGTCGGTGCCGGGGTCGATTTCCTTCATCACCACGTCGTAGCCCCAGAGATCCGCGAGGTGCTGCAGCACCAGCCGCGCGTCCTTCTCGTCGAGCAGGACGCGGTTCAGCGCGCGGTGGTGCAAGATCAGCTTGCGGTCGGTGGCGAGGTTGACGTCCACCACCTGGATGTCGGGCGCGGTCCAGGCCACGTCGTATTGCCGGGCCAGCGCCTGTTGGATGCGGCGGTAGCCGCGTTCGTCGTGGATGGCCTGCACGCGCAGCTCGGATTCGTTCGCGTCGTCCACCACGTTGAACAGGCCGAAATGGCGGATCAGGCGCGGGCTGAGGAATTGCAGGACGAAGCTCTCGTCGCGGTAGTTCGCCCACACGTCGCGCAGCACCGCCATCTCGTCGCCCACGCCCGCGATGGCGGGGAACCAGTTGCGGTCTTCGGCGGTCGGTTCACGGCAGATGCGGGAGATGTCCTCCATCATCGCGAAGCCGAGCGCGTAGGGGTTGATGCCGCTGTAGCGCGGATCGTCGTATTCCGGCTGGAAGACGACGTTGGTGTGCGACTTCAGGAACTCCATCATCGCGCCGTCGGTGAGCTGCCCGGTTTCGTGCAGGCGCGTCATGATGCGGTAGTGGACGTAGGTGGCGCAGCCCTCGTTCATCAGCTTGGTCTGCGACTGCGGATAGAAATACTGCGCCACCTGCCGGACGATGCGCAGGATCTCACGCTGCCAGGGTTGCAGGCGCGGCGCGGTCTTTTCCAGGAAGTAGAGTATATTCTCCTGCGGCAGCTCGAGCAGCGCGCGGCGGCGTTCCTCGGCGGTCTTGTCCTCGGCGGCCTTCTCCTTGCCGGGAACGGTGCGCCACAGGTCGTTGAACACCCGCTCCTCGTGCTCGCGCCGTTCGCGGGAGCGCCGCTCCTCCGAGCGCAGGTCGGCGGGGCGGCGGCGCGGGAAGCGGTGGACGCCGTGACTCATCAGTGCGTGGGCGGCATCGAGCAGGTGCTCGACCGCGGTTTCGCCGTAGCGTTCCTCGCATTGCGCGATATAGGTCTTGGCGAATTCCAGGTAATCGAGGATGCCGTCGGCATCCGTCCATTGCTGGAACAGGTAGTTGTTCCTGAAGAAGTGGTTGTGGCCGAACGCCGCGTGCGCGATCACCAGCGTCTGCATCATGGCGGTGTTCTCTTCCATGATGTAGCTGATGCAGGGGTTGGAGTTGATGACGATCTCGTAGGCGAGGCCCTGCATCCCGGCGCGGTACATCGCCTCGTTGCGGGCGAAGTGCTTGCCGAACGACCAGTGCTTGTAGAACAGCGGCATGCCGACCGAGGAATAGGCATCGAGCATCTGCTCGGTGCTGATCACCTCGATCTGGTTCGGATAGATCGACAGCCCAAGCTCGCCGAGGCCGACCTTCTCCACCGCCTCGTGCACGCGGTCGATCAGCGGGAAGTCCCAGTCGGCACCCTCGAACAGCGGACGGTCGGCGCGCAGGATCACGGTCATGCCCCAGCCTCCGCCCCGGCCGGTTTCTTCTGGAACAGTTCGCGGAACACCGGATAGATGTCGCGCCGGTGCGTGACCTTCCGCATCGCGAGCGGCGCGCCGCTGCGCTGCACCGCGGTGTAGGTCTGCCACAGGTCGCTGTCGCGGCGCATGAAGCCGGGCGGGAAATGCTCGGCGTCGCGGCCGACTTCCAGATAGGCGTAGTACTGGCAGACCGGCAGGATGTCGTCGGTCAGCATGCGCGCGGTGCGCTCGTTGTCGCTCGCGGTGTTGTCGCCGTCGGACGCCTGCGCGGCGTAGATGTTCCACACGGCCGGATCGTAGCGGTCCTTCACCACGCGGCGCATTTCCTCGAGCGCGGTGGAGACGACGGTGCCGCCGGTTTCCGGGCTGTGGAAGAAGGTCTCCTCGTCCACTTCGGAGGCGACATGGGTGTGGCGGATGAACACCACGTCCACGTGCTTGTACCGGCGGCGGAGGAAGATGTAGAGCAGCGCGTAGAACCGCTTCGCGAGGTCCTTCATGTGCTCGGTCATCGAGCCGGAGACGTCCATCAGGCAGAACATCACCGCCTGCGCGACCGGCTTGGGCACCGGATCGAAGCGGCGGTAGCGCACGTCGAGCGGGTCGATATAGGGGATCAGCGAGAGCTTGCGTTCCAGCCGCATCCGTTCGGCGCGCAACTCCGCGAGGCGGGTGCGGATCGCCGGATCGTCGTCATGCGCGGGATCGGCTTCCAGCGCCTCGATCTCGGCGGCGAGGCGGGCGATCTCGTCCGCCTTCGGGCGCTTGAGCGCGATGCGCCGCGAGAGGCCGTTGCGGACGGTGCGCATCAGCGCGAGGTTGGCGGGCGAGCCGCTGACGGCGTAGCCCGCGCGCTGCCAGGAGACGGCTTCGGCGTCCGTCACCTTGCGCTTCGCGAGATCGGGCAGTTCGAGGTCTTCGAGGAACAGCTCGACGAATTCGTCGCGCGAGAGGGCGAAGCGGAAATCGTCCTGCCCTTCCCCGTCCGGGCTGCCTTCGCTGCCGCCGCCCCCGCCGCCGTCCTCCGGCCGGGGGATGGTGTCGCCTTCGATGTAGCGCTTGTTGCCGGGCAGCAGGTGTTCGCGGATGCCGGTGCCGGCGGCGCGGCGGAAGGACGGTTCGTGCATGCCGTGGGTGGGCAGCGCGACCTCGCCGCCCTGGTCGGCATCCTTGATGCTGCGGTTGGCCGCGCTGTCGTGCACCGCCTTGCGGATCAGCGATTTCGCCCGCCGCATGAAGCGCTGCCGGTTCGCCAGGTTCTTCCCGCCGGGGTTGAGTCGACGGTCAACGATATGCATTGCAGCTGCCTATGTGACTGGCCTCTCCGACGCCGCCTATCCCGCCTGCTTCACGCGCATGTACCACTCCACCAGACGCCGCACCTGACGTTCGGTGTAGCCGCGCGCGATCATGCGCTCGACGAATTCGCCGTGCTTCTTCTCGCTGTCGGAGTCCTTCTTCGAGCCGAAGCTGATGACCGGGAGAAGCTCCTCGACCTGGCTGAACATCCGCCGCTCGATCACGTCGCGGATCTTCTCGTAGCTGGTCCAGGACGGGTTGCGCCCGTTGTTGTTCGCCCGCGCGCGCAGGCTGAACTTCACCACCTCGTTGCGGAAATCCTTCGGATTCGCGATGCCCGCGGGCTTCTCAACCTTCGTGAGTTCCTGGTTCAGTAGCTCGCGGTTCAGCAGCTGCCCAGTGTCGGGGTCCTTGTAGTCCTGGTCCTCGATCCATGCGTCGGCGTAGGCCACGTAGCGGTCGAACAGGTTCTGGCCGTAGTCGTGGTAGGATTCGAGGTAGGCCTTCTGGATTTCGTTGCCGATGAACTCCGCGTAGCGCGGCGCGAGTTCGCCCTTGATGAACTCCAGATACCGCTTCTCGGTCTCCTCAGGCAGCTGTTCGCGCCGGATCGACTGTTCCAGCACATACATCAGATGCACAGGATCGGCGGCGACTTCGGTCGTGTCGTGGTTGAAGGTGGCGGCCAGCACTTTGAAGGCGAAGCGGGTCGAGGCGCCGTCCATGCCTTCCTCGATGCCGGCGGCATCGCGGTATTCCTGCTGCGAGCGCGCGCGCGGATCGGTCTCCTTCAGGCTTTCGCCGTCGTAGACGCGCATCTTGGCGAACAGCGTGGAATTCTCGTGCTTGCGCAGGCGCGACAGCACGGAGAAGCGCGCCAGCATCTCCAGCGTGGCGGGCGCGCAGGGTGCCGCGGCAAGCTCGGAGCCCGAGACCAGCTTCTCGTAGATCTTCTGCTCCTCCGTCACGCGCAGGCAATACGGCACCTTGATGACGTAGATGCGGTCGATGAAGGCTTCGTTGTTGCGGTTGTTCTTGAAGCTCTGCCACTCCGCCTCGTTGGAGTGCGCCATGATCACGCCGGAGAACGGGATGGCGCCGATATTCTCGGTGCCGATGTAGTTGCCCTCCTGCGTCGCGGTCAGCAGCGGGTGCAGCATCTTGATCGGCGCCTTGAACATCTCGACGAATTCGAGGATGCCCTGGTTGGCGCGGTTCAGGCCGCCCGAGTAGCTGTAGGCGTCCGGATCGTTCTGGGCGTGCATCTCCAGCTTGCGGATATCGACCTTGCCGACGAGCGAGGAGATGTCCTGGTTGTTCTCGTCGCCCGGCTCGGTCTTGGCGATGCCGATCTGGCGCAGGCGGGACGGCATCAGCCGCACGACGCGGAACTGCGTGATGTCGCCGCCGAATTCATCGAGCCGCTTGATGCACCACGGCGACATGAAGCGCGTGAGCCGGCGCTTGGGGATGCCGTAGCGGTCTTCCAGCAGGCCGCCCATCTTCTCGGGGTCGAACAGCCCGAGCGGGCTTTCGAAGACCGGGCTGACCTCGTCCCCGGCCTTCAGGACGTAGATGGGGTAGTTCTCCATCAGCGCCTTGAGGCGTTCGGCGAGCGAGGATTTGCCGCCGCCGACAGGGCCGAGCAGGTAGAGGATCTGCTTGCGCTCCTCGAGCCCCTGCGCGGCGTGGCGGAAGAAGCCGACGATCCGCTCGATCGTCTCTTCCATGCCGAAGAACTCGGAGAAGGCCGGGTAGATCCGGATCGTCCGGTTCATGAAGATCCGCCCGAGGCGCGCGTCCTTCGACGTGTCCACCATTTCGGGCTCGCCGATCGCGGCGAGCAGGCGCTCGGCCGCGTTGGCATACATCATGGGGTCGTCGCGGCAGCCTTCCAGATACTCCGCGAGCGACATTTCCGCGTGGCGATGCGCGTCGTAGGACCGCGCATACAGGGAGAAAAGATCATCGACCGCAGACATCGGCCGCTCCCCTCAAAATGTTGAAATCTCTAAAGGCAATGTAGGAGGCTAGCCGAAGCCTGCCAGGATGCGACGAAGAATTTGGTGGCGGACGCATTTTTTGGTTCACCGTGTCCTGGGTGCCTGCCCGGCCCGTGCGGCGGCGGAGCGTGGCGCCATGATGTGCGTGCGGCGCGGGGCCGCTTCCGTGACAAGGGACGGGACGGCGTGGATGTTCCACCATCATGCCGAACCGTGACGATGCGAACGGACCGGGGCGAGGCCGGTCCGGGCCGGCGAAGCGCCGGGCGATCGAGCAGCCCGGATAGTCGGTTGACCCTCATGCATGGCTGCATTGCACGAACGGTGCCAGACGCCGCCGATTCGCGCGCAGCGGTTTCGCATCCGCGGGAGCGGGTTCATCGCGGCCCAGCATCGCGGCGCCGCGCCGGCGCGCCGGACCGGCCGGCGGAGGGTGGGCACGGCGTGGTGGGTGGTGCCATTCGCGCCGGTTCCTTTCGAGCCGGGTGTGGATAGCCCCCGAAATGCCCGCTGGACGCTGTCCAACCGGTCGTTGCGCCCATCATGCCCCAGCCGCGCTCAAGAGAACATTAAGGCAACATACGTAATTGCGCCGGTCTTCGGAGGGCGCTGCCCATTTCCCGTGCAGGCGCTTCCGAAACCCCCGCCGGAACCCCCGCCATAACCCCCGCCAGGCGGCGGCCGCTGCGCGGTCAGGGAGCGGGGCCGGCGTCCGACAGGCGGCGCAGCACCTCCGCTTCCACCTCGGGCGGCGGGGGCGGCGGGGGCACGATACCGACCAGGCTCACCGCGTCGCGCATCTGGCGCAGGAAGCCGCGGCAGGCGTCGCAGATCGCGAGATGCAGCCGCATCGCCAGGCGCTGGCGCCAGTCGAGCGCGCCCTCCATCAACTCCGTCGCGTGCGCCGTGAAGTCCTGACAGCGCAAGAAGATGCGTCTCCCGGCCATGAAGGTCCGACCACCGAGCGCGCCGGGCGTTACGCTGGCCCGGCGGGCGGCGACCTGCCATAACCGTGCCAGCAAGCCGCATCGCTTGTCGACAGCGCGCACGGGACCATGCTGCCGAGCAGGACCGAGTTCGACGACCCATCCTTCCTGGAACGGCTCCGCAAGGGTGACGCGGACGCGTACCGGCTGTTGATCCGGCGCTTCCATGGCTCGCTGGTCGGCGTCGCCGCCGCCATCATCGGCAGCCACGCGCAGGCCGAGGAGGTGGTGCAGGACGCCTGGCTCGCGGTGTTTTCCGGCATCGGCCGGTTCGAGGGGCGCTCGGCGCTGGGCACCTGGCTGTTCAGCATCGTGCTGAACCGGGCGCGCACCCGGCGCGGGCGGGAGATGCGGCTGGTGCCGCTGCCCGAGGAATACGACCCCTCGGCCGATGCGTTCCGCTTCCAGCCGGACGGCCACTGGATCGACGCGCCGCGCCCGTGGGACGACCTGGACCCCGAGCGGGTGGTGGGCGGGATGCAGCTCTGGGCGCATGTGCAGGCGGCGATCGAGCGGCTGCCGGCGGGGCAGAAGGCGGTGATCATCCTGCGCGACGTCGAGGGCCAGGACGCCGAGACGGCGTGCACCCTGCTGGGGCTGACGCCCGAGAACCAGCGCGTGCTGCTGCACCGCGCGCGGATGCGGGTGCGCGATGCGATCGACACGCTGATCGGCACCCCGGCGCGCCGCGCCGCGCCCGCCCCTGCACCGGCAAAGCCCCTTGCGGCGGCCCCGCCGCGCCCCGGCATCGTGGAGCGCCTGGCGCGCGCCTTGCGGGCAGCGGCCGCCGCGCTGGCGCAGGCGGCGGGATGGGCGCCGCCGGATTCCGCCGCCGCCTGACGCGCCCTCCCCTCCCTTGACCGGACCGGCGGCACTCCGCAGGCTCGGCCCATCGCGCCAGACCGAGGGCAGGCTTCCTTGACCAGCGAAAATCCGTCTTCCACCCGGCCGCCCGATATCCGGCCCGCGACGGAGAGCGTGCCGCTCGACTGGGAGCGGGCGCGCGCCTACCTGGCCGCCGCCGGGCTGACGCTGGACCGCGACCCGCCGCCGCGGCAGTTCGCGGGCGGGCTCGCCAATCTGAACTATCTGGTCAGCCTGGACGGCCGGCAGGCCGTGCTCCGCCGCCCGCCGATGGGCGAACTGCCCGCCGGCAGCCACGACATGGCGCGCGAGCACCGCATCCTGAGCCGGCTGCCCGACGCCCTGCCCTTCGTGCCGCGCAGCCTGCACCTCTGCACCGATCCGGCGGTGATCGGCGCGCCGTTCCAGATCCTGGAATACCGCCCGGGCCTCGTGGTGCGCTCCACCATGCCGCCCGAGCTGGCGGGCCGGCCGGAAGCAGGGGCGCGGCTGTCGCAGGTGCTGCTGGAGACGCTGGCGGCGATCCATGCGGTGGACGTGGACGCGGTGGGGCTGGGCGATCTGGGCCGGCCCGAGGGCTTCCTGGCGCGCGCGGTGGCCGGCTGGAGCAAGCGGGGCCTCGCCGCGATGGAAGACGGCACCGACGCGCTGCACCGCGACGTGCAGGGCTGGCTCGGCCGCAACGCGGTGCCGGACGGCGCGCCCGCGCTGCTGCACAACGACTTCAAGCTCGACAACATGATTCTGAACCCGGCGGACCTGTCGCCCGTCGGCGTGGTGGACTGGGACCAGGGCACGCGCGGCGATCCGCTGTTCGATTTCGGCACGCTGCTGACCTACTGGACCCGCCCGGGCGACCCGCCGGCGCTGCACGAGATGGCGCAGATGCCGGCGACCGAACCGGGCTTCCTGAGCCGCGAGCAGGCGGTGGAGCGCTACGCCGCGCTGTCCGGGCGGGACATGTCCGACTTCCGGTTCCACCGCGTGCTGGCCATGTACAAGCTCGGCGTGATCTTCCTGCAGCTCGGGTTCCGCTACCGCTCCGGCGCCACGACCGAGCCGCGCTACGCGCCGCTGTCGGGCATCGGCACCGGCATCGTCGAATTCGCCCACGAGATCGCCCGGGGCAGATCGTTCTAGGGCCGCGCCTTCCAGGGCCGGCCGTTGCAGGAGGCGTCATGGACTTCGCGATCCCCCCCGACATCGCCGAGCTGCAGGCGCGCACGCGCCGCTTCATCCGCGAGCGCATCGTGCCGCTGGAGAACGACCCGCGGCAGGGACACCACGGCCCGACCGACGAGTTCCGCCGCGAGCTGAACGCGCTGGCCGCCGCGGAAGGGCTGCTCGCGCCGCATGTCTCGGCCGAGTACGGCGGGCTGGGGCTGAGCCATTTCGGCAAGGCGGTGGTGTTCGAGGAAGCCGGCTACTCGCTGCTCGGCGGGCTCGCGATGAACATCGCCGCCCCCGACGAAGGCAACATGCACCTGATGGAGGCGGTGGGCGCGCCGGAGCACAAGGAACGCTGGCTGCGCCCGCTGGCGGCGGGGCTGATCCGGTCCTGCTTCTGCATGACCGAGCCGCCGCCCGGCGCGGGATCGGACCCGGCGGCGCTGTCCACCACCGCGCGGCGCGACGGCAACCACTGGATCATCAACGGCACCAAGTGGTTCACGACGGGCGCCGAGGGCGCGGGCTTCGCCATCATCATGGCGAAGGACGAGGACGGGAACGCCACGATGTTCCTGTCCGACATGGACGCGCCGGGGATCGAGGTGGTGCGCGCGCTGGATACGCTCGACCAGGGCTTCCCCGGCGGGCATTGCGTGGTGCGCTTCAACGACCTGCGCGTGCCGGCGAGCGACATCCTGGGCGAGCCGGGCAAGGGCTTCCGCTATGCGCAGGTGCGGCTTGCCCCCGCGCGCCTGACGCACTGCATGCGCTGGCTCGGCGCGGCGCGGCGCGCGCACGAGGTGGCGTCGGCCTACGCGCAGACGCGCGAGGTGTTCGGCCAGAAGCTCGGCCACCACGAGGGCGTGGGCTTCATGCTGGCCGACAACGAGGTGGACATCCGCATGAGCCGGCTGTCGATCTGGCACACGGCGTGGGTGCTGGACCAGGGCGAGCGCGGCGGCACCGAATCCTCGATGTCGAAGCTGTTCTGCTCGGAGGCGATCTGGCGCGTGGTGGACCGCTGCGTGCAGGTCCTGGGCGGCCAGGGCATCACCGGCGAGACGGTGGTGGAGCGCATCTTCCGCGAGGTGCGCGGCTTCCGCATCTACGACGGCCCGAGCGAGGTGCACCGCTGGAGCATCGCCCAGCGCATCATGCGCAACGGGCCGAACTGGTGAACCCCTCCCCCTCCCAGGCGGGAGGGGTCACGCCGCGGCGGTTTCCGACGGTGGGGCGACGCGGCGGACCTTGATCCGGTTCTCGTGCTTGCGGGCCTGGGCGAGGTCGTAGGCCGTCTGCATCGCGAGCCAGACCTCGGCCCGGCTGCCAAACGCCGTGGCGAGCCGGATCGCCATCTCCGCCGAGATGCCGGCCTTGCCGTTGACGATGTTGTTCAGCGCCTGCCGGCTGACGCCGAGGATCTCGGCGCACTTGGTGACGCTGAGGCCGAGGGGCTCCAGGCAGTCCAGGCGGACCGACAGGCCGGGATGCGGCGGGTTCTTCATCGGCACCGATGCGCTCCGTCAGTGATAGTCCACGTAATCCACATCGACGGCGTCTTCGCCCGCGAAGCGGAACACGACCCGCCAGTTGGCGCTCACGGTCACGCTCCAGAAGCCGGCGAGGTTGCCGCGTAGCGGATGCGGGCGGAAACCCGGCAGATCCATGTCCTCGGGCCGCGAAGCCGTGTCGAGCCGGGCGAGGATTCGCCTGATCTTGGCGACGTGCTCCGCGTTCAGCCCGCGGCGATCGTCGGCTTCGAACAGGCGGCGCAGGCCGCGGTGCCTGAAACCGAGGATCATGGCCGGATGTAAAGTGACAAGTGTCTGTTGTCAATCATCATGGCAAGGGCCGCGTCCCAGTCGCATGGCAGCCCCATATCCGTTAGGTTCTTAACGGAGCGACACCGGAGGAAGAGGCCATGACCGAAGCCTGCATCGTCGGCTGGGCGCACAGCCCGTTCGGGAAGCTGGACGATCCCGATGTGGAGAGCCTGATCGGCCGCGTCGCCGGGGCCGCCATCGCGGATGCGGGGATCGCGCCGGAGGACATCGACGCGAGCTTCGTCGGGCTGTTCAACAACGGCTTCTCCAAGCAGGACTTCCCGAGCTCGATGGTGCTGCAGGCGCTGCCGGAGCTGCGCTTCAAGCCATCGACGCGGTTCGAGAACGCCTGCGCCTCGGGCTCGGCCGCCGTGTATGGGGCGCGCGACTTCCTCGCCGCCGGGCGCGGGCGGTTCGCGCTGGTGGTGGGCGCGGAGAAGATGACCGCGACGCCGGGCGCGCAGGTGGGCGACATCCTGCTCTCGGCCTCCTACCGAAAGGAGGAAGGCGACATCCCGGCGGGCTTCGCGGGCGTGTTCGGGCGCATCGCGGAACGCTACTTCCAGCGCTATGGCGACCAGTCGGACGCGCTGGCGGCGATCGCGGCGAAGAACCACAAGAACGGCGTGGACAACCCCTACGCGCAGATGCGCAAGGACCTGGGCTTCGCGTTCTGCCGCGCGGTGTCGGAGAAGAACCCGTATGTCGCGCCGCCGCTGAAGCGCACCGACTGCTCGCTGGTCTCCGACGGCGCCGCCGCGCTGGTGCTGACGGACGAGGAAACCGCGAAGGCGATGAAGAAGGCGATCCGCTTCCGCGCCGCCGTGCAGGTGAACGACTACCTGCCGATCTCGCGCCGCGACGTGACGCGCTTCGACGGCGCGGCCGAGGCGTGGCGGCGGGCGCTCTCGGCGGCCGACATGGCGCTGACCGACCTGTCCTTCGTCGAAAGCCACGACTGCTTCACCATCGCCGAACTGCTGGAATACGAGGCGATGGGGCTGACCGAGCCCGGCCAGGGCGCGCGGGCGATCTTGGAAGGCTGGACGGCGAAGGACGGCAGGCTGCCGGTGAACCCGTCGGGCGGGCTCAAGTCCAAGGGCCACCCGATCGGCGCGACGGGCGTTTCGATGCACGTCATCACCGCGATGCAGCTGGCGGGCGAGGCGGGGGCGATGCAGTTGCCGAAGGCCGACCGCGCGGCGGTGTTCAACATGGGGGGCGCCGCGGTGGCGAACTACGTGTCGATCCTGGAGGCGGTGCGCTGAGCGGAACGATCCCGACCAGCAACCTCGCGAACCTTCTGCTCCAGTCGGCGCGGCGGCATCCCGACCGCCCCGCGACGGTCTGGCGCGACCGAAGCTGGACCTGGGCGGAAACCGCCGCCCGCGTCCGCGCCGCCGCCGCCGCGCTGGCCGAGGCGGGGCTGCGGCCGGGCGAGCGCGTGCTGGTCCATGCGCGCAACTGCAACGCCTACATGGAGACCGCCTGGGCGACCTGGATGCTGGGCGGCGTGTGGGTGCCGACGAATTTCCGCCTGAGCCCGACCGAGGTCGCCTATCTCGCGGAAAGCTCGGCGGCATCGGTGCAGATCTTCGACACCGCCTTCCCCGAGCACGCGGCGGCGGCCGAGCAGGCCAATCCCGCGCTGCGCCGGCGCTTCACCATCGGCGGCGCGGGAGCGGAGGACTGGGAGGCGCTGGCCGCGCCCCCGGGCGCCGTCGCCGATCCCGCCGATGTGCTGCCCGACGCGCCGGCATGGTATTTCTACACCTCCGGCAGCACCGGGCGGCCGAAGGCGGCGACGCTGACGCATGGGCAGATGCAGTTCGTCGTCACCAATCACCTCTGCGACCTGATGCCCGGCACGACCGAGCGCGACGTGTCGCTCGCGGTCGCGCCGCTGTCGCACGGCGCGGGCATCCACGCGCTGACGCAGGCGGCGCGCGGCGCGGCGACGGTGCTGCTGCCGGGCGAGAAGCTCGACTGCGCCGAGGCCTGGCGGCTGGTGGAGACGCACCGCGTGAGCAACATGTTCACGGTGCCGACCATCCTGACGATGCTCGCGCGCCATCCGGACGTGGACCGCGTGGATCATTCCAGCCTGCGCTACGTGATCTACGCGGGCGCGCCGATGTACCGCGCCGATCAGGTGCATGCGCTGCGCAAGCTGGGGCCCGTGCTGGTGCAGTATTTCGGGC
Source organism: Pseudomonadota bacterium (assembly GCA_018240635.1). Taxonomy (GTDB): domain Bacteria; phylum Pseudomonadota; class Alphaproteobacteria; order Acetobacterales; family Acetobacteraceae; genus JAFEFJ01. The sequence continues at coordinate 4,269 of JAFEFJ010000042.1, read as the reverse complement.
TCGGCGAGGTGACCGGCAACATCACCGTGCTGCCGCCCCATCTGCACACCGACGCCGAGGACGATCCGCTGATCGGCAGCTGCGGCTATCCGCGCACGGGGATGGACGTGGCGATCCTCGACACCGAGGGGAACCGGCTGCCGGCGGGCGAGACGGGCGAAATCTGCGTGCGAGGTCCCGCCGTGTTCGCGGGCTACGCGAACAATCCGGCGGCGAACGAGGCGGCCTTCAGGCATGGCTGGTTCCATACCGGCGACCTGGGGCACCTCGACGCGCGCGGCTTCCTGTTCATCACCGGCCGCGCGTCGGACATGTACATCTCGGGCGGATCGAACGTGTATCCGCGCGAGATCGAGGAGGCGCTGCTGACCCATCCGGCAGTGGCGGAAGCCTGCGTGGTGGGGATGCCCGACGAGCGCTGGGGCGAGTCCGGGGTGGCGGTGCTGGTGCTGGAGACGGGGCAAAGTGCGGCGCCCGAGGCGCTGCTTGCGCACCTAGATGGACGGATCGCGAAATACAAATGGCCCGCGCGCTTCGTCTTCTGGGACGAGCTGCCGAAGTCGGGCTACGGCAAGGTGGCCAAGCGCGACGTCAAGCTGCGGCTGGCGGAAACGGAGGGCGGACGATGACGGCGATGCCGAAGGAACCCAGTGCGGCGCACGCCTACCACGCGCACATCTATTACGATCCGGAACATACGCGCGGCGCCGCCGCACGGCTGCGCGGCTGGGTGGAGGAGCGGTTCCCCACCGTGCGCATGGGCCGCTGGCACGACGTGCCGGTGGGTCCGCATCCGACCGCGATGTACCAGATCGCGTTCGAGCCCGCGCTGTTCCCGACGCTCGTTCCGTTCCTGATGCTCAACCGCCAGGGGCTGACCGTGCTGGTGCATCCCGAGACGGGCCGGCCGCGCGACGACCATCTGCTCAACGCCACCTGGATGGGCGCGGTGCTGCCGCTGAACGGCGCGATCTTGCCGGAGACCGAGAGCGGCGCTTGACTGCACGCCAAGTCCTGCGGCCCGGGGGAACGTCATGAACGCGCTGGCGCATTGCTACAACATCGCGGACCTGCGCGAGGCGGCGCGGCGGCGGCTGCCGAAGGGCGTGTTCGAGTTCGTCGATCGCGGCACCGAGGACGAGGTGGCGCTGCGCAACAACCGCGCGGCCTTCGAGCGCATCAAGCTGCGCCCGCGCTCCTTGGTGGATGTCTCCCGCCGCAGCATGCAGACGACGCTGTTCGGCAAGCCGGTGGGCATGCCGCTGGCGATCGCGCCGACGGGCGCTGCGGGCCTGTGCTGGTATCATGGCGAGCTGGAACTGGCGAAGGCCGCGGCGGCGGCGAAAGTGCCGTTCACGCTGGCGACCGGCGCGATGACCTCGATGGAGGAGATCGCCAAGGAAGCCGGCGGGCGGCTGTGGATGCAGCTCTATCTGTGGAACGAGCGGCGCTATTCCTACGAGCTGATCAAGCGCGCCGAGAATGCCGGGTTCGAGGCGCTGATCCTGACGGTGGACACCGTCGTTTCGCCGAACCGCGAATACAATCCGCGCAACGGCTTCAACCTGCCCTTCCATCCCAACGTGCGCGCCATCTCGGACATGCTGGCGCATCCGCGCTGGCTCGCGGGCGTGCTGACCCGCTACCTGACCACGACGGGGATGCCGCGCTACGAGAACCTGCCGGAGCAGTTCCGCCGCAAGATCACCGCCGATCCGTCGCAGAAGGAGATCACGCGCCAGGACACGATGGACTGGGAGGACGTGAAGCGGCTGCGCGATCTGTGGCCGCGCATCCTGATGGTGAAGGGCATCATGCAGCCCGACGAGGCGGTGCGCGCGGTGGAGTACGGCGCCGACGCGGTGATCGTGTCCAACCACGGCGGGCGCAACTTCGACAGCGCGATGGCCTCGATCGACGCGCTGCCCGATATCGTGGAGGCGGTGGGCGACCGCGCGACGGTGATCCTGGACAGCGGCATCAGGCGCGGATCGGATATCGCGAAGGCGTTGGCGCTGGGCGCGAAGGCGGTGCTGGTGGGGCGCGCGACGCTCTACGGCACGGCGGTGGCGGGACAGGCGGGCGCGCTGGCGGCGCTCAACCTGCTGGGCGGCGAACTCGACAAGACGATGGCCTATACCGCCTGCAACACGATCGACGAGATCGGGCCGGACCTGCTGTACCTGCCGCGCGACCGCAACCGCATGGGGCTGCCGGAGACGGCGCTGGCCTGACCGGCGGCTATCCCTTCTTCGGGACCTGAAGCGCGCCCTTGCCGCCGGTGAGCGCCTCTCCGAAGGCTGCGCCGGTGCCGACGAGCATCGCGCCTGCGGCCATGTTGGCGACCGCGAGTCCGACGAGCATGCCGACCATCCACGACCCCTGCTGCGGCTTTGGAGGCCGGTCGTCGAAGCTGCCACGTCTGCGCCGCACGACCATTGGCGTCACTCCTTCTTGACACCATTAGGTGCATGGTTTGCATGACACTGCAAGGGCCTGGACGGCTGCATTCTCCCCCTCCCCATGTGGGAGGGGGCAGGGGGAGGGATCCAACGGCACTGACCTTTCCCCCTCCCCCCGGCCCCTTCCCGCGAGGGGAGGGGGCTATCTGCCGCGCTACGGAGTAGAATGTCCGCCACGCAGAGCGAAGGAGGGTTTGGCAATGGCCCGTGTGCCCTATCGCGAAAAGACCGACCTGAAGCCCGACGACCGCGACCTGCTGGCGCGGCCGATCACGCTGTTCAAGGCGCTGGTCAATTCGCCGGGCGGGGCGCGCGCCTTCTCCGGGCTCGGCGGCTATATCCGCTACGGCAGCAAGCTCGACCCGCGGCTGCGCGAGCTTGCGATCCTTCAGGTCGGCTACATGACGCGCGCGCCCTACGAGTGGTCGCACCACATCAAGCTCGGCTACGAGTTCGGCGTCACCGACGCCGACATCGCGGCGCTGATCGCGGAATCGGAAGGCCGCCCCTCCGGGCTGTCGGACCTGGACCGCGCGGTTCTGCGCGCCGCGCGCGAGATGACCGGTCCGGCACTGGCGATCAGCGACGAGACCTTCGCCGTGCTGCGCGGCTCGCTCGACAACGAGCGGATCGTGGACCTGACGCTGACCATCGGCTTCTACAACGCGGTGGTGCGGGTGCTGGGCACGCTGCAGATCGACGTGGAGCCCGATTACCAGGCCTATCTGGACCGCTATCCCTTGCCCGCCGCGTAGCTCTCGAAGCGGCGCATCGCGGCGTCCATCTCGGCGTCCGTCAGCAGGCGCACCATGCCGGCGGCGCGGGCGAGCAGGTATTGCCGGCAGAGCGTCTCCAGCGCGACGGCGGCGCGCAGCGCGGCGCGCGGCGTCGGGCCGTGGACGATCATGCCGTGATTGGCGAGCAGGCAGGCAGTGCGCCCGGCGATCGCCTCCGCCGCCGCCGCCGCCAGTTCCGGAGTGCCGAACGTCACATAGGGCGCGCAGCGCACATCGGCGCCGCCGAACGCCGCGATCATGTAGTGGAAGGCGGGCAGCCCTTCGTTCAGGCAGGCGAGCGCCGTGCAGGCATCGGCGTGCGTATGCACGATGGCGCCCGCGCGCGGATCGGCGGCGTAGATCGCGGCGTGCATCGGCCATTCGCTCGACGGGGCCTTGCCCTTGCGCACCTCTCCATCGAGCCGCATCGCGACGATGGACTTCGCATCGATCGTCTCGGCCGAGGCGCCGGTCGGCGTGATCACCATGCCGTGGCGCGTGCGCGCGCTGACATTGCCGCTGCTGCCGGTGTTCAGGCCGAGGCGGCCGAGATCGCGATAGACCCCGGCCACCTCGGCGCGCAGCGCGGCGGTCATTGCGTGTTCAGAGCTGACTGACGCTTCACCGTCATCGTGAGCCGCCGCCTGGCGGCGTGGCGATCCAGGGACGCGGCGCCGTGCGGTTGCCCTGGATCGCCACGGCGCTACGCGCCTCGCGATGACGGCGGAAACGGCGGGGCGGCATCACATCAGGAACACGCCCTTGCCCGTCGTCTGGGTGTCGAACAGCTTGTAGGCCTCGTCCGCCTGATCGAGCGTCCAGCGATGCGTGAACAGCGCATCGACGTCGATCTTGCGGTCCACCACGAAGCGCGCGCAGTCCGCCTGGCCGATGGTGGAGAAGGTCCACGACCCGATCACCGTGAGCTGCTTGCGCAGCATGTCGGGGCTGACGTCGATCCGCACGTCGCCGCCCTCGCCCACGAAGCAGCAGGTGCCCCAGACGCGGCAACTGCGGATCGCGGCGATGCG
>JAFEFJ010000429.1 GCA_018240635.1 Pseudomonadota bacterium | reverse complement strand
GATCCAGCACGTGCACGGTGGCGCCGTCGCGGCCGAGCCAGACGCTGCGATAGGGCACGCCGTCGATCTTCATTCCGCCGTTCCGTCCGCCCGCCGCTTCAGATCCGTTGATGCAGCACGCACACCAGGGTGAACAGCCGCCGCGCGGTCTCGAAGTCGATCTCGATCTTGCCGTTCAGCCGCTCGATCATCAGCGTGGCACCTTCGTTGTGCAGGCCGCGCCGCCCCATGTCGATGGCCTGGATGCGCGCCTCGCGCCCTTCCTCCACCGCCTTGATGTGGCTGTCCACCAGAAGCTGGTAGTCCTTGATCAGCCCGCGGAACGGCCCCAGCGCCAGAAGGATGGCCGAGACCGGGATTTCCTTGTCCGCCTCGGCATCGGCGTGCGCCGCGTCGAAGCAGCGGATGTCGAACACCAGCCGGCCTTCCTGGATCGACAGATGCAGCGAGAAGTCGCGGCAGGATTCCTGGCCGGGGCGCACGGTCAGAGGGCGGAAGCGGTTCTCCGCCGTCAGGTCCGCCACCGCCTGCGCGCGGTCGGCCTCCAGGATCGGCGACAGGCGCGTCAGCGCCTCGCCGGTCAGGACGACGCGCGCCAGCCGCGCCTCGCGCGCGCGGGCCAGCGAAGACGGCGCGGGCGACGGCGCCGCGTCGCTCATCGCGGTGGCAGCCCTCCGCCCGCGCGCACGACGGTCGCCGCCGCCACCGGCGCCGCGGGGGCCGGCGGCGGCAGCTCGTCCTCGGGCTTGACCATGTTGAAGTGCAGCATCAGGCCGACGGTGGCGCCCTTGATCGGGCGCAGCAGCAGAAGGGACAGGACGATGGTCAGCGGCACGAAGATCGCCGACAGGACGAGGTTGGACGGATCGTAGGCGCGCTGCACGACCAGCATCAGCGCCACGACGATATGGCCGACGATCAGGATGGTGAAATACGGCGGCGCGTCGTCCGCCCGCGCGGCGCCCAGCGGCGCGCCGCAGTTGGCGCAGGCGGGCACCACCGTCAGGTAGCCGTCGAACACCGGCGCCTTGCCGCAGGACGGGCAGCGGCAGGCGAGGCCGCGCGCCAGCGTGGTGCCGAGCGGCGGCATGGGCCAGCGCCGGGCGGGGGCCGAACGGTCGGGCTGCCAGCGTGTTTCCGCCATCGTTCTCGATCCTTGCCATCATGCCTGGGCGCGCGCCGCGCGTCCGGCGCCGGAGCGCGGCCGGACACCTTACCGCGGCGCAGCATTCCGCGACACAACGCTTTGCTTGATGCGCCGCATGGTCAGACAGCAGAGTAACGCATGGCACGCGCATCCGACTCCCCCCGCATCCTGATCATCAACCCGAACAGCAGCGGGCCGTGCTCCGCGGGCATCGACGCCGCGGTGGCGCCCTTCCGCTTCCCGGGCGGCCCGGAAATCGAGGTGGCGACGCTCGCCGAAGGCCCGCCCGCGCTCTACACGTGGCGGCACTGGCACCAGGTCGTGGAACCGCTCTGCCGCCTGATCGAACGCACGCCGGCCGGCGCCTACATCATCGCCTGCGGCTCCGATCCGGGCGTGGAGGCGGCGCGCGCCAGCACGAAATCGCCGGTGTTCGGCGTCTTCCGCTCGGCCGTCGCGGCGGCGGCGGCGCGCGGCGAGCGGTTCGGCGTGATCGCGCTGGTCGATGAATCGATCCCCCGCCACGCCGCCGCGCTGCGCGCGATGGGCCTGGAGGCCCGGCTCGCGGCCGAGGTGCCGATGAACGTCAGCATGGAGACATTGCTGGAGCCCGAAACCGCCCGCGCCAGGCTGATCGAGGCCGGCCGCGCCTGCGTCGCCGCCGGCGCGCAGTCGGTCATCCTCGGCTGCACCGGCATGGCGCACCACCGCGACGCCATCGAACAGGCCATCGGCGCCGCCGTCATCGAGCCCTGCCAGGCCGCGGTCGTGCTGGCGATGGGCGCGGTTCTCGGACGCGGATAACTCCCTCTCCGCCCGCGCTTGCGGGGGGAGAGGGCCGGGGTGAGGTGGGTGGCGCCTGCCGAACGTCGCTCAATGCAGCGCAAGAAACGCGCCGCCTCTGGAATCCCCCGCCTCACCCAACCCTCTCCGCCCCCCAGGGGCGGAGAGGGAAAATAGGTCAGCCCCTCCGCACCGTAAGGGTCAGCCCCTCCAAACCGGCGGATCGACCGCCCCCACCTGTTCGGTGATC
>JAFEFJ010000428.1 GCA_018240635.1 Pseudomonadota bacterium | reverse complement strand
CAACGCCTCGGCCAGCGCGCGGGCGCGGTCGAGCGGCGCGGCCTCCGGCACCGCGGCTTCGGCGTCCTGATCCGGCTCCCCGGACCAGAGGCGCTCGATCCACGCCCGCAGCTCCGCCGCCGTCGATCGCTTCCTGCTCGCCGCCATGCCCTGCCCTTGTCCGTCCGCACGACCAGCCGCGCGCCCCAGGCTCTTAGCACGAGGCGGGCCACGCGGGGCGGAGGGCGGTTCAGCTCTTCGCGGGTTCCGCCGCCATCAGTTCGCTGCCGGCGAGCTTCTCGCACAGCTTCGCCATCTCGGTGTGGTCGGCGCCCGGCCCGAGCATGGCGGCGGCGCCCGCGACCAATTCCTTGCACAGCGCGGAGAGCGGCGTCGCGGTGCCCGTCTCCCGGCCCACCTGCAGCGCGATCGACACGTCCTTGGCCAGCAGATCGAGCGAGAAGCCGGCGGCGAAGCTGCGCGACAGGACGAACTGCTTGAACTTCCTCTGCGTGGAGTTGTTCATCCCGGTCGCCGCGTTCAGCACGTCCACCATCACCGAAGGATCGAGCCCGAAACGGCTGCCGATCAGCAGCGCCTCGATGCCGATCAGGAAGCCGCCCGTGCTGACCAGGTTGTTCAGCGCCTTCATCGCCTGGCCGGACCCCACCGCGCCGGTGCGCAGCACGGTGGTGCCCATCGCCTGCAGCACCGGCATCGCGCGGTCGATCGCCGCCGCCTCGCCGCCCACCATGATCGCAAGCTCGCCGGTCCTGGCGCGCGGCACGCCGCCCGAGACCGGCGCGTCGATCAGCGTGCCGCCCAGTTCCGCGACGCGCGTGGCGAGCATCTGCGTCACCGACGGGACGCCCGAGCTCATCTCCACGACGATCGCGCCGGGCTTCATGCCCGCGAGGATCGAGTCCTCGGCCGTCGCCACCACCCGCTCCACGATGGCGCTGGTCGGCAGCATCGTGATGATCACGTCGGACGCCGCCGCCATCTCGCGCAGAGAGTCCGGGGCGAAGCCGCCGACCTGCTGGACGAAGTTGTTCGCGACCTCGCGGCGGCTGTCGCAGACATTCACGGTGAAGCCCGCGCGCACCAGACAGGCGGCCATCGGCCAGCCCATGTTGCCGACGCCGACGAACCCGACGGTCGCGTTTCCAGCGGGCGCGCGTTCCCCGCCTTCCATCACTCGGCGGCCTTCGGCGCGGCGTCGATCTCCTTGAAGGCGTCCATCACCGTCTTGAACGCATCGAGGCAGGCGGGGATGCCGCAATAGATGCCCGTCTGCAGCAGGATTTCCTTGATCTCGTCGCGCGTGACGCCGTTGTTCAGCGCGCCCTTGACGTGCAGCTTCAGCTCGGCCGGACGGTTCAGCGCCGTCAGCATCGCAAGGTTGAGCATCGAGCGCGTCTTGCGCGGCAGGCCGGGGCGCGACCAGATCTCGCCCCATGCGTATTCGGTGGTCAGCTTCTGGAAGCTGGCGAAGAAATCGTCGGCGCGCGCCAGCGATCCATCGACATACTCGGCCCCCAGCACCGCGCGGCGCACCTCCAGGCCCTTCTTGAACAGGTCGCTCTGATATTCGGGGCGGTCGGCCATGCCACGTCTCCTGGGTCCGCGTTGATGGGGGCGGACGGTAGAGAGGCCACGCCGCAGCGGCAAGGTTGCCCGGCTGGCGTTGCGGGGCGGCGTTGCGCGGCGGCGGCAGGCGCGCCGATACTCAAGCGAAGGGCGGAGGACAGGATCATGGACGGCATCACCGACGCGGCGGCGCTGCGCGAATTCTTCGGTCCCACCAGCCTCATGGTGCAGCGCAAGCAACTCGCCCGTCTGGACCGCCACTGCCGCCGCTTCATCGAACTCTCGCCGTTCCTCGTGCTGGCGACGTCGGACTCGCAGGGCCGCGTCGATGCGAGCCCGCGCGGCGACGCGCCGGGATTCGTTCTGGTGCAGGACGACACCACGCTGCTGCTGCCGGACCGGCCCGGCAACAACCGCGTGGACAGCTTCGGCAACGTGATCGCCAATCCGGGCGTCGGGCTGATCTTCTTCGTCCCCGGCATCGAGGAAACGCTGCGCGTCAACGGCCGCGCCCGCGTCGTCACCGACGCCGGCCTGCTCGCGCCCGCCGAGGCGCAGGGCAAGGCGCCGCGCGCCGGCCTGCTGATCGCGATCGACGAGGTGTATTTCCATTGCGCGAAGGCGCTGA
>JAFEFJ010000427.1 GCA_018240635.1 Pseudomonadota bacterium | reverse complement strand
CGTTCGGCCCTGTGGGTGGGTGCGTCAGGAGCGGACGAGGCCCTGCGCGAAAAACGTGCGATGGTGGCAACGGTTTAGCATGTCCATATCGTTACGATATCGTAACTGCATGGCTTTGGCCTGGATCACGCCGCCGGAATGTGCGGCGTGACCACCTCGCGGGTTTCGGCGGCGGGGACGACGGGAACGATCTCGAACGTCACGCCGAGGCCGCGGAAATGCAGCAGCCATTTCTGCAGCAGGCGGGCATCGTCGCACTTCATCACCTGGAAGCAGCGCGCGTAGTTCGCCTCCACCCAGCTCGCGACAACCTCCAGCCCGTCCGGCAGGTTGCGGCCCTTGTCGCGCAGCAACTGGTAGACCGGCACCATGTCGTCGTCGCGGAAGCGCTCGATGACCATGAACAGCATTGTCGTCTCCCCCGTTTCGGTCGCGGCCTGCGTCAGTAGCAGCCGGCTTGCCGCGCCCGCTCGCGCACCAGGGCCAGCACCGCGCGGCTGACCGGCATCGGCTGCCCGGTCATCTCGCCCAGTTCCACGACGGCGCCCAGCAGCGCGTCGATCTCCATCGGACGCCCGCGCTCCAGGTCCTGCAGCATGGAGGTCTTGTGCTCGCCCACCTCCGCCGCGCCGTCGATGCGCTTGTCCACGTCGATCGCGAAGCGCACGCCCAGCGCCTCGGCCACCGCCTTGCCCTCCAGCATCATCGCCCGCGTCAGCGCGCGCAGCTCCGCATCGCCCGTGATGCGGTCGAGCGTGCTGACGGTAAGCGCCGAGATCGGGTTGAACGCCATGTTGCCCCACAGCTTCACCCAGATCTCGTCGCGGATGCGCGGACGGATGGGCGCCTTGAAGCCCGCGGCGATCAGCAGCTTCGACAGCGCCTCGATCCGCGGCGAGCGGCTGCCGTCCGGCTCGCCCAGCGTGAAGCGGTCGCCGTAGGTGTGGGTAATGACGCCGGGCTCGGTCACCTCGGCGGCGGGATAGACGACGCAGCCGATCGCGCGCGACGGCGGCAGCACGTCCCACAGCGCCCCGCCGGGATCGACGCTCTCCACCCGCCGGTCGCGATATTCGCCGTCGAGGCCATAGAAATACCAGTACGGCACGCCGTTGATGCCGGTGACCAGCGCGCTGTCCGGCCCCATCATCCTGGCGATCTGCGGCGCGGCGCCGGGCAGCCCGTGCGCCTTCAGCGTCACGATCACGTAGTCCTGCACGCCGGCTTCCGCCGGATCGGCGGTGCAGCGCGGATGCACGACGGTGCGCTCCTCGCCGTGCAGCAGGGTGACGCCGTTGGCCTGCATCGCCGCCAGATGCGGCCCGCGCGCGATGAAGGTCACGTCGGCGCCCGCCTGCGCCAGCTTCACGCCCATCAGCCCACCGATCGCGCCGGCGCCGAAGATCGCGACCTTCACGCCGTCAGGCCCAGCTTCTCGGCCAACCCGATCCGCATCAGCTTGCCGGTCGCCCCCTTTGGGATCTCGTCGAGGAAGACCCACTTGCGCGGCACCTTGAACGAGGCGAGGTGCTTGGACGCGAAATCGTGCAGCTCGTGATCGGTCGCCGCGTGGCCCTCGCGCAGCACCACGGCGGCGGCGACCTCCTCGCCCAGCATCGCGTGCGGCAGCGCGAAGGTCAGGCACTGCGCGACGGCAGGATGATCCATCACGATCGTATCGACCTCGATCGGGCTGATCTTCTCGCCGCCGCGGTTGATGATCTCCTTCAGCCGCCCGGTCAGCCGCAGATAGCCCTCGGCATCCATCACGCCCTGATCGCCGGTGCGGAACCAGCCATTGGTGAACGCCTTGGCGTTGGCATCGGGATTGTTCTCATAGCCCGCGGTCACATTGCGCCCGCGGATCACCACCTCGCCGATCGAACCCGGCGGCAGCAGCGTGCCGTCGTCGTCCATGATCGCCACGTCCGGCCCCGCCGCGATGCCGACGCAGCCCGCGAAGCGCGCCCGCGGCGGCAGCGGGTTCGACGCCATCTGGTGCGACGCCTCGGTCATGCCGTACGCCTCGATCACCGGCACGCCGAAGGTCTCCTCCAGCGCCTGCATCACCTGCGGCGGCAGCGAGGAGGAGGACGAACGGATGAAGCGCAGCCGCGCGTTCTTGATCGTCTCCTCGTGCCGCTTCGCGAGTCCGAGGATGGTCTGGTGCATCGTCGGAACGGCGGTGTACCAGCTCG
>JAFEFJ010000426.1 GCA_018240635.1 Pseudomonadota bacterium | reverse complement strand
CGCGCCGACCGGCTGTGGCGCACGGTGCAGAGCATGCTGCGCGTCACCGTCGGCCGCGCGGTCCCCGCCACGCTGCCCGATGCGGCGGCGCGCGCCCTCCTGCGCGCCGCCGCGGCAGCGGATGCGAATGCGGTTGACTTGCCCCAACTCCAGGCCACCTTGGACGCCACGGCCGAAACGGTTCGCGCGCTGTTCGTCCGCCATGTCGGCGAGCCGAGGATGGGCGAGACGCGCGCGTCGGAGATCAGAACGGGAGAGATGAAAGCATGAGCGTTGCCGAGGGCGACAAGGCGCCGGACTTCACCCTGCCCGCGACCGGCGGGCGCACCGTCAGTTCGAAGCAGCTGAAGGGCAAGCCCTACCTGCTGTATTTCTACCCGAAGGCAGACACGCCCGGCTGCACCAAGGAAGCCTGCGCCTTCCAGGAGGCGCTGCCGCAGCTCGGCAAGATCGGCATCGAGGTGATCGGCGTCTCCCCGGACAAGATGAAGCCGATCGAGAAGTTCGCCGAGAAATACAAACTCACCTTCCCGCTCGCCTCCGACGAGGAGAAGAAGGTGGCCGAGGCGTACGGCACCTGGGTGGAGAAGTCGATGTACGGCCGCTCCTACATGGGGATGGAGCGCAGCTCGTTCCTGATCGACGCAAAGGGCAAGGTCGCCCGCGTCTGGCGCAAGGTCAGCGTCGCCGGTCACGCCGCCGAAGTATTGGAGGCCGCCAAGGCGCTCGGCTGACCGGCGCGGTCCGCTACCCGCCCGCCGGGATCCCGCCCGGAAGCGTCGCGGCATAGTGCCGCGAGGACAGCACAGGTGCGCCGTCCGCCGGCATTCCCGCCCCGTGCGGCTCCGATGCGGCAGCAGCGGGCTGCGCGGCGGCGATCTCCTGCCATAGCGCCAGGATGCTGCGCGCGGTCTGGTCGGCCACGATGCAGTGCCCGGCGCTGTCCAGCCCCGTCATCGCCGCGTCCTCCGTGCCGGTCGCGCGCCGCAGCGCCGCATCGATCGCCTCCAGGCACGCGATGACCTGATCCACCGATTGCAGCCGCGCGGCGCGGCCGATTTCGTCCAGCCGCAGCGCGCGAAGCCCGCGCGCCGATGCCACGGCGTTCTCCCGGCCCAGTTCGAAGAACACGTTCACCACGGGCAGCGCGCCGCGGATCTGCGCCAGCACCGCCCGCACCTCGGCGGGCCCGCAGCCGATCAGCCTGTGCTGCGGCTCCACCACCGGGGACGGATGCGGCTGCAAGCCCAGCGTCGCCGCGATCTGCTGCTCCAGCCAGCGCCGTACTTCCGGGGGCGCCTGCCGGATCTGCTCCGGCGACAGGGTGATGCCGACCATGCGTTCGGGCCTCCTTGCGCCCGCCGCGGCGGACGTCCGTTCCGTTATCGGAATGAACATGCCGCGGGAGCTTGCGTCGCGACGTCAGACGGCGGACTTGACCGCGATCTTCTGCGGCTCCGCCTTCGCCGCCTTGGGGATCGTCACCGTCAGCACGCCATTGGCGAAACTCGCGTCGATCTTCGCCGCATCGACTCCTTCCGGGAGCATGAAGGACCGGCGGAACTCGCCGTAGCTGCGCTCGGTCAGGTGATAATCCTGCTTCGTCTCGGTCCTTTCCTGCCGCTTCTCGCCGCGCACCGTCAGCATCCGGTCCGACAGCGACACCTCGACATCCTTTTCGGTCATGCCGGGCAACTCGGCCGTCACCTTGTAGGCGCCGGCATCCTCCGCGATGTCCACCGCAGGCACGGCCATCGCCGCCGCGCCCTCGGACCGCGCGAAGGGGAACGGCATCAGCCCGAAGCCGCCCAGGAACCGGTCGAACAGCCGGTCGATCTCGCTGTGGAACGAACGCCACGCATCCGGCGTGGCGGCGGGCGCCGGGGCCGGCGCGGTCTGCTTCACGGGAACCGGCGTCATGGTCATGTCACATTCCTCCTGCTTATAAGTTGCGTTGGCAACGGTTCTGTTGCCGCTGCGTACGCCGCACGGGATGGTGACGCCATTGATCTGCGTCAAGTTCGCGATGGCGTGATCGCGCGTCCGCCTCAGCGCATTCGGGGCGCCTGCCTGCCCAAGGCGTCGAACCCCAGCGCGCGTCCCGGCGGGTCGATCGCGAACCATGCCTGGATCACGATCAGGAAGAAGTAGGTCCAGGGCCACTCGCCCGGCGCGGAATACAGGCCGAGCCACAGATTGAGCGCCATCGCCAG
>JAFEFJ010000425.1 GCA_018240635.1 Pseudomonadota bacterium | reverse complement strand
CGGTCAGCACGTCGTCGCGGTTGACGTCGGTGGCGTTGGCCAGGACGTTGAAGGTTTCGGACTGCGTGCCGTAGGTGCTGCCGGAGCTGTTCGCCGCGACCGGATTTTTGTTGACGCCGGAGACGGTGATCGTCACCACGCCCGTGGACGTGGCGCCGTGGTTGTCGGACACGGTGTAGTGCAGCGTGTCGGTCGCGGTCTCGCCCGCGCTGAGGTAATTGAAGGCGCCGTTCGGGGCGTAGTTGAAGCCGTTCGTCGCGGCGGGATTGAACCAGGCGGTGCCCTGCGTTCCGGTCAGGTCGAACGAGATGATCGACAGCGTGTCAGATGCGTTGATGTCGGTGTCGTAGGGCGCGACGTTCAGCCAGATTGACGAATAGGCCGAGACCGATCCGCTCTGGCTGGTCGCGACCGGGGCGACATTGACGCCAGACACGAGGACATTCACCCAGCCAGTGCTGGTGCCGCCATGGTCGTCGGCCACCGTGTACTGGAAACTGTCGGTCGCGGTCTGGCCGGCGCTGAGATAGTCGAAGGCGTCGTTAGGAGAATAGCTGACCAGCCCGGTTGTGGGATCGAAGATCGCCGAGCCCTTGGTCGATGTGGTGACGATGCCGGTGATGGTCTCGATGTCGTCGAGATTGACGTCTGTCACGCCCTGCAGGGCGTTGATGGTCAGGCTCGTATAGGCGTCGGTCGGTGCCAGGACCGTCGCTGCGACAGGTGCCGCGTTGACGCCGGTGATGATAATGGTCTCGGTCGCGGTCGAGGTGCCGCCCTGTCCATCCGATATGGTGTACTGGAACGTGTCGGAAGCGCTCTCGCCCGCGCTGAGATAGGCGAAGACCTGGTGCGGCTCGTAGGTGAACGTGTTGTACGTGGTATTGAAGATCACCTGCCCCTGGGTGCCGGTGGTATCGACCGAAACCACGGTAAGAGTATCGGACCTATTGGAGTCGGTGTCGTTCGCAAGCGGCGCGACGTTCACGTAGGCGGTGTTCGCCGTGATCGTCGCGCTGTCGGGGTTCGCGACGGGGGGGACATTCACGCCGGAGACGACGACGTTGATCCAGCCCATGCTGGTGCCGCCTTGGTTGTCGGAGGCAACGTACTGGAAGCTGTCCGTCGCGGTCTGGCCCACGCCGAGGTAGTCGAACGCATCGTTCGGCGCGTAGGTGATCAGCCCGGTTGTGGGATCGAAGGTCGCCGAACCCCTGGTCGATGTGGTGACGATGCCGGTGATGGTGTCGGTATCGTCGAGATTGACGTCCGTCACGGCGACGATCGGGTTGATGCTCACGCTCGAATAGGCGCTGGTGGAGGCCAAGACGGTGCCGGCGACGGGCGCCGCGTTGATGCCGGAGACGGTGATGGTCATTACGCCGGTGGAGGTGGCGCCGTGGTTGTCCGACACGGTGTAGTGCATCGTGTCCGTCGCGGTCTCGCCGGCGCTCAGGTAGCTGAAGGCGCCGTTCGGCCCGTAGTTGAAGCCGTTGACCGCGCTGCTGTTGAGCCAGGCGGTCCCCTTTGTTCCGGTCAGATCCACGGAGACGATGGCCAGCGTGTCGGACGAGTTGATGTCGATGTCGTAGGGCGTGACGTTCAGCCAGACGGATGAATTGGCGGCGACCGTCCCGCTCTGGCTGGTCGCGACCGGTGCGATGTTCACGCCGGAGACGGTGACGGTGGCCCACGCCGTGCTCGTCCCGCCATGCCCGTCGGACACGGTGTACTGGAAGCTGTCGGTGGCGGTCTTGCCCACGCTCAGGTAGTCGAAGGCGTCGTTCGGCGCGTAGGTGATCAGCCCGGTCGTCGGATCGAACGTCGCCAGACCCTTGGTCGAGGTCGTGATCAGGCCCGTCAGGGTCTGGGTGTCGTCGAGATTGACGTCGGTCACGGCCGTGAGCGGGTTGATGCTCACGCTCGAATAGGCGCTGGTCGAGACGGATACGGCACTCGCGACGGGTGCCACGTTCACGCCGGAGACGGTGATGGTCATCACGCCGGTGGAGATGGCGCCGTGGTTGTCGGACACGGTGTAGTGCATCGTGTCGGTGGCGGTCTCGCCGGCGCTCAGGTAGTTGAACGCGCCATTCGGGGCATAGTTGAAGCCGTTCAGCGCGCTGTAGTTCATCCACGCTGTGCCGAGCGTGCCGGTCAGATCGACGTTCGTGATGGCCAGCGTGTCGGACGAGTTGATGTCGGTGTCGTAGGGCGTGACGTTCAGCCACAC
>JAFEFJ010000424.1 GCA_018240635.1 Pseudomonadota bacterium | reverse complement strand
GAGACAAATGTGCAAACGTGCTTAGCATCATAATATCTTATTACTTGAAATACGTTTGAACGGAGGGTGGATTCACTGTGGAATTCCATGGACATGACTGTCTCCGGCTCCCTCAGCGGCGACGCGCATTGAGGAAGGCGCGCAGATCGTCGTCGGCGACGCGGATGCAGCGCCCGATGCGGTGCGCAACGAGGTCGCCGCTGTCGATCAGGCGGCGGACGGATTTGGTCGAAAGCTGAAGCTGCTCGGCCGTCTGATCGACGGTGAGCAGGCGCGCGGCAGAACGCCGGGCGCCTGATGGCGTCTGGTTCATGACGAGTGATCTTTCATCTGTTGAGAGGCGGGCAGCGTTGCCGCGTCCGGAACCACCCCGGGGACGGCTCTATCGCTGTCGCCGGTCGACCAGGCGATCGAAGCCAACCTTGATCCCGCAGACTCGGTCCGCCTGTCGCCGGAGATGGGCGACGGGCGGGGCGCCGGTGGGATTGGAAGCGATGTTGACGGGCAATGCATTGCCCCAGGCTCGCGTCACGACCAAGCCGATGCCCGCATCATCGCGTCGAGCGCCTGGTTCGAAGCCGTCTGTGGTCTGGCCTGCAATGCCTGAAAACTCGACCTGCATCGGCCCCGCACGTTGGCCGTCGATCAAATCGTCCTGTCACGACGCTTGGTCGGTCTAGGTCGGCATGCGGTTGCCGCGTCGCGAGCACCGGATTTGAGCGGGAACACCACAGATCGGCGATATTCCGTTGCAACGGCAGCCGGAGACGTAGCCTATTGATATAATGTCCAGAACGAGCGGACCGGCTGGAACAATAACGTGGGACGCCACGTTAAAACCGACTGCTCAGGCGGTCATTTCGCGACCGATCCACGCCGGACGGATCCGGCCGTCGGGCTGGATCTCTCAGGCGTTCTCGGTCGATCCCCCATCCTTGCCGGCGCCGAACAAGTCGGAAGTGCTAAGCGGCGTTGCGCCGGAGCCCGAACCGCGTGACTTCCTATTCGCATTTCGGAGGAGCAACGCGATCGCCGCATCCTGGGTCCGCATGCGATGGGCTGCCATGTAGGCGCCAAGCCTTGAGGCGACGTCCTCTGAAATCGCGATCTTTACGAACCGCTCCGGTGATGCTCGGCGTCGCGCGCGGCGCTCGCCGTCCCGAACGTAGGCCAGCACGGCCTTCCGCCTGCTGTCGCTGACCAAAAGCATGGGCCCTCGGTCGACGAGGTGCCGCGCAATCCATGCGTCGAGTTGCTTGCCGTCATCGTTCCCTGCCGCCTGGAGCGCTAGCCGGAGATCGCGGATCACGGCGGTAGGGCGCTCTGCGGCCGCAAGCCGCTCATCGGCCTGCGGTTCAAGGAGGGCAACAAGCCGTTCGCGGAAATGGGCCGGCGACATCAAACGAAGCTCGCCCAGGCGCTGACGCCAGTATGCGATCGCTGCGGCTTGCCGCCCTGCTTCCAACCTCCGGCCCATGCAAACTGATAGCGCGGTTCACCACGCTATGTCGAACCGCGCGTCAGACCCGGTGGGGATCACGTCCGTCAAGGTGGTGGAAAATCGGTTGGGAATTTGGTGGCCTTGGATCATGCGGCGACGGTGGAAAACTGCGTGGCGATCGCCTCCATCAGCGGCGGTGTGAGTTTGGCCATCGGCTCGGTCTGCATGTAGCGGTGCTGGCGCCGCCACTCGTCGTTGGTTTCGAGGAGCACGGCGCCGATGAGACGGACGATGGCGCCCTCGTTCGGGAAGATGCCGACGACATCGGCGCGACGCTTCACCTCTTTGTTCAGCCGCTCCAGCGGGTTCGTCGAATGGATCTTGGTCCGGTGCTGGGCGGGGAAGTCCATGTGTGCCAGCACGTCGGCCTCGCTCTCGTCGATGAACGCGCCGAGCTTCGGCCACTTCGCCCGCAGCTGGTCGGCGACATGCCGCAGCGTTTGGCTGGCAGCGGCGCGATCGGGCTGGATGAATGCCTGCCGCAGCGCGGCTGACACCATGCTCTGCTGCGCCTTCGGCACGTAGGACAGGGCGTTGCGCATCCAATGCACGCGGCAGCGTTGCCAGGACGCGCCGACGACGCGGCGGATGGCGGCCTTCAGCCCCTCGTGCGCATCGGAGACCACCAACTTCACGCCGCGCAGGCCGCGGCGAACCATGCTCTTGAGGAAGGTCGCCCAGAACGTCTCGGCCTCCGACGGACCGATGTGCAGGCCGACAATCTCACGCTTGCCGTCGGTGTTGGCGGCAACGGCGATTATCGCCGCGACCGA
>JAFEFJ010000423.1 GCA_018240635.1 Pseudomonadota bacterium | reverse complement strand
CGATCACCGGCGTGCCGCAGGCCATCGCCTCGATCATCACCAGGCCGAAGGGCTCGGGCCAGTCGATCGGGAACAGCAGGGCGTGCGCGCCCGAGAGGAATTCGGGCTTCTGGCTGTCGTCGATCTCGCCGATGAACTCGACGTGACCGTGCGACAGCAGCGGCTTGACCTGCGTCTCGAAATACTCGCGATCGGCGCTGTCCACCTTCGCCGCGATCTTCAGCTTCACGCCGCAGCGCGCGGCGATCTTGATGGCGCGGTCCACGCCCTTCTCAGGCGAGATGCGGCCGAGGAAGGCGAAGTAGCTCTGCGGGCCGGGCCGCGGCGTCAGGCGATCGACCGGCATCCCGTGCAGCACGGTGCGCACCCAGTTCAGGCCCGGGATCGGGCGGCGCTGGCTGTTGGAGATCGAGACGAACGGGGCGTGCGGGAAGGTTTCGTAGACTTCCTTGAACTCGGTGAGGTCGAGGCGGCCATGCAGCGTGGTGAGGAAGGGGGTGCGCTGGCGGCTGAACAGCGAGAGGGGGAAGTAGTCGATATGGAAGTGGATGACGTCGAATTCCTCGGCGCGGCGGTAGATCAGCTCGACCATGCGCATGTAGGTCGCGACCCAGTCGCGCACGGTGGGATCGAGGCGCAGCGCCTCGCGGCGCATCGGGGCGAGCTTGGCCGAAGTGATGGAGTCGCCGCTGGCGAACAGCGTGACGTCGTGGCCCATCGCCACAAGTTCCTCGGTCAGCGAATGCACCACCCGCTCGGTTCCGCCGTAGAGCTTGGGCGGCACGGCTTCGAACAGCGGAGAGACCTGGGCGATACGCATGGATAGCCTGCTCCCATTTATCTTGAGCGAGAAAGTATTGGCTGGAGTCTCGGGACGGAGGTTGTTTGTCGCCCGGCCGTTTTTATTCGACATTGTCAACCTAGGCGGGGAATGTGGCGAAATGTCGGCGTCCCCGGGGTTTGATTGTGCCGGGCGAGAAAGGCCCCGCCGCGCGCGGATTCCGCCGCCCCTGCCATAGTCGCGCCATGCTTTGGCGGTTTGATCCGGCCATCGAAGACCCTCCGAATGGGAAGCACGATGTCGGACGTGATCGCGCTGGACAGTTTCGAGGCCGCCCCGCCCGCGGCCACGGTCGCCCGCGGCCGGGACAAGGCCGCAGCGCAAGCCGAGATCGGCCCGGACCTGCGAAGCCCTTATCGGTTCCTGCTGCATTACGTGCGCCGCCATGCGCTGGGCCACGCCACGGTGCTGACCTCGGTCGTGCTGGCGGTGGTCGCCGCGGTCTCCACGCAGTACGGCCTGAAGCACCTGATCGACATCGTCTCGCACGGGCCCCAGGCCGCCGAGGCGGGGGCGCTGTGGGTGGGCTTCGGCCTGCTCTGCGGCCTGATCGCGGCCGACAACCTGCTGTGGCGCGTCGGCGGCTGGGTCGCGGCGCACACCTTCGTGGCGGTGACCGGCGACATCCGCCGCGACCTGTTCGACCATCTGAGCCGCCATTCGCCGAGCTACTTCGCCGAGCGGCTGCCTGGCGCGCTGGCGAGCCGCGTCTCCGCCGCATCGAACGCCGCCTTCACGGTGGCGAACACGACGGCGTGGAACGTGCTGCCGCCGTGCATCGCGATCGTGTGCGCGATCCTGCTGATCGGCACGGTGAACCCGGTGATGGCCGGGGTGCTGCTCTGCATCGCGGGCGCTCTCGGGGCGCTGATCCACCGTCTGGCCCGCAACGGCGGACCGTTGCATCGCGACTTCGCCAAGCAGGCCGCCGCCGTGGACGGCGAGCTGGTGGACGTGATCGGCAACTTCAGCGTCGTGCGCGCCTTCGGCGCGACGTGGCGCGAGAAGCGGCGGATCGAAGCCAACCTGCGGGGCGAAATGGGCGCCCGCCGCGCGAGCCTGCTCTACATGGAGCGGCTGCGGCTGGTGCATGCCGTGCTGACCGCGCTGCTGACCGCCGGCATCGTCGGCTGGTCGCTGCTGCTGTGGCAGCACGGGCAGGCCACGGTGGGCGACATCGTTCTGACCACGGCGCTCGCCTTCGGCATCCTGCACGGCTCACGGGATCTGGCGGTGGCGCTTGTGGACCTGACGCAGCACTTCTCCCGGCTGGAGGAGGCGATCGGCGCGCTGCTGACGCCGCACGAACTGCCGGACAGCCCGGACGCCAAGCCGCTGCGCCCCGGCCCCGGCCGCGTGCGGTTCGAGAACGTGACCTTCGCCTATCCCGGCCGCGAGCCGGTGCTGAAGGGCTTCGACCTGACCATCGAGCCCGGCC
>JAFEFJ010000422.1 GCA_018240635.1 Pseudomonadota bacterium | reverse complement strand
GAGGGCGAGGGCCCCCTACTGCGCCTGCGCGCTCGCCTCCGACCGCGTCGCCCCCGCGCGCGCCGCCAGCGCGGCGGCCATGAACTCGTCGAGGTCGCCGTTCAGCACCGCATCCGGGTTTCCGCGCTCCACGTTCGTGCGCAGGTCCTTCACGAGCTGGTACGGCGCCAGAACGTAGTTGCGGATCTGGTGCCCCCAGCCGATGTCGGTCTTCGCACTCTCCTGCGCCGCCGACGCCGCCTCGCGCTTCTGCAATTCGGCCTCGTACAGCCGCGCCTTCAGCATCGACATCGCGGTCGCGCGGTTGCGGTGCTGGCTGCGGTCGGTCTGGCAGGCCACCACGATGCCGCTCGGCATATGCGTGATGCGGATCGCGCTTTCCGTCTTGTTCACGTGCTGCCCGCCGGCGCCCGAGGCGCGGTAGGTATCGACCCTCAGATCCGACGGATCGATCTCGATCTCGATCGTGTCGTCGATCACCGGATAGACCCAGACGCTCGCGAAGCTGGTCTGCCGGCGCGCGTTGGCGTCGAACGGGCTGATGCGCACCAGCCGATGCACGCCCGCCTCGGTCTTCAGCCAGCCATAGGCGTTCGGGCCGCTGATCTGCATCGTCACGGACTTGATGCCGGCCTGCTCGCCCTCGCTTTCCTCCAGCACCTGCACCTTGTAGCCGTGCTGCTCGGCCCACCGCATGTACATGCGCTGCAGCATCTCGGCCCAGTCCTGCGCCTCGGTGCCGCCCGCGCCGGCGTTGATCTCCACGTAGCAGTCGTTGCCGTCCGCCTCGCCCGACAGCAGGCTCTCGATCTCGCGGTGCTTCGCCTCGTCGGCCAGCGCGCGCAGCGTGGCGAGCCCGTCGGCCACCATCGCCTCGTCGCCGTCGGCCTCGGCCAGCCCGATCAGCTCGATCGTGTCGGCGAGATCGCCTTCAAGCCGGCGCACCGCATCCATCCGGCCCGCGAGCTGGTTGCGCTCGCGCATCAGCTTCTGCGCGGTCTCGGCGTCGTTCCACAGCGCCGGGTCCTCGGCGCGCGCGTTCAGCTCCGCCAGGCGGCCTTCGGCGGCATCCCAGTCAAAGATGCCTCCTCAGCAGCGCGACGGACTGCTTGATCTGGTCGTTGAGGGCGTCGGATTCGGTCGACATGGTTCGGTCCTGCGGGACGGCGCGCGTGCGCTCTACGGGTGCGAGGGGCCGCTCAATACAGCCCGCCCATATGGCTGTCGACCCCGCCGCTCGGGGCCGCGCCCGTCGCGGCCGCATCGCCCGAGGCGCTGGCCGAGGCCGCGGCGTCGCCGCCCAGCCCGCCGCCGATCGGGCCGGAGGCGCCGGGCACCTGGTCGGCCTTGAAGGCGTCGGTGCGCTGGCCGACGCCGGCATCCCACTTCGCCAGCGTCACGCCCGGCGGCGCGGGGAATTGCAGCACCGGCCGGTTCTTCAGCGCCGCGGTCATGTAGTTGCGCCAGATCGGACCGGCCACCGCCGCGCCCGTCTCGTTGTCGCCGAGCGTGGCGGGGGTGTCGTAGCCGACCCAGACAACGGTCACGAGGTCGTCGGTGAAGCCCGCGAACCAGGCGTCGGTGAAGTCCTGCGTCGTGCCGGTCTTGCCGGCGATCGGATGCCCGAGGTCGTGCGCGACCTGATAGCCGGTGCCGAACTGCACCACGCCCTGCATCATCGTGACGATCTGGAACACGCTCTGCGGGTCGGCGATCTGCTTGCGCAGATCCTCAAGCTGTGGCGGCTTGGAGGCGTCGCCGCAGCCCGGGCAGTCGATTGGCGTCGGCCGCCAAACCACGTGCCCGTCGCGGTCCTGCACGCTGTCGATCAGCGTCGGGATCACTTCCTTCCCGCCCTGCGCGAGGCCGGCATAGCCGCCCGCCATGCGCAGCGGCGTCGTTTCCACGGCGCCGATGGCGGCGGGCAGCACGCGCGGCATGTTGTCCACCACGTGGAAGGCGATCGCGTTGTCCGCCACCGCGTCCATGCCCACCGTCTGCGCCACGCGCAGCGTGACGAGGTTGAGCGACTTCTCCAGCGCGATGCGCAGCGGTGTCGGGCCGTTGAAGTTCATCTCGAAGTTGTTCGGCCGCCAGATGCCTGCCGCCCCCTGGTTCACCACGATGGGCGCATCCAGGAAGCGCTGGCTCGGGGAGATGCCCTTCTCCAGCGCGGTCAGATAAACGAAGGGCTTGAAGCTCGATCCGGGCTGGCGCTGCGCCTGGGTGGCGCGGTTGAACTGGCTGCCCTCGAAGCTCCAGCCGCCGACCATCGCCAGCACCC
>JAFEFJ010000421.1 GCA_018240635.1 Pseudomonadota bacterium | reverse complement strand
CGCCCGCCGCCACCCAGGAAACCGAGGATGCACGAAAGCCTGCTTGAGGCGGACGAACCCGATCCCGTCATGCTGCTCCGCCCGCGCGGCGCGTCCTGCGTGCTGATCGCCTGCGACCACGCGGGCAAGCGCATGCCCCGCCGCCTCGGCACGCTCGGCCTGCACGAGCCCGACCTGTCGCGCCACATCGCCTGGGACATCGGCGCCTGGGGCGTCACGCGCCGCCTCGCCGAGGCCTTGGACGCCTGCGCCATCGGGCAGGCCTATTCGCGCCTCGTGATGGACTGCAACCGCCAGCCCGCCTGGCCGAGCGCGGTGCCGGAGGTCAGCGAATCCACCCCCATCCCCGGCAACCAGGGCCTCACCGAGCAGGACCGCGAGGCCCGCCGCATCGCAGTCCACGCGCCCTACCACGAGGCGCTGGGCGAGCTGCTGGCCGAGCGCCGCGCCGCTGGTCGGCCGACGATGCTTTTGGCGATGCACAGCTTCACCCCCGTCTACAAGGGCGTCTCCCGCCCCTGGCACGCGGGCGTGCTGTTCAACCGCGACACCCGCATGGCCTTCGCGATGCGCGACCTGCTGCGCGCCGAAAGCGGGTTCATGGAAGGCGGCCTGGTGGTGGGCGAGAACGAGCCCTACGCCGTCTCCGACAGTTCCGACTACACCGTGCCCATGCACGCCGAGCCGCACGGCACGCCATACCTGGAGCTGGAGGTGCGCCAGGACCTGATCGCCGAGGAGGCCGGCCAGGAACGCTGGGCCGCCCTGCTCGCCCGCCTGCTCCCCCTCGCCTGCGCCACGCTGCCGGAGCTGCGGTGATGCCGGCCGGGACGCTTCTCTTTCCCATCGCCGCCCGCCCCTTTCCCCCGATGACCCTCCCTTCCCCGTCATGGCCCGGCTTGTCCGGGCCATCCCCGTCTTCCTTTCACGCGCAACAAAGACGGGGATGGCCCGCCTGCGCGGGCCATGACGAATAGGGCGAGGCACGGTCTGCCAACCAAACAACTCCGAGGAAACCCCGCGCCATGACCACCCCGACGCTGCCCGCCGCGAGTCCCGAACAGGTCGGGCTGTCCGCCGCCCGCCTCGCGCGCCTCTCCGCCGTGCTGCGCGAGCGCGTGGACCAAGGCCATCTACCCGGCATCGTCGCGCTGATCGGCAGGCGCGACCGCGTCGCCTATTTCGAGGCCTTCGGCAAGCGCGACCCGGCGAGCGGGGCCGCGATGCCGCTCGACGCGATCTTCCGCATCTATTCCATGACCAAGCCGATCGTCTCGGTCGCAATCATGATGCTGATGGAGGAAGGCCGTCTGCTCCTGAACCAGCCGGTCTCCGCCTTCCTGCCCGAGTTCGCGCAGATGGACGTGGCCGAGATCGTCGATGGCAAGATCGAGCGCCGCCGCGCCCGCAACGCGATGACGGTGCAGGACCTGCTGCGCCACACCTCGGGCCTGACCTACGAGTTCCGTGGCGCGGGCCCCGTCCACAAGGCCTACATGGACGCCAAGATCTACCGCCGCAGCCAGGACAACGCCGACCAGGCCGCGATGCTCGCCGGCCTGCCGCTGCTGCACGAGCCCGGCACGGTCTGGGAATACAGCCGCTCCACCGACGTGCTGGGGCGCCTCGTGGAAGTCGTCTCCGGCCGCACGCTCGGTGCGTTCCTCTCCGAGCGCATCCTGGAGCCGCTCGGCATGGCCGACGCAGGCTTCCACGTCCCGGCGGAGAAGCAGGACCGGCTCGCCCAGGGCTTCGCCAAGGACCCCGACACCGGCGAGGACGTGATGCTGCTCGACGTGCGCGAGCCCGCCCGCTTCGAATCAGGCGGCGGCGGCATGGTCGCCAGCACGATGGACTACGCGCGCTTCGTGCAGATGCTCGCCAACGGCGGCGCTATGCGCGGCGTGCGGCTGCTATCCCGCAAGACCGTCGCGCTGATGACGGCGGACCATCTCGGCCCGATCAAGGGCTCCGCCGACCTGCTGCCCCCCGGCTACGGCTTCGGCCTCGGCTTCGCGGTGCGCACCCACGCGGGCATCGCCACCACTCCCGGCTCCGTCGGCCAGTACTACTGGAGCGGCGCCGCCGGCACGACCTTCTGGGTCGATCCCGCCGAACAGCTGTTCGCGATCCTGATGATCCAGGCCCCCGGCCCGCGCGAGCACTACCGCAACCTGTTCCGCGATCTCGTGTACGCCGCGATTGAGGAGTAAGCCGCCGCGGCCGACCGTTCCCCTCTCCGCCCGCGCTTGCGGGGGGAGAGGGAGGGGCCCATCGCGCAGCGATG
>JAFEFJ010000420.1 GCA_018240635.1 Pseudomonadota bacterium | reverse complement strand
TCTCCGGCGCCTTCGGCCTGACGATGTCCGCCCTGCTCGCCCGCGCCGAGGCGGATGCCGCCGGATCGGGCGGGCGCATCGCGCGGGCGGCCGATCAGCCGGTCTGGCAGGACCCCGCCACCGGCTATATCCGCCGCGCCATCAGCCCGCCCGGCATCAACCCGGAAATCGTGCGCGTGGAGCTGCCGCCCGGCGCCACCGTCCCCTACCCCGCCTTCAGCTACCGCCACCTCGCGGGCCACTGCGTCTGGGTGCTGTCCGGCACGCTGCATTTCCGCGAAGGCGCCGTGCTGCACCGGCTGGAAGCGGGCGACTGCCTTGCGCTCGGCCCGCCCGCCTCCTGCGCCTATCACAATCCCTCGGACGAACCCTGCACCTACGTCGTCGCGCTCGCCCGGCGGGAGTAGGCTCGCGGCCTCCCAACCCCGCCGAGGCCCCAATGTCCCGACGCCGCCCCGCCGCCGTGTCAGCCGTCCTGCTGACCGCGCTCCTCGCCCCCCTCGCGCTTTCAACCGCTGCCCCCGCCCGCGCCGACGAGCCCGCGCGGATCGGCGCAGTCAGCACCACCTTCCGCGTCATCGGCCGCAACGACCGCATCGTGGTCGAGCGTTACGACGATCCCAAGGTGAAGGGCGTCTCCTGCTACGTCTCGCGCGCGGAAACCGGCGGCGTGAAGGGCACGCTCGGCCTCGCCACCGACCCGAACCGCTTCTCCATCGCCTGCCGCGCCGTCGGTCCCGTGACCGCGCCCGACACGCTGCCCGACAACGAAACGGTCTGGAGCGCCTCGGCCAGCCCGCTGTTCAAGGAAATCCGCGTCTCCCGCCTGTTCGACAAGGACAAGCGCGTGCTGGTCTACGTCGTGTGGTCCACCATCACGCTGTCCACCGGCGGCAGCGCCTTCAACAGCGTCACCGCCGTGCCCCTGGACGCGCACTGAACCCCGCGACACGCTGAGCGCAAACGCCAGGGAAACACGCGCATGGCCCCCACCCCCGCCCCGTTCCGCCTCGCCATCCCCGACGCCGACCTCGCCGACCTCAAGGACCGGCTCGCCCGCACGCGCTTCCCCGACCAGACGCCGGGCGCGCCGTGGGCCTACGGCACCGATGTCGCCTACATGAAGGACCTGGTGGAGTACTGGCGCACGCGCTTCGACTGGCGCGCGCAGGAAGCCGCGCTGAACGCCTTCCCGCAATTCACCGTCGAGCTGCACGACATTCCCGTGCATTTCCTGCACGTGCCCGGCCAGGGCCCCGCGCCAATGCCGCTGCTGCTCTCGCATGGCTGGCCCGGCTCGGTGTTCGAGTTCCTCGACATCATCCCGCGCCTGACCGATCCCGCGCGCTTCGGCGGCGATGCGAAGGACGCCTTCACCGTCGTCGCGCCCTCGCTGCCCGGCTACGGACTGTCGTTCCGTCCGGGACAGAAACGCTTCGGCGTGCCCGAGATGGCCGACTGCTTCGCCGACCTGATGACGGACGTGCTCGGCTATTCCCGCTTCGCCGCGCAGGGCGGCGACTGGGGCTCCGGCATCACCAGCCGCCTCGGCTACGCGCATGCCGGCAAGATGATCGGCATCCACCTCAACATGATGATGGCCGCCGGCCGCGACCCCGCCGCCTTCGTCGATCCCAACGAGGAAGAGCGCGCGCATCTGGAGAACATGAAGCTCTGGTTCCAGGAGGAGACCGGCTACCAGGCGATCCAGGGCACCAAGCCGCAGACCCTCGCCTTCGGCCTGACGGATTCGCCCGCGGGCCTCGCCGCCTGGATCGTGGAGAAGTTCCGCTCCTGGACCGATTGCGGCGACGCGATCGAGAACGCGGTGCCGCGCGACAAGATGCTCGCCGACATCTCGCTCTACTGGTTCACCGGCGCGATCGGCTCGTCCTTCTGGCCCTACTACGCCCGCCTGCACGGCGTCGCGGTGCTGCCCCCCGGCGACAAGATCACCGTCCCCACGGGCTACGCCCAGTTCCCCCGCGAAATGCTCCGCCCGCCCCGCTCGGCCGCCGAGAAGGTCTTCACCGACCTCCGCCGCTGGAGCGTGATGCCCAAGGGCGGCCACTTCGCCGCGCTGGAACAGCCGGAATTGCTGGCCCACGAAATCCGCGAGTTCTTCCGGGAACTGCGCTAGCCGCCTCCAATTCCCTCGCCGCCCCTGGGGCCGAGAGGGCAGGGTCAGGTGGGGGATTCCCGAGGCAATCGGACCGGCGCACCAACCCACCTCACCCTCCCATCGCTTTCGCGATGGGCCCCTCCCTCTCCCCCCGCACTCGGGCGGAGAGGGGGCCTTCATTGT
>JAFEFJ010000041.1 GCA_018240635.1 Pseudomonadota bacterium | reverse complement strand
AGGGAGGGGCCCGCGGCGAAGCCGTGGGAGGGTGAGGGGATCAGCGCCCGGTCAGGATACGATCCACCAACTGCCGCACCGTGGGCACGAAGCCGTTCGAGTAGAACGGATCGGTCGCGAAGCGATAGGCGTTGTGGCCGCTGAACATCAGGTTCTTCTCGACCGCGTCCGGCGTGTCGTCGTGCGCGATGTCCTGCAGCGTCTTCTGGATGCAGAAGCTGCGCGGATCGGCCTTCTTGCCGGTGGTGTGGCCTTCGTCGTGCTGCGACCAGTTGGAGAAGCGGCAGGCGCTCAGGCAGCCCATGCAGGCGACCTGGTCGGCGTAGATCTCCGCCGCCTTCTCGCGCGTGACGAAGATCAGCGTGCTGTCCGGCGTGCGCAGCGCCTCGGTGAAGCCGGCGGCTTCCCAGGCCTGCACGCGCGCGCGGTCGGCGGGCGTGAGGAAGACGATGCGCTTGCGCGGCCCCACGCCGTATTCGGCGACATGCTCGCCGATCACCTCGGTGGTGTAGGCCACCTGGCGTTCGTTGCGTTCGCGCAGTTCCTGGATGAAGCCGTTGTTGACCGCACTGGAATAGAAGCCGGTCGGACTGAAGCGGTTGAGGAACACGTCCCCCGGCGACAGCGAGAGCAGCCGCTTCTTCCAGGCGTCGCCGATCGGGCTTTCCTTGGTCAGCAGCGGACGGGTGCCGAACTGGAACGCGACCGGACCGAGCTCCGGGTTGTCGATCCAGTCCTGCCACTCCTCCAGCCACCAGACGCCGCCCGCCATGATGATCGGCGTGTCGTGCAGGCCGTATTCGCGCATCACCTTGCGCAGCGCCGCGACGCGCGGATACGGGTCCTCGGGCCGCGTCGGGTCCTCGCTGTTCGACAGGCCGTTATGCCCGCCGGCGAGCCAGGGGTCCTCGTACACAACGCCGCCGAGCAGCGTGGCCGCCTTGTGGTAGGCGCGCTTCCACAGCGCGTTGAAGGCCCGCGCCGAGGAGATGATCGGGTAGTAGTAGATGTTGAAACGAGCGGCGATGTCGGACAGGCGGTAGGGCATCCCGGCGCCGCAGGTGATGCCGCTGATGATGCCCTTCGCCTGTTCCAGCACATCGGTGATGATGCGCTCGGCCGCGCCCATCTCCCACAGGATGTTGGCGTGGATGCGCCCCTTGCCGCCCGCGAGTTCGTAGGCGCGGCGGGCCTGGGTCAGCGCGCCCTGGATGGCGTAGCGCACCAGCTCCTCGTGCCTTTCGGTGCGCGTGCGCCCGGAATAGGTCTGCGGGATGCGCCGGCCCTGATCGTCGAAACTGTCGGCGTTGACCGCCGAAAACGTGCCGACACCCCCGGCCGCGGCCCAATGGCCGGCCGAGATGCCGTTGGAGATCGACACGCCCTTGCCGCCTTCGACCAGAGGCAGGACGTCCACGCCGCCCATGCGGATGGCGTTGATCGCTTTCATGGCCTCATCCCCGCGCCTCGCCGGCCATTCGCCGGCCATCCTTCACCGCGACGGCATACGCCGCCCGCCGCGCGATGCAAGAGGGTCCTGCACCGGGGCGGGCGGCGCATCCGTCTTACTGGGCGGCCGGGGCCGGCTGTTCCTCGGCCCGCTCGCGCCGTTCGCCGCGGCCCGGCTTCGCGCCGACCTGGTCGGTGATGTCGGCGCCGGTCGCCTGATCGACGACCCGCATCGACAGCTTCACCTTGCCGCGCTCGTCGAAGCCGATGACCTTCACCTTCACGGCGTCGCCCACGTTCACCACATCCGTGGTCTTTCCCACGCGGGCCTGCTGCAGCTCGCTGATGTGCACGAGCCCGTCCTTGGAGCCGAGGAAGTTCACGAAGGCGCCGAAATCGGCGGTCTTCACCACCTTGCCGTTGTAGATCACGCCGATCTCGGGCTCGGCCACGATGCCGCGGATCCAGTCGATGGCGGCCTGCGCCTTCTCCTGCTCGGTGGCGGCGATCTTGATCGTGCCGTCGTCGTCGATGTCGATCTTGCAGCCGGTCTCCTCGACGATCTGGCGGATCACCTTGCCGCCGGTGCCGATCACTTCGCGGATCTTCTCCTTCGGCACGTTGATCACGGTGATGCGCGGCGCGGTGGCGGCCACATCCTCGCGGGCGCCGGTGATGGCCTTGGCCATCTCGCCCAGGATGTGCATCCGCCCGTCCTTCGCCTGCTCCAGCGCGATCTTCATGATCTCGGGCGTGATGGACGTGATCTTGATGTCCATCTGCAGGCTGGTGACGCCCTGCTCCGTCCCCGCGACCTTGAAGTCCATGTCGCCGAGATGGTCCTCGTCGCCCAGGATGTCGGACAGCACGGCGAAGCCGCGGTCTTCCTTGATCAGGCCCATCGCGATGCCGGCGACCGGGCGCTTCAGCGGCACGCCCGCATCCATCAGCGCGAGCGAGGAGCCGCAGACCGTCGCCATCGAGGAGCTGCCGTTGCTCTCGGTGATCTCCGAGACGACGCGCATCGTGTAGGGGAAGGCTTCCTTGACCGGCAGAAGCGGACGGATGGCGCGCCAGGCAAGCTTGCCGTGGCCGATCTCGCGCCGGCCGGGGCTGCCCATGCGGCCCGCCTCGCCCACCGAGTAGGGCGGGAAGTTGTAGTGCAGCATGAAGTGCTGGCGATACTCGCCTTCCAGCGCGTCGATCACCTGCTCGTCCTGGCCGGTGCCCAGCGTCGCGACGCAGAGCGCCTGCGTCTCGCCGCGGGTGAACAGCGCGCTGCCATGGGCGCGCGGCAGCACGCCCACCTCGGCGACGATCGGACGCACGGTGCGGGTGTCGCGCCCGTCGATGCGCAGGCCGGTGTCCAGGATCGCGTTGCGGACGATGTCGGCTTCCAGGTCCTTGAACAGGCCCTTCGCCTTCTCGGCGTCCAGGCCCTCGGCCTTCAGCGCCTCGGCGGCGGCCTTCTTGGCGGCGCCGACGCGCTCGTAGCGCGCCTGCTTCACCCTCTCCTGATACGCCTCGGCGATCGGGGCGCGGGCCAGCGCGTCCACGCGGGCCGCAAGCGCGGTCTCTTCCTCGGACTTCTCGGGCAGCGGCCAGGGGTCCTTCGCGGCGTGCTCGGCCAGTTCGATGATTGCCTGAATCACCGGCTGGAAGGCGGTATGGCCGAAGGTGACGGCGCCGAGCATCACTTCCTCGGACAGTTCCTGCGCCTCGCTCTCCACCATCAGCACGCCCTCGGCGGTGCCGGCGACCACGAGGTCGAGCGCGGTGTCCTTCATCTGGTCGGCGGTGGGATTGAGGATGTAGGCGCCGTCCTTGAAGCCGACGCGGGCCGCGGCGACCGGGCCGAAGAACGGGATGCCGGACAGCGTCAGCGCCGCCGAGCAGCCGATCATCGCGACGATGTCGGGGTCGTTCTCAAGGTCGTGGCTCAGGACCGTGGCGACGACCTGCACCTCGTTGCGG
Source organism: Pseudomonadota bacterium (assembly GCA_018240635.1). Taxonomy (GTDB): domain Bacteria; phylum Pseudomonadota; class Alphaproteobacteria; order Acetobacterales; family Acetobacteraceae; genus JAFEFJ01. The sequence goes on along the minus strand of JAFEFJ010000041.1, from coordinate 18,416 downwards.
AAGCCTTCCGGGAACAGCGGGCGGATCGGCCGGTCGATCAGGCGGCTGACCAGCACCTCCTTCTCGGACGGACGGCCCTCGCGCTTGAAGAACCCGCCGGGGATCTTGCCCGCGGCGAAGGTCTTTTCCTGGTAGTTCACGGTCAGCGGGAAGAAGTCCTGGCCGGGCTTGGCCGACTTCACGCCGACGGCGGTGCACAGCACGATGGTGTCGCCGTAGCGCGCCAGCACGGCGCCATCGGCCTGGCGGGCGATCTTGCCGGTTTCCAGCACCAGCTTGCGGCCGCCCCAGTCGAGTTCCTTGCGGAAATAGTTGAACATTCAATCGTCCTTCGGATGCGCGGCATCGGCGGACGTACGGCCGGACGCTCCTGCGATCCCCGCGGGCGACACGGCGTCTCGGGCGGCATGGATGCGGCCTGCGCGGGGGAGTTTCTGCGGCGCAGGCGCCAGCCATGTGGCCGGAAACGCCGTCGCGTTGCCCTGTTAGGGCTGCCCTCGGGGGCTACCGGGACGACGGTCGTCTTGTCCGCCGCGTGACGCGGCGTGCGGGGGAACCTTCCCCCAGGCGTTGCCCCGCGCCCCCATGGCGCGGGGAGAACTCCGCCGCCGTCAGATGGTGACGGCAGGGCGGAACGGGAACCTTTCGCCTAGCGGCGCAGGCCCAGGCGGCCGATCAGCGTCTCGTAGCGGCGCTGGTCCTTCGCCTTCAGATAGTCGAGCAGGCGCCGGCGGCGGCCCACCAGCATCAACAGCCCGCGCCGGCTGTGGAAATCCTTGGCGTGGGTCTTCAGGTGCTCGGTGAGGTTGGAGATGCGCTCGGAAAGCAGGGCCACCTGCACCTCCGGGCTGCCGGTATCGGTGGCGCCGGTCGCGTAATCGCCGATCAGCGCCGTACGGCGCTCCGCGGTAATCGACATCGTGAACTCCTTCGGAACAGGGTTGCGTCGGCGCGTGCGCGGTGCCGCTAGAGCATCCGCTCGGGCTTCAGCCAGCCATCCTCCAGCCGGCACAGCCCGATCACGCGGCTCCCCGCCATGGCGCGGGCCAATCCGCCATTCGGATCGGCTTGCCGTGGAATTCGGCCCATCAGATCGACAAGGCTGATCGCCTGGCCGTGGGACAGGCCGGTGGCCTCCGCAGGGGTCAAGGCCAGCGCCGGGATGTCGGCCAGCGCGGTCGCGACCGGAAGCAGGAGGTCCGGAGAAGCGGGCGCGGTATCATCCGCCGGGCGAAGTTTGTCCAGCGAAATCGCCTGTGCCTCGGCGAAGGGGCCGACCCGCAGCCGGCGCAGGGCTGCGACATGCCCGACCGTGCCGCAGGCCCGCGCGAGGTCGCGCGCGAGGCTCCGCATATAGACGCCCTTACCGGACTCGACCTCGAAGATCGCCGTATCGGCGTCGGGGCGCTCGACCAGCTCGAACCGGTCCACGCGGGCCGGGCGCGGTTCGAGCACCGGGGCGCGGCCCTCGCGCGCCATGTCGTAGGCGCGCTCGCCGGCAACCTTCACCGCCGAGAAGGCGGGCGGCACCTGCATGATGGTGCCGCGGAAGGCGGGCAGCGCGGCGGCGATGGCGGCATCGTCCGGACGGACGGCGGAGGTTTCGGTCACCTGCCCATCCGCGTCGTCGGTGTCGCGCGCCTCGCCGAAGCGCAGCGTGAAGCGATACAGCTTGGTGCCGTCCATCACGTAAGGGACGGTCTTGGTGGCGGCGCCCAGCGCAATGGGCAGCACGCCTGTCGCCAGCGGATCGAGCGTGCCGCCATGCCCGGCCTTCTGCGCGTCGAAGGCGCGGCGGACGCGGTTCACCACGTCGGTGCTGGTCAGGCCGGGGGGTTTATCAATGACGAGCCACCCGTCGAGCGGGCGGCCACGCGGCTTGCGTCTGGACATACGCGGGCTTCTGGCACGCAAGGGCCCGGTTGGCGATAGCGGGCGCGCGCATATCTGGCAGGGCCTTATGCCCTCCCGCCGCTGCGCGGGAGGCAGAGCGCGAGCGTCATATTTGCACCGCCCCCGGCTTCGGCTATCAGTGCCGGCCCCCCGTGCGGCATCCATCGGAGACCATGGCCAGTTCCGCAACAACAAGCGATGCCGCGCCCGCCGCCCCGAACAATGCCGGGGATGCCGCGGGCGGGCCCGCCGCCGATGGGGATGGCTGGCCCAGCGACCTCGCCGGCCTGCGCGCCGAACTCGACAAGATCGACGACGGCATCCACAACCTGCTGATGCGCCGCGCCGATCTGGTGGGCTTCCTCGCGAACTCGCGCTTCAAGACGCCGGGCGTGGCGCTGCGGCCGGGGCGCGAGGCCGACATCATCCGCAGGCTGGTGGCGCGCCATCACGGGCAGCTGCCGCCGGCCGGCGTCGCGCGCATCTGGCGCGAACTTCTCTCCGCCACCACCGGGATGCAGTCGCCGCAGACCGTCTCCGTCTGCGAGCCGAACGCCGGCAGCGGCTACGTGCAGATCGCGCGCGAGCATTTCGGCGCGCTGACGCCGATGCGCACCCATTCCACCCCGGGCCAGGCGCTGGCCGATGTAAAGTCGGGCGCCGCAAGCGTCGCGGTGCTGCCGCTGCCGTCGGAGACCGAGCCGCCGGGCGCGGCTTGGTGGACGGCGCTGTTCTTCCGCGACACGCCGCGGCTGCACGTGATCGCGCGCCTGCCCTTCTGGGCGCCCCGGCCGGAGGGCGCGCCCGCCGTGCCCGCCATGGTGATCGCCGCCTTCCCCGCCGATCCCAGCCAGTCGGACCGCACGCTGCTGGGTCTGGAAGTGCCGCTCGACGGCAGCCGCGCGCGGCTCGCCGCCGCCATCGCGGCAGCCGGGCTTTCGGCCGGTACCACCATCCTGCGGCGCGACCCCGGCATGGAGGCGGCGCGCGCGCTGGTCGAGGTCGCGGGCATGGTGGCCGAGGACGACCCCAGGCTCGACGCCGTGGGCGGCGCGCTGCGGCGGCCGATGGTGCTGGGCGCCTACGCCGTTCCCATCGGGGCCGCACCCTCCCCGTCTGAAACCGGAGGCCGCTGATGGCCGGACCGCGCCCCCGCCCCGAGATCATGACCATTTCGCCCTATGTCGCGGGCGAATCGACCGTTGCGGGCGTCAACCGCGTCTACAAGCTGTCGTCCAACGAAGGCGCGCTCGGCGTGCCGCCCGGCGCGCAGGCGGCGTTCGAGAAGGTCTCGCGCGAGCAGCACCGTTACCCGGATGGCAGCGCGCTGGAACTGCGGCGCGCGATCGGCGCGCGCTTCGGCCTCGATCCGGCGAAGATCGTCTGCGGCTGCGGATCGGACGACCTGATCTATCAGCTCTGCCTCGCCTATGGCGGGCCGGGCACCGAGATCCTGATGACCCGCCACGGGTTCGCGATCTACCAGATCGCCGGCACCTACGCGGGCAGCACCGTGGTGAAGGCGGACGAGCGCGACCTGACCGCCGACGTGGACGCGCTGCTGCGCGCCGTGTCCGCCCGGACCCGCGTCGTGTTCCTCGCCAACCCGAACAACCCGACCGGCACGCTGCTGCCGCAGTCCGAAGTGGACCGGCTGCGCGCGGGCCTGCCGCACGACGTGCTGCTGGTGCTCGATTCCGCCTATGCCGAATACGTGGAAGCTCCGGACTACGATCCGGGCGTCAGGCTAGTGGACGCCGCCGACAACACGGTGATGACGCGCACCTTCAGCAAGATCTGGGGGCTGGGCGGGATGCGCATCGGCTGGGCCTATGCGCCGCCCGCGGTGATCGACGTGCTGAACCGCGTGCGCGCGCCGTTCAACGTGACCATCGCCTCGCAGGCAGCCGCCATCGCGGCGCTCGCCGAGCCCGGCTGGCTCGAGAAAAACCGAGCCCACAACACGGCCGAACGCGCGCGGCTCACCGCCGCGCTGCGCGGCATCGGCATCGCGGTGCGCGACAGCGCGGGTAATTTCATCCTGCCCGATTTCGGCACGGCCGAGCGCGCGAAGGCCGCGGACGCCTTCATGCGCACACGCGGCATCATCGTGCGCCCCGTGGGCGCCTACGAACTGCCGCACTGCCTGCGCATCACCGTGGGCGATATCGAGGAAGTCACCGCCGTGATCGAGGCGCTGACCGAATTCATGGCGCAGGCGCGCTGAGACCGCCGATGTCCGCAGCCGGAACGAACGGACCGCTGTTCCGCCGCCTCGCGCTCGTCGGCATCGGGCTGATCGGCAGCTCGGTCGCCCGCATCGCGCGCGAGCGCGGCGACATCGCCGCCGAAGTGGTGGTGACCGCGCGCACGCCCAAGACGCTCGACCGCGTGCGGCAACTCGGCTTCGCCGACCGGATCGAGGCCGATCCGCGCGCCGCCGTGGAAGGCGCGGATGCGGTGATGCTGTGCGCCCCGGTCGGCGCCTTCGCCGACATCGCCGCGACCATCGCGCCGCATCTCGCGCCGGGCGCCATCGTGACCGACGTGGGCTCGACCAAGCAGTCGGTGATCCGCGACGTCGCCCCCCTGCTGCCGGGAGGCGTGCATTTCGTGCCAGCGCACCCGCTGGCAGGCACCGAATATTCCGGCCCCGATGCCGGGTTTACCACGCTGTTCGAGAACCGCTGGACGCTGCTGACCCCCCTGCCCGACACGCCGCCCGAGGCGGTCGAGGCGGTGTCGGAGCTGTGGCGGCGCTGCGGGTCGATGGTGGAATGCATGGACCCGGCGCATCACGACCGGGTGCTGGCCATCGTCAGCCACCTGCCGCACCTGATCGCCTTCACCATCTGCGGCACCGCCGACGACCTGTCCGACGAGAGCCGGCAGGAAGTGCTGAAATTCGCCGCCTCCGGCTTCCGCGATTTCACCCGCATCGCGGCGTCGGACCCGGTGATGTGGCGCGACATCTTCCTCAATAACCGGGAGGCGCTGCTGGAGATGCTGGCGCGCTTCACGGAGGACGCGCAGGCGATGGGCCGCGCGGTGCGCTGGGGCGACGCCGCCTATATCGAGGACAAGGTGGAGCGCGGCCGGAAGATCCGCCGCAGCCTGATCGAGCTGAAGCAGGCCTGAATCCGCCCGTTCCGCTTGATGCGGCAACGGCGGACCGTTAGGCATCGGCCTTCGCGAGCCACCGGAAGCCCAAGGAGCGAGGACGCATGGCGGTCAACAAGATCTACCCGGACGCCAAGACGGCGCTCGCCGGGCTGCTGCGCGACGGCATGACCATCATGGCCGGCGGTTTCGGCCTGTGCGGCATCCCCGCGGCGCTGATCGAGGCGATCCGCGAGGCGGGCGTCGGCAACCTGACGGTGGTTTCCAACAACGCGGGCATCGACGGCGTGGGCCTGGGGGTGCTGCTGGAAACCCGGCAGATTAGGAAAATGGTCAGCTCCTACGTCGGCGAAAACAAGACGTTCATGCAACAATATTTGGCCGGCGAGCTGGAGATCGAGTTCAACCCGCAGGGCACGCTTGCCGAGCGCATCCGCGCCGGCGGCGCCGGGGTGCCCGCCTTCTTCACCCGCACGGGCGCCGGCACCGCCATCGCCGAGGGCAAGGAGCAGCGCGAGTTCGACGGCAAGCTGTATGTGATGGAGCGCGGCCTGGTGGCCGATCTGGCCATCGTGCACGCCTGGCGCGCCGACCCCGAGGGCAACCTGATCTACCGGCACGCCGCCCGCAACTTCAACCCAGTGATGGCGACCGCCGGCAAGGTGACCGTGGCGGAGGTGGAGGAGCTGGTACCGCAGGGCGCGCTCGATCCCAACGAAATCATCACCCCCGGCATCTATGTGCAGCGCCTGGTGAAACTCGATACCGTGGACAAGCGGATCGAACAGCGCACCGTGCGCAAGCGCCAAGCCGCCTGACCCGTACCCCGATCCGAGGAGCGACACCATGCCGTGGACCCGCGAGGAAATGGCCGCCCGCGCCGCCCGGGAATTGCAGGACGGAATGTATGTGAACCTGGGGATCGGCATCCCGACCCTGGTCGCCAACTTCATCCCCGAAGGGATCGACGTTCAGCTCCATAGCGAGAACGGGATGCTGGGCATCGGCCCCTTCCCCTTCGAGGGCGAGGAGGACGCCGACCTCATCAACGCCGGCAAGCAGACCGTCACCGCCCTGCCGACGACCAGCTTCTTCGACAGCGCGACGTCCTTCGCGATGGTGCGCGGCGGGCATATTGGCATCTCCATCCTGGGCGCGCTCCAGGTGGCGGAGAACGGCGACCTCGCGAACTGGATGATCCCCGGCAAGATGGTGAAGGGGATGGGCGGGGCGATGGACCTGGTCGCCGGCGTGCCGCGCGTGGTGGTGCTGATGGAGCACACGGCGAAGGGCGAGCCGAAGATCCTGAAATCGTGCAACCTGCCGCTGACCGGCGCGGGCGTGGTGAACCTGATCATCACCGACCTGTGCGTGCTGGAAGTGGACAATCCGGGGCAGCCGGGGCTGACGCTGGTCGATCTCGCGCCGGGCGTGACGGTCGAGGATGTACGCAAGCAGACCGAGGCGCCGTTCCGGGTCGGCGCCGGGCTGAAGGCCGCGGCCGAGTAGCCTCCGCCCGGATATTGGCCAGCGAAAAGGGCCGCCGCGATCGTCGCGGCGGCCCTTGCCGTTTGGCCCTTACCGTTCGGCCCTGGGCGGGATGCGGGCGCTACAGGATGGCGTTGCCTGCCATCAGCCCCATCACGAGGAAGATCAGGAAGATCACCAGGAACAGGAAGAACAGGATCTTGGCGATCCCGGCGCTGGCCGCCGAAATTCCGGTAAATCCGAAAACGCCCGCGATGATCGAGACGATGAAGAAGATCAGAGCCCATTTCAGCATGGCCGCGTCCCTTTGCCGGGTTGAAGATCGGTCTCCGCAACAGGCTGGCCGAAGGGAGTGGGCCGGGGCGTTCGTTGCGGGTTCATCTATCGAGTGCGGGTTCTAAATGACCCGCCTCGGGAATCGTTCCCCTTGGCCGTCCCCTCACCCATGTTTGCGGCGGCGCTCCCGCTGGACTCGGCCCGCGAAAGGCCACATGAGAGGCCGCCCCCGCGCGGCATAGCGAAAGCCTCCTGGTATGAGCACGCCCCCTCCGATGGCTTCCCCGACGGCCTCCCCAATGGCATTCCCCGGCACGCTGCGCGTCTTCGCGGATGCAGCGGCGCTCGCGCGCGGGGCGGCCGATCTGTTCTGCGATCTCGCACAAGCCTCCTCGGGCGCGTTCGTGGTGGCCCTGTCCGGCGGCTCCACCCCGAAGCCGGTGTACCAGAACCTCGCCCGCGATCCCTGGCGCGGCCGCGTGCCGTGGGACCGCGTGCACTGGGTGATCGGCGACGAGCGTTTCGTGCCGGAGACCGACCCGCAGAGCAATCTCGGCATGATCCGCGCCGCCCTGCTCGACCATGTGTCTGTGCCGCCCGGCCATCTGCATGCCGTCCCGACCGTGGGCGTGACGCCCGAGGAAGCGGCGGCCGCGCATGCGGCGGCGGTGGAGCGGCTGCGCCGGCCGGACGGCGTGCTGTTCGACCTCAACCTGCTGGGCCTGGGCGAGGACGGGCATACCGCCTCCCTGCTGCCCGGCGAGCCGGTTCTGGGCGTGCGCGACCGGCTGGCGGCGACGGTGCCGCACGGGCGGGACACGATCCGCATCACGCTGACCTATCCGGCGCTGGACGCCTCCCGCGTTGCGGCGTTCCTCGTCTCCGGCGCGGGCAAGAACGCGATGCTCGGCCGCATCCTGGACGGCGGCGCGGATGTGCCGGCGGCGGCGGTCCGGCCGGCGGGGGAGCTGATCTGGCTCGCCGACCGCGCGGCCGCGGGCAGCCGGGTGGGCTGAGCCGGCGGGCGCGGGCGAAACCATGACGACGGACGCGGCGATGTGGGACGTGGTGGTGGTCGGCGCGGGCCATGCCGGCTGCGAGGCAGCGGCGGCGGCGGCCCGGATGGGTGCGCGCACCGCGCTGGTGACGCAGAAGCGTGCGACAATCGGCGCGATGTCCTGCAACCCGTCGATCGGCGGCATCGGCAAGGGCCATCTGGTGCGCGAGATCGACGCGCTGGACGGCCTGATGGGCCGCGCCGCGGATCTGGCCGGGATCCACTTCAAGGTGCTGAACCGCAGCAAGGGCCCCGCCGTGCGCGGCCCGCGCGCGCAGATGGACCGGGCGCTGTACCGCGCCGCGATCCAGGCCCTGCTGTCCGCGCAGGAGAACCTGACGATCCTGGAGGCGGAGGTTGCGGACGTCGCACTCGGCCCCGGCGGCGCGCTGCAGGCGGTGATCTGCGCCGACGGCCAGCGCCTGCGCTGCGGCGCGGCGGTGCTGACCACCGGGACGTTCCTGCGGGGCGTGATCCACATCGGCGAACGGCAGGAGCCCGCAGGCCGCATGGGCGAAGCCCCCGCCGTCGCCCTCGGCCGCACGCTGGAGCGGCTCGGCCTGCCCATGGGGCGGCTCAAGACCGGCACCCCGCCCCGGCTGGACGGCCGCACCATCGGCTGGGCGGCGCTCGCGCCCGACCACGGCGACGCCGAGCCCGAGCCGTTCAGCACCCTGACGGCCAGGATCGCGCAGCCGCAGATTCCCTGCCACATCACCGCCACCACCCCGGCGACGCACGCGCTGATCCGCGCCAACCTGCATCGCTCGGCGGTCTATGGCGGGCGGATCGCCGGGACGGGACCGCGCTACTGCCCCTCGATCGAGGACAAGGTGGTCCGCTTCGCCGACCGGGAGCGGCACCAGATCTTCCTGGAGCCGGAGGGGCTGGACGACGACACCGTCTATCCGAACGGCATCTCCACCAGCCTTCCGGAGGACGTGCAGGCCGCGCTGATCGCCTCGATCCCCGGCCTGGAGCGCGCGCGCATCCTGCGCTGGGGCTACGCCGTCGAGTACGACTATGTCGATCCGCGCGCGCTGACCCCGGCGCTGGAGCTGCGCGCCGCGCCCGGCCTGTTCCTGGCGGGCCAGATCAACGGCACCACCGGCTACGAGGAGGCGGCGGCGCAGGGGCTGGTGGCGGGCGTGAACGCCGCCGGCGCGGCCGGCGGGCGGCCCGCGCCGCTGCGGATCGGCCGGCCGGACGGCTATATCGGCGTGCTGATCGACGACCTGACGACGCAGGGCGTGAGCGAGCCGTACCGGATGTTCACCTCGCGCGCCGAATTCCGCCTGACGCTGCGCGCCGACAACGCCGATCTCCGGCTGACGCCGCTCGGCATCGCGGCGGGCTGCGTCGGCCCCGCCCGCGCCGCCGCCTTCGCCGCCCATGACAATGCCCTGCGGCGGGCCCGCGCGGAGGCGGAGCGGACGCGCGCCGCTCCCGCAATGCTGGCGCAGCACGGCATCGCGGTGCGGACCGACGCCGGGCCGCGCTCCGCGATGCACCTGCTGGCGCAGGAGGCGCTGGACGATGCCGCGCTCCGCGCCGTCTTCCCCTTCCTCGCCGCCCTGCCGCCACGCGCCTTCGCGCAGCTCCGGGCGGAGGCGCGCTACGCGGGCTATCTGCACCGGCAGGACGCCGATATCCGCAGCATCCGGCGGGAGGACGGGTTCCCGCTCGACGGGATCGACTTCGAGGGCGTCGGCGGGTTGAGCGCGGAGCTGCGGCAGAAGCTGGCCGCCCAGCGTCCTGCCTCGCTCGGCGCCGCCTCCCGCATCCAGGGCATGACCCCCTCCGCGCTCGCGGCCATCCTGGCCGCCGCCCAGAAGCAGCGCGGCGGCTCCGCTTCACGTGAAGCATGACCACACATCGCCTTCCCCTCTGCTTCACGTGAAGCGGCCCACTCTATCGCCCGAGGCCCGATTCCGGCTCGAACGCTTCGCCGCGCTCCTCGCGCGGTGGAATCCGACGATCAACCTCGTGGCCACGGCCGACATCCCGGCGCTGTGGCCACGCCATATCGACGACTCGCTCCAGCTCGCGCCCCTGATCCCGCCCGGAATCAGCCGGGCGATCGACCTCGGCAGCGGCGGCGGTTTTCCGGGGCTCGTGCTGGCCATCGCCACCGGCATCCCGTTTGATCTGGTCGAGTCCGACCGGCGCAAGGCCGCCTTCCTGCGCGAAGCGGCGCGGGAGACCGCCGCCCCCGCCACCGTCCACGCCGTCCGGATCGAGGACGCCAAGCTGCCTCCCGCCCCCCTGGTGACGGCCCGCGCCCTTGCCCGTCTCCCCCGTCTCCTCGCCCTCGCCGCCCCCCTCCTCGCCCCGGGCGGCGTCTGCCTGTTCCTGAAAGGCGCCGCCGCCCAGGACGAGTTGACGGAGGCCGCCGCCGGGTGGCACATGCGGTCAGCGCGGCTGCCGAGCCAGACGGACCCGGACGCCGCCATCCTCCGCATCAGCGAGATCGTCCGTGTCGGAACAGCCTGAGAGCGGGGCACGCCGCGCACGCTTCCTGGCCCTTGCAAACCAGAAGGGCGGCGTCGGCAAGACCACCACCGCCATCAACCTCGCCACCGCCCTGGCCGCCACCGGCGAGCGCGTGCTGGTGATCGACCTCGATCCCCAAGGCAACGCCTCCACCGGCCTCGGTATTCCGCGCGAGGCCCGGACCGCCGGCAGCTACCGCGTGCTGACCGAAGGCGCGCCGGTCGCCGGCACCGCCGCGGCCAGCCTCGTGCCGGGGCTCGACATCCTGCCGGCCGAACCCGACCTCGCCGGGGCCGAGATCGAGCTGGTGGACGCGCCGCGCCGCGAATACCGGCTGCGCGACGCCCTCGCCGGCCTTCGCACAGGCCCCTACGACCGGGTGCTGATCGACTGCCCGCCGAGCCTCGGGCTGCTGACGCTGAACGCCCTGGTCGCGGCCGATGCGGTGCTCGTCCCGCTGCAATGCGAGTTCTTCGCCCTGGAGGGCATCAGCCAGCTCATGCGCACGATCGACCTGGTCCGCCGCGGCCTGAATCCCGCGCTCGCCCTGCATGGAATCGTCCTGACCATGCACGACCGCCGCAACAACCTCTCCGAGCAGGTCGCCGCGGATGCGCGCGCGTTCTTCGGCGACCGCGTCTACGAGACGGTGATCCCGCGCAACATCCGCATCTCGGAAGCGCCGAGCCACGGCAAGCCGGTGCTGCTCTACGACCACCGCTCGGCCGGGGCACAGGCCTATCTGCAGCTCGCGGCCGAGGTGCTGCGGCGCGAGCGCGCGGCGGCGGGGCGGGCGGCATGAACGCGAAGAGCGCCGGCCCCCGCCTGGGCCGCGGCCTCGCCGCGCTGATGGGCGAGGCCGCCGTTGCGCCGGCCGAGCCGGCGGCGGCGGGCAGCCAGGCGGCGGCGGGGACGCGCCCGCTCGCCATCGACCTGCTGCGGCCCGGACCCTTCCAGCCCCGCGGGCCGATGGACCCGCAGGCGCTCGCAGAGCTTGCCGACTCGATCCGCGCGCGCGGCGTGCTTCAGCCCCTGCTCGTCCGCCCCGATCCCGCCGATCCCGGCCAGTATCAGATCATCGCCGGCGAACGCCGCTGGCGCGCCGCCGCCGCCGCCGGGCTGCACGAGGTGCCGGCGCTGGTCCGTCCGCTGTCCGACAGCGAGGCAATGGCCGCCGCGCTGGTCGAGAATCTGCAGCGCGCCGACCTGAACCCGATCGAGGAGGCGCAGGGCTATGCGCGCCTCGTGGAGGAATTCGGCATGACGCAGGAGGCGCTGGCCCAGGCCATCGGCAAGTCCCGCGCCCATGTCGGCAACACGCTGCGCCTGCTGAACCTGCCCGAGAAGGTGCGGGCGATGGTGCAGAGCGGCGCGCTGACGGCGGGCCATGCGCGCGCCCTGCTCACGCATCCGGACCCGGAATCGCTCGCCGCCGCCGTCCTGGCCCGCAACCTGTCAGTGCGGCAGACCGAGGCGCTGGCCAGCCGCAAGCCCGATGCCGCGCCGGACGCGGGCGCGACATCCGGCGGCGGGCGGGAGCACGACCCGGACCGGCTCGCGGTCGAGCAGCAGCTGTCCGATCAACTCGGGCTCAAGGTGCAGCTGGTGGGCGAAGGCGAATCGGGACAGGTGCGCATCCATTACCGCACGCTGGACCAGCTCGACTCCTTGATCGCGCTGCTCTCGCGGTAGCGGCGCGCCGTGCCGGCTACGCCGCCAGCGCGGCGAGCCGGTTCAGGTGGTGCGCGGTGTCGCCGAAGCTGTGCTCGATCACCATGACGCGGCGGAAGAAATGGCCGATCGCGTATTCCTCGGTCATGCCGATGCCGCCATGCAGCTGGATCGCCTGCTGCGAGACGAAGCGGCCGGCCTGCCCCACGCCCACCTTGGCCATCGCGATGTTGCGCGCGCGCTCGGCCGCGTCCGGCTCGTCCACCATCATCGCCGCCAGCATCGCCATGCCGCGCGCGTTCTCCAGCTGGATCAGCATCTCCGCCGAGCGGTGCTGCAGCACCTGGTTCTCGCCGATCGGCCGGCCGAATTGCTGGCGCGTCTTGAGATAATCCAGCGTCATCGCGTGCATCGCATCCATCGCGCCCACCGATTCCGCGCACATCGCCGCGATGCCCGCCTCCACCACGCGGGCAATCACAGGGAACGCCGCCCCTTCGGCGCCAAGCAGCGCGTCCGCACCGACCTCAACGCCCGAGAGCACGACCTCCGCCGCCCGCGTACCGTCGCGCAGGGCGTAGCCACGGCGCGCGACCCCGTTCGCCCGCCCATCCACCAGGAACAGGCTCAGCCCGTCGGCATCGTCCCGCCCGCCGGAGGTGCGGGCGCTCACCACCAGCATGTCCGCGCTGTCGCCGTGCAGCACCACGGTCTTGGCGCCGTCCAGCACGTAGCCCGCGCCGGAGCGCGTCGCTTTCGTCTCGATATCGGATAGATCGTAGCGCGCCTGCCGCTCGCCATGCGCGAAGGCGAGCTTCAGCTGGCCTTCGGCAATGCGCGGCACCATCGCTTCGAGCTGCGCCGGGCTGCCTGCCAGCCGCAGCGCCGTGCCGCCCAGCACCACGGTCGCCAGATAGGGTTCCAGCGCCAGCGCGCGGCCGAACGCCTCCATCACCAGCATGATCTCGACGGCGCCGCCGCCGAAGCCGCCATGCTCCTCGGCGAAGGGCAGTCCCAGCAGCCCAAGCTCGGCGTAGCGCGCCCACAACTCGGCGCTGTAGCCCTCCGCCTCGCGGATCAGTGCGCGGCGCTTCTCGAAGCTGTAGGTGTCGGCCATCAGGCGGCCGACGCTGTCCGCCAGCAGCCGCTGTTCGTCGGTCAGATCGAAATCCATCAGAGCCTCAGCACCGCTTTGGAGAGGATGTTCTTCTGGATCTCGTTGGATCCGCCGTAGATCGAGGCCGCGCGCAGCATCAGATACGCTCCCGCCGCCTGCGCCGCCCATTCCGGCCCCAGCGCCGGCTCGTTGCTCGCGGTGTCCGCTTCCCGCGCCCAGGCGGTCATGGATTGCGGGCCGCCCACATCCATCACCAGTTCCGACGTGGCCTGCAGCAGTTCCGAGCCGCGCACCTTGATCGCCGAGGACAGCGGATCGGGCTTGCCGTCGCGCCGCTTGTCGTAGGCCGAGACGACGCGAAGCTGCATCATCTCCAGCCCCTTCAGGTCCACCTCCAGCTGCGCGACGCGCTGGCGGAACGCCGGGTCCTCGCTCAGCGGCCGCCCGCCCGAGCGCGTCTCCCGCGCCAGCGACTTCGCGAAGTCGATCCGTTCGCGCGACTTGCCCAGGCGCGCGATGCCCACCCGTTCGTTGCCCAGCAGGAACTTCGCCACGTCCCAGCCGCGGTTCTCCTCGTGCACCCGCATCTCCACGGGCACCTTCACGTCGTCGAAGAACACCTCGTTCAGGTGATGGCTGCCGTCGATGGAGATGATCGGGCGGACGGTGATGCCGGGCGTCTTCATGTCCACCAGCAGGAAGGAAATGCCCTCCTGCCGCTTCGCCGCCGCCGGATTGGTGCGCACCAGCAGGAAGCACCAGTCGGCGTTGTGCGCCGTCGAGGTCCAGATCTTCTGGCCGTTCACGATGTAATGGTCGCCCTCGCGCCGCGCGGCGGTCTTGAGCGAGGCAAGGTCCGATCCCGCGCCGGGCTCGGAGAAGCCCTGGCACCACCAGTCGTCCAGGTTGGCGGCGCGCGGCAGGAAGCGCTTCTTCTGCTCCTCGGTGCCGAACTGGATCAGCACCGGGCCGATCATGGTGATGTTGAAGCCGAGCAGCTCGGGCGCGGGCGCGGCGAGGTTCTCCTCCAGGAAGATCATGCGCTGAACGGGGCTCCAGCCGGGTCCGCCCCATTCCTTCGGCCAGCTGATCGCCGCCCAGCCGCGCGCATTCAAGGCGCGCTGCCATTGCACCGTCTCCGCCTTGGTCGGCGGATGGCCCATCCGCAGCCGCTCGCGCGTTTCCTTCGGCAGATTGTTGCGGATGAAGGCGCGCACCTCCTCGCGGAACGCGGTCTCCTCCGGCGTGAAGCGCAGGTCCATGGCGGTGTCCTCCCGCCGCAAGTCTCGCCCACCCCGCCGCCGCCGCCAAGCCTGCCCCGGATCGACGCGGCACTGGATTGACGCCGCCATGGCCCGAACGCAGCCTTCGCCATCGCCACAGAAGCCGCGAAAGGCAGCGCCATGGGTCCGCTTCAGGGAGTGAAGGTCATCGAGCTTGCCGGCATCGGTCCGGGCCCGATGTGCGCGATGCTGCTTGCCGATCTAGGCGCGACCGTGCTGCGCATCGACCGCCCGGCGGCCGAGGAGCTGGCGCTGTCCCGCCCGCTGCGCACCAACCTGCTGCTGCGCTCGCGCGAAACCCTGAGCCTGGACCTGAAGAAACCGGCGGCGCGCGATCTGGTGCTGAAGCTCGTGGAGCAGGCCGACGTGCTGACCGAAGGCTTCCGCCCCGGCGTGACCGAGCGGCTGGGGCTCGGTCCGGAGGACTGTTTCAAACGCAACGGAAGGATCGTGTACGGGCGCATGACCGGCTGGGGCCAGGACGGGCCGCTCGCGCAGGCGGCGGGGCACGACCTGAACTAAATCGCGCTGACAGGGGTGCTGCATGCGATGGGGCCGCGCGGCGGCCCGCCGGTGCCGCCCTTGAACCTGGTCGCCGATTTCGGCGGCGGCGCCCTCTATCTCGCGTTCGGCATCTGCGCGGCGTTGCTGGAAGCGCGCCGGTCGGGACGCGGGCAGGTGGTGGACGCAACGATGCTGGACGGCGTCGCATCCCTGATGACGGCGTTCAGCGGGATGCTGGCGTCCGGCGTCAACACCACGGTGCGCGGCAACAACGTCCTGGATGGCGGCGCGTACTACTATCAGGTCTACGAATGCGCCGACGGCGAGCACATCTCGCTCGCGCCGATCGAGCCCAAGTTTCATGCGGAACTGATCGCCCGGCTGGGCCTGGATGCCGCGGACTTCGTGCAGACCGACCGCGCGGGATGGCAGGCGACGCGGGAGAAGCTGGCCGCCGTGATCCGCACCCGCACCCGCGCGGAATGGACGGCGGTTCTGGAAGGCACGGATGTCTGCTTCGCCCCCGTGCTGTCCCTGCCTGAGGCGGCGGCGCATCCGCACAACCGCGCGCGCGGCACCTTCGTGGAGGTGGACGGCATCGTGCAGTCCGGCCCCGCGCCCCGCTTCAGCCGCACCGTGCCCGACACCCCCACCCCGCCGCGCCCGCCGAACGCCGACGCCGCGCTCGCGGCCTGGATGGGCCCGGCGGAGATCGGCGCGCTGCGGGCGGAGGGGGTGATCGCCTAGCCGCGCCGGCTCCTACCGCCCGTGGAACGCCGGCCTGCGCTTCTCGATGAAGGCGCGCACCGCCTCCTTGTGGTCGTCGGTCTGCGAACACCGCGCCTGGTGGATCGCCTCCATCTCCAGCACGGGCGCGAAGGGCTCGGTCTCGGCGGCGTGCAGGTTCGCCTTCATGTAGCCCAGCGCGACGCGCGGCCCGTCCGCCATCCGCCGGGCGAGTGCCGCGGTCTCGCCCGCCAGCGCCGCGTCGTCCACCACGCGGGTCACGAGGCCGAGCCGCGCCGCCTCCTCCGCATCGACCATCTCGCCCAGCAGGAACATCTCACGCGCCTTCGCCGTGCCGACCAGTTGCGTCAGCAGCCAGGACGCCCCGAAATCGCCCGACAGCCCCATCCGCACGAAGGCCGCGCCGAACCGCGCCGAACGGCCAGCGATCCGCAGGTCGCAGCTCATCGCAAGTCCCAGCCCCGCGCCCGCCGCCGGTCCGTTGATCATGCCGACCACCACCTTCGGGATGGTGCGGATCAGCAGCGGCAGCCGGTGCATCCGCCGCAGGCCGGCGGCACGCACCTCGAAGCCCTGGGCGGCACGCTCGTGCATTGTCTTGATGTCGCCGCCAGCGCAGAACGCCCTGCCCGCGCCAGTGATGACGATGACCCCCACCTCCGGGTCGGCGCCCAGCCGGTCGAGCGCGTCATACAGCTCCCGCAGCATCCCCGGGGAGACTGCGTTCATGCTTTCCGGCCGGTTGAGGGTCAGGGTCGCGACCCCGTCGGCAACCGTTTCGATCAGGTCGGTCATGGCGTTCCTCTCGTTGCGGCCCAGGAGTCTAAGCCGCGGGCAATGGGAGGGAAACGCCGCCCGCTGTAGAGTAGGCGGATGGACCCGGAGGGTTACTACGCGCGCCTTGGCGTTGCGCCGACCGCCAGCCACGCGGCGATCACGGCGGCGTTCCGGCGGCGGGCGCGCGTGCTGCACCCCGACGTGCCGGGCACCGGCAACGCCGACTCCTTCATCCGGCTGCGCCAGGCCTACGACGTGCTGGGCGACGAGGTGGCGCGGGCGCGGTACGACCGGCTGGCGCGCACGGGGATCGGCACCGCGCACGGCGGCGCGCGGCGCGACGAGCCGCCGCCGATACCCGATGCCTACGACCTGCCACCGATGCCGGACCTGCCGGACCTGCCGGTGCAGGAGCGCACGCTGCGACGCGGCGTTGTCGCGGGCCTCGCGCTGCTCGCCGCGGTCTCGGTGGGCGAGCTTGGCCTGCATGTCGCGCGCATGGTCGAGAACGCGCCGCCCGGCTTCCCTGTCGTGCCAGCCCGCAGCCCGGCCCCGCCTTCCCCGGCCCCACCTTCCCCGGCACCGCCTGCCCCCGCACCGGACGCGCCCTCGGCCGCCGGCCTGGCCGCAGCCGTGCCGGCCGGGGTGCCGACGCATTACGTGCTGCCCTCCGGCGGCCCGGCGCCGCTCTGGCGCTACGACGAGGCGCAGCACCGATACCTGGGGGCGGCGCATCTGCCGCCCTTCACCGGCGTTGCCGTGCTGAACACGCCGCCGCGCGACGGCATGGTGGAGGTGCAGGTGACGGAGGGGCGCGGCTTCGTGGACGCGGCACGCCTGACGCCGGGCGATGCCCGCGCCGCGCGGCGCGCCTTCTGCAGCTACAACGCCGGCCCCCCGCTGGTGCCCGGTGAGGTGATCCTGCGCCACGGCTCGGGCGAGGCGGCGCTCGCGATCGATAACAGCAGCGGCGAGACGATGGTGGTGAGCCTGCGTGCGCCCAAGGGCGCGGCGGCACTGCGGATCGCCGCCGGTCCCGGCACCACCACCGTGAGCGGGCTGCCCGCCGGGCCCTATGCCGTCGATTACGTCTCGGGCACGCTGTGGAGCCGTGCCTGCGGCGCCTTCGTGGCCGGGCAGCGCGCCTGGCGGTTGCCCGGCACCGTCGAGGTCGCCGGCGCGGCGCGGCTCGCGGTGCCGGCCCGCAACGCCGCCGAGGTGCCGCCCGACACCCTGCCGTCCGACTAATCGTTCCGCCCAGGGAGACCGCCATGCCCTTCGCCGTCACCGACGACAATGTTCGCCTCTACTACGAGGAGACCGGCAGCGGCACGCCGGTCATCTTCGTCCACGAATTCGCGGGCGATCACCGCAGCTGGGAACCCCAGATGCAGCATTTCGGGCAGCGCTACCGCGCCATCGCGTACAACGCCCGCGGCTATCCGCCGTCGGACGTGCCGGAGGCGGTGGACGCCTATTCGCAGTCCCGCGCGGCCGACGACATCCTGGCGGTGCTGGATCACCTTGGCATCGGGAAGGCGCATGTCGTCGGCCTATCGATGGGCGGGTTCGCGACGCTGCATTTCGGCTTCCGCCATCCCTCCCGCGCGCTGTCGCTCTGCGTCGCGGGCTGCGGCTACGGCGCGGAGCCGAGCCAGCGGGAGCGCTTCGCCGCCGAGGCCGATGCGGTGGCGGCCTTCCTGCACGAGCACGGCATGGCGGCCTTCGCCGAGAAATACGCCTACGGCCCGACCCGCGTGCAGTACGAGAACAAGAACCCGCGCGGCTTCGCGGCTTTCAAGCGGCGGCTGGCGGAGCATTCGGCGCTGGGCTCGGCCAACACGCAGTTGGGCTGCCAGCGCCGCCGCCCCTCGCTCTACAACCTGACCGACGAGATGGCGGCGCTCGACGTGCCGACGCTGATCCTGACCGGCGACGAGGACTGGCCCTGCCTGGAGCCCGGCCTGCTGATGAAGCGCACCATCCCCTC
>JAFEFJ010000419.1 GCA_018240635.1 Pseudomonadota bacterium | reverse complement strand
TGGGCGCCGGCGCGGCGGCGGCGATTGCGTAGCGAAACGCGAAGGGCGGCCCCGGCAGCGGCGCCAACGAGACGAACGCGATGCTAAAACCAAGCCCGTGCAGCGCCGCCGCGGCGGCGCCGAGGCGGTCCGATCCGTCCCGCGCGTCCAGCAGGATCGCGACGCGCGCCGGCATCGGATCGGGCGGCGCGCCGGCCGGCGCGATCAGCCAGAACAGCGTCGCGTTGTGCGGATCGTCCTGGATGGCTTCGGCGATCGGCACCAGCCCGTAGGGCGCCATCGCGGCCGGCCCGGCCACGGCGGCAGCGGTGCCGTCGCCGCTCGCCACGAGGCGCGCCGCCTCGGCGGTGGAAGCGGTTTCGACCGCAACCAGATCGGCGAAGTCCCGCGCCAGCGTGGCCGCGGCTTCGCGCAACGCGTTCGGATGCGACAGCACGCGCCGCAGGTCCGCCCGCCGCGTGCCGGGACGGACGAGCAGGTGGGAGACGATGGGCAGCGTCGCCTCCCCCACCACGCGCCAGCCCGGATCGGGCGCGCCGACCAGCGCGGCATGCGCCTCGGCGGGGAAGCCGCTGGTGGTCGCCAGCACCGGCAGCACGCCGAACGCCGCGCGGCCGGCGCGCACCGCCGCGGCGACGGCGGCGAGGCTCTCCACCGGCTCGACCCGCGCCGCGATGCCATGCGCCACGCGGAAGCCGCGTGCCGCCTGCTCGGAGTAGCTGCCGGGCGGACCGAGATGGACGAGCGCGGCGGTCATCCCGCCCAGGTGGGGCTTTCCGGCAGGCGCGCGCCGCCGTCCACGACGATGGTTTCGCCCGTGACGTAACTGGCGTCGTCGCTGGCGAGGAACACCATCGGCCCCGCGATCTCCTCCGGCCGGCCGAGGCGTTTGGCGGGGATGAAATGCGCGATCCTCTCTGCGCCGAACTTCGCCTTGAAGGCGGCGAGGCCGGGCGTGTCGATATAGCCGGGCTCGACGCCGTTGACGGTGATGTTCTCGGCCGCGAGTTCCAGCGCGGCGGTGTGGATGAACCCGGTCAGCGCCGCCTTCGCGGTGGCGTAGGCGCCCGAGCCCGGCATCGTCACCTTCGGCCCCGTCACCGACGAGGTGACAATGATCCGCCCGCCGCCCCGCTTGCGAAGGTGCGGCAGCACGGCCTGCGTCAGCGTGTAGAGCGCCTTGACGTTGATGTTGAACAGCCCGTCCAGCATCGTGAAGTCCACCTGCTCGATGGGACGGCGGCCGAAGGAGGTGGAGGCGTTGTGCACCAGGATATCGATTCCTCCGCACGCGGCGGCGGCGTGCGCCACCATCGCGCGCGCCGCGTCGTGATCGGCCAGATCGACGGTGTGCAGCATCGCCTTGCCGCCTTCCGCCTCGATCAGCCGGCACGTCTCTGCGCCATGCGCTTCGGTGCGCGTGGCGACGACGACGGTGGCGCCCTCCCGCGCGAACGCGCAGGCGACGGCACGGCCGATGCCCTGGCCCGATCCGGTGACGATGGCGATCCTGTTCGCAAGGCGCGTGCCCATGGCGTGTCCTTCTTGGTGGCGCGGACGGTTTGGGCGGAGGGTAGTCGGCACCGCACCGCTCCGCCACGGGCGGGCTTTTGTCGGGCGATTGCCGCCGCCCTGGATCGCTTCGTCGCGACGCTCCTCGCGATGACGGTGGGGGAACGTTCTATCTCCGGCGCTTTCGGCCGCTCGCGCTGGCGAGAGGCGCGGCAGCAGCCTCCGCCCCATCCCGGATATGCCGCAGCATCAGCAGCGCGGGTTGCGACAATCGCTCCTCCCCCTGGTGGCCCAGAAGCAGCCAGCGATGCGCCCAGGGTTCCGCCAGCGGAACGGCGACGAGGCGGCGGGGGGCGAGCATCGGTTGGCAGGCGTCGGACGGCAGCACGCCGATGCCGAGGCCGGCGGCAATCATCTGGCACATGGCATCGAAGCTGCGCACCTGCACGCGCAGATGCAGCGGCCGGCCCTCGGCCTCGGCGGCGGCGGTCACGGCGTTGAGCAGCGAACTGCCCCGGTTGAGGCCGACGAAGTCGTAGGCGAGGCAGTCCGCAAAGCGCACCGACGGGCGTGCCGCAAGCGGATGGCCGGCGGGACAGACGAGCACAAGGCGGTCGGCGCGGTAGCGCTCGACCGTCAATCCGTCGGCGGGCGTGCCTTCCGCGAACACGCCGAGATCGGCGACGCCCTGGCGCAGCGCCTGCACGGTCTCGGCGCTGATCTGCTCCTCGATCTCCACCTTGATGTCCGGGTGGCGCCGCGCGAAGCCGGACAGCATCGCGGGCAGGAACTCGGTCAGCGCCGACATGTT
>JAFEFJ010000418.1 GCA_018240635.1 Pseudomonadota bacterium | reverse complement strand
GGCATCAGCCGCACCTACCAGAACATCCGCCTGTTCCGGAACATCACCGCCATCGAGAACCTGCTGGTGGGGATGCACCTGCATCTGAAATCCCGCTGGTGGGGCGCGCTGGTGAACAGCAAGCACACGCGCGAGGACGAGGCGCGCGCGCAGGAAGAGGCGGTGAAGCTGCTGCAATTCGTCGGCCTGCGCGGGCGCGGCGACATGCTGGCGCGCAACCTCGCCTACGGCGAGCAGCGGCGGCTGGAGATCGGCCGCGCGCTGGCCACGCGGCCGAAGCTGCTGATGCTCGACGAGCCCACCGCGGGCATGAACCCGCGCGAGATGTCGGACATGATGGACTTCATCCGCAACGTCCGCAGCACCTACGGCATCACCATCATCCTCATCGAACACCAGATGCGGCTGGTGATGGCGATGTCGGACCGCGTTTCGGTGCTCGATCACGGCGTGAAGATCTCCGAGGGCACGCCCGCCGAGGTGCAGGCCGACCCCAAGGTGATCGAAGCCTATCTCGGCAGCCAGAAAGGCGCGCCCCCCCTCGCCCGCCGCCACGCGGCCGAACGCTTGGCCGGAGCCTGACGCATGGCACTGCTCGAAATCGACGATATCCACGTCTTCTACGACAAGATCCAGGCGCTGAAGGGCGTCTCGCTCTCGGTCGATCAGGGCAAGATCGTCACGCTCG
The DNA here is from genome assembly GCA_018240635.1 of Pseudomonadota bacterium. Lineage (GTDB taxonomy): Bacteria > Pseudomonadota > Alphaproteobacteria > Acetobacterales > Acetobacteraceae > JAFEFJ01. The sequence goes on along the minus strand of JAFEFJ010000418.1, from coordinate 1,686 downwards.
TCGGCGGCAACGGCGCGGGCAAATCGACCACGCTGAAAACCATCAGCGGCCTGCTGCATCCCCGCAAGGGCGAGATCCGTTTCGACGGCAAGCGCCTCGGCGCCTACAAGGCGCACGAGATCACCATGCAGGGCCTCGTGCAGGTGCCCGAGGGACGCCGCATCTTCGCCAAGCTGACGGTTCGCGAGAACCTGGAGATGGGCGCGTTCACCCGCAAGGACCGCGCCGGCATCAACGAGGACAAGGAGAAGATGGTCACCCTGTTCCCGCGCCTGAAGGAGCGCTGGGGCCAGGTGGCCGGCACGCTGTCGGGCGGCGAGCAGCAGATGGTGGCGACCGCGCGCGCGCTGATGTCCCGCCCGCGCGCGCTGCTGATGGACGAGCCCAGCATGGGCCTGTCGCCGATGATGGTGGAAAGCGTGTTCGAGACCATCCGCACCATCAACGAAGAGGGCGTGACTGTCCTGCTGGTGGAGCAGAACGCCCTCCTCGCCCTGTCCATCGCCGACTACGGCTACGTGATGGAAAGCGGCAAGATCATCCTGAGCGGCAAGGGCACCGACCTGCTCGACGACGAACGGGTCCAGCGCGCCTATCTGGGGTGAACGATACCGCTTCCTCCCCTCCCCCTTCATGGGGGAGGGTCAGGCTGGAGGCCGAAGCCCCTCTACCGGATCAGATAAGCCCCGCTCACCACCACCGTCTCTCCGGCGATATAGCGGTTCGCCTCGCTGGCCAGGAAGCAGATCACGTCAGCGATGTCGTCGGGCTCGGCGGCGCGGCCGATCGGGGTGTTGCGCGCGTGCTCGGCCAGCCAGTCGGACTGCTTGGCCTTCTCGGTCGCAATCGCCGCCGGCGCCACGGCGTTCACCAGGATACCGTCGCGCGCGAACTCGGCGCCGAAGCTGCGCGTCAGGCTCACCACCGCCGCCTTCATCGCCGCGTAATGCGCGTTCGGCGCATGCGCCTTGAAGGCGTCGATCGAGGCCACGTTGACGATGCGCCCGCCGCCCTTGCCTTGCATATGCGCCGCCGCCGCCGCGCACATGTAATGCGTGCCGCGGACGTTCACCGAGAAGCTGAATTCCCAGTCCTCGTCGTTGATCTCCAGGATCGGCCGGCGCGGATAGACGCCCGCGCAGTTCACCAGCGCATCCACCCGCCCCAGCGCCGCCGCCGCCTGCCCGAACAGCGCGAAGGCGGGCTCCTTGCGCGTGATGTCGCCGACCAGCGCCACCCCGTTGCCGCCCGCCGCCGCAACCGTCGCCTCGGCCGCGGCCTTGTCGATGTCCAGCACCGCCACGCGGCCGCCGCGCGTGGCCAGCATCAGCGCCGTCGCCCGTCCCAGCCCGTTTCCTCCGCCGGTGACAATGATGCCCTTGCCCGCGAACGCGTCCGCCATGGTTTACCCCTGTGCCGATAAGCCGATGCCTGATACTGTCTACACTTATTCAACGGCAGGCAATAAGGCGATGATGCGATGAGCGGCCAGCGCAAGATGCACCTGATGGCGTTCCTTCTGGCGGGCCCCACCTGCCACCATCACGGCATGTGGCGCCATCCGGAGACCGAGAACGCCTTCCTCGATCCGGCGGCGTGGGAGCATGTCGCGCGCGTGCTGGAACAGGGCTGCTTCGACAGCGTCTTCTTCGCCGACATCATGGCGTTCTACGATTCCTTCGGCGG
>JAFEFJ010000417.1 GCA_018240635.1 Pseudomonadota bacterium | reverse complement strand
CCGGTGCTGCTGGTGATCGACAACGGCTGGTCCACCGCCGCCGACTGGCCGCGCCGGATGCAGGCGGCGCAATCCATCCTGGACCGCGCCCAGCGCGCCGGGCGGGAGGCGGCGCTGCTGACCACCGCGCCCGGCCAGAACAACGCCCCGCCCGCCGCCACGCCGCCCATGCCGGTGCCCGACCTGCGCGCGCGCCTCGCGACGCTGCGGCCCGAGCCCTGGCCGTCCGACCGCGAGGCGGCGACCCGCGCGCTGGAAGCCTGGGACCGGCCCGACACGGCGGTGGCCTATCTGGCGGACGGGCTGACCGACGGGCCGGGCTACCCGGCCTTCGCCGCCCGGCTCGCGCGCACGGGCTCGGTGACGGAGCTGTGCTGCGATGGTCCGCTGCCGCTGCTGCTGCAGCCGCCGCGCGCCGAGGCCGATGGGCTCGCGCTGCGCGCGGTGCGTCCCGCGGGGCCGGAGGAGCAGACCGCCACGGTGCTGGCACAGAGCGGCGACGGGCGGACGTTGGCGCGCGCCGCCATCCCCATCGCCGCCGGCGCGGCGGCCGGGGAGGCGCGGCTCGTGCTGCCGCCCGAGGTGCGCAACCGGCTGGCGCGGCTGGTGGTGGAAGGCCCGCCCTCGGCCGCCGGCGTCGTGCTGCTGGACGAACGCTGGCGCCGCCGCCCGGTGGGGCTGGTGGCGGGCGACCAGATCACCGCCGAGGCGCCGCTGACCGGCGCGCTGTTCTACCTGCGCCGCGCACTGGCACCCTACGCCGAGCTGCGCGAAGGCGCGCTCGGCGCGCTGCTGTCGCGCGACATCTCGGTGCTGATCCTGGCCGACCGCCCGCTGCCCGCGGGACCGGAGCAGAAGGCGCTGACCGACTGGGTGGAGAAGGGCGGGCTGCTGATCCGCTTCGCCGGTCCCCGCACCGCCGAGATGCCGGTGGGCGAGAGCGATCCGCTGCTGCCGGTGAAGCTGCTGGGCGGCGACCGCCAGTTGGGCGGCGCGCTGTCCTGGAGCCAGCCGGCGGCGCTGGCGCCCTTCCCGCCCGACTCGCCCTTCGCGGGCCTGCGCGTGCCGGACGAGGTGAAGGTCACGCGGCAGGTGCTGGCCGAGCCCTCGGCGCAGCTCTCGTCCCAGACCTGGGCGGCGCTGGCGGACGGCACGCCGCTGGTCACGCAGGCGGCGAAGGGCGCCGGGCGCGTCGTGCTGTTCCATGTCACCGCCAATGCCGACTGGTCGAACCTGCCGCTGTCCGGCCTGTTCGTGGACATGCTGCGCCGGCTGGTCGATCTGTCGGTGGGCGTGACCGGCGCGCCGGGCAGCGCGGTGCTGGCGCCCGCCGAATCGCTCGACGGGTTCGGCGTGCTGGGCCGCCCGCCCGACGCCGCCGTGGGCATCGCCGCCGACAGGATCGGCGCGACGCCGCCCTCGCCGCGCCATCCGCCCGGCCTGTACGGGCCGGAGAGCGGGCGGATGGCGCTGAACCTGGGCGCCGCGCTGCCGATGCCGGAGGCGGCGCCCGCGGTGGACGGCGCGCGGGTGGAGGGCTACGCCGCGATCGCGCCCGAGCGCGCGCTTGGTCCGCCGCTGATGGCGCTGGCGGTCGCGCTGCTGGCGGCCGATCTGCTGATCTCGCTGATGCTGCGCGGCTTCATCCGCCGCCGCGCGGCACGCCTTGCCGCCGCGGCGCTGCTGATCGCGCTGCCGTTCCACGCGCAGGCGCTGGAGACGGGGACGCATCCGGCGCTGGCGGTGCGGCTGGGCTACATCGTCACCGGCGACGCGCAGGTGGACACGATCTCCCGCACCGGGCTGGAGGGACTGTCGGACTACGTCAACCGCCGCACCGCCGCGACGCTGGTGGAGCCCGATCCGATCGTGCCGGGCGAGACGGACCTGAGCTTCTACCCGCTGATCTACTGGCCGATCACCGCCACGGCGCAGCCGCTGACCTCGGCGCAGGCGCAGGCGCTGAACGACTACATGAGCCGGGGCGGCATCATCCTGATCGACACGCGCGGCGGGTCGGAGGGATCGAGCGGGTCGGGCGCGGGGTTCGCGCCGGGCACCGAGGCGGCGCTGCGGCGTGCCGCGCAGGGTCTGGCGATCCCGGCGCTGGCGCCGCTGACGACCGAGCACGTGCTGGCGCGGTCGTTCTATCTGCTGCAGGACTTCCCCGGCCGCTTCACCGGCAGCGAGGTGTGGGTGCAGCGCGACCAGGACCGCGCCAACGACAGCGTGAGCCCGGTGATCATCGGCAGCAACGACTGGGCGGCGGCCTGGGCGGTGGACGAGTCCGGCCGCAACCCCTACGCGACGATCCCCGGCGGCGCGCGGCAGCGCACGCTGGCGTATCGTTTCGGCGTCAACCTGGTGATGTACGCGCTGACCGGCAACTACAAGGG
>JAFEFJ010000416.1 GCA_018240635.1 Pseudomonadota bacterium | reverse complement strand
CCCTTCCGCATCACCGCCTCCCGCCCGCCGTCCGCCAGCACCCCATCCACATCCACCTCGCCCGAGCCGATCATCCAGTCGATATGGATCAAACTGCTGTTCGCGCCGCGCTGCGCCAACTCCTCCGCAGTCGCCTCCGTCCCGCCCTCCAGGCAGGTGCGGTACGCCTGCCCGATCGCCACATGACTCGCCGCGTTCTCGTCGTACAGCGTGTTGTAGAACAGCAGCCCGCTCGCCGAGATCGGCGAGGCGTGCGGCACCAGCGCGACCTCGCCGAGCCGCCGCGCGCCCTCGTCGGTGTCCAGCACCTTGGCCAGCACGCCCTGGCCGGAGCTTGCCGTCGCCTCCACGATCCGCCCGCCCTCGAAGCGCACCGCGATGTCGCGGATCAGCGTACCCTGGTAGGACAGCGGCTTGGTGCTGCGCACATGCCCCTCCACGCGCTGCGCATGGGGCGTGGTGAACACCTCCTCGCTCGGCAGGTTCGGGTTGCAGACGATGCCGCTGCGCGACGGCTCGGCGCCGCCCAGCCACAGATGCCCGTCCGCCAGCCCCACCGTCAGGTCGGTGCCCGGCCCGCGGAAATGCAGCGCCGAGTACCGCTTGCCGTTCAGCCGCGCGGTCGCGGCGTGCAGCACCGCGTTGTGCGCGGCCCACGCGGCCACGGGATCGGGCTGATCCACGCGCGTCGCGGCGAAGATCGCGTCCCACAGCCGCGCCACCGCCTGATCCTCGGGCACCCCCGGAAACACCGTCGCTGCCCAGGACGCGGTGGCGTAGCTCAGGATCGTCCAGTTGGTCGCGAAATTGGTGATCAGCTCCAAGGCCGGCCGGTAGGCGCGGGACCGCGCGCGGTCGGCGCGGGAGACGCGCTCGGGGTCCTGCCCGGCCAGCAGCGCGGGGTTCTCGCCGCCCACCGCGAGCCGCGCCGCGCCCTCCTTGTAGGCGCGCGCCATGCCCTCGTAGAGCCAGGCCGGCGCGTGGTCGAACGCCGCGTCGGGCGCCAGGCGGAAGCGCGCCAGCGTCGCCTGCTCGTCGGAATAGATCGGCGTCACCAGACTGGCGCCCGCCTTGTAGGCGTGCTCGGTGATCCGGCGCACCAGCGGCACCGCCTCCAGGGGCGCGGTCAGCACCAGTTCCTGCCCCGTCTGCAAGCCGAGCCCCACCTGCACCGCCACTTCCGCCAGCCGGTCGAGCTTCGCCTCGAACGTCATCGCGCCAACCGCATCGTCCATGCCTCGTCTCCTTCTACGCCGCCGCCCGTTCCAGCAGCTCGATCCGCACCCTGTCCGGCCCCTCGACGAAGGCGATCTTCACGCCAGGCCGGATTTCCGTGGGCTCCATCATGAACGCCGCGCCGCGCCCGCGCAGTTCCGCCGCCGCCGCGTCCAGGTCGGCCACCGCCAGCCCGATATGCTCGATCCCCACCCAGGGCGGCTCCGGCGCCGCCGCCGTGTCGGCGGGCACCTGATCGATGAACAGCCGCAAGCCGCCCAGATCGACCACCAGCCGCACGCCCTTCGGCACCGTCACACGGTCCGCGATCTCCGCGCCGAACAGCGCCGCGTAGCCTTGCGCGGCGGCCTCGGGATCGGGGCTGCGCAGGTGCAGATGGTCGCAGACGACGCGCATTGGCCTGACCTTCCTTGTCTGTATGGTGGGGACGCGGGGCGATGGTGCCCCAGTTTGCCCAAGCCGGGAACGCCGCCAACGATGGACACCGCCGCCCCCTACCTCGACCCCGCCGCCGTGGACGCCGCCATCGCCTCGCGCCGCTCGATCCGCCGCTTCCTGCCCACGCCGGTGCCCGCCCGCACCGTGGAGACCATCCTCAACCTCGCCGCCCGCGCGCCCAGCGGCACCAACATGCAGCCCTGGCGCGGCTACGCCACCGCGGGCGCCGCGCGGCAGGCGCTGTGCGACGCCGTTCAGGCCGCCTTCGACGCCGACGAGCCGGGCCACGAGCAGGAAGTCCCCTACTACCCCGACGAGTTCTTCGAGCCCTATCTGTCGCGCCGCCGCACCGTCGGCTGGGGCCTGTATGGCCTGCTCGGCATCCAGCGCGGCGAGGCCGCGAAGATGAAGGCGCAGCACCGCCGCAACTTCCAGTTCTTCGACGCGCCGGTGGGCCTGATCTTCACCATCGACCGCCGCCTGGCCACCGGTTCCTGGCTCGACTACGGCATGTTCCTCGGCAACGTCATGACCGCCGCCCGCGCGCGCGGCCTGGACACCTGCGCGCAAGCGGCCTGGGCGCGCTTCCACCGCGTGATCCGCCCGGTCCTCGGCCTGGGCGACGAGGAAATCGTCGTCTGCGGCATGGCCCTCGGCCACGCCGACCCCGACGCCCCGGAGAACACGCTCGTCACCACCCGGGAGCCCGCCAGTGGGTTCGTCAAGTTC
>JAFEFJ010000415.1 GCA_018240635.1 Pseudomonadota bacterium | reverse complement strand
GCCTCGCTTCGGGTGACGGCTCGGGCGCCGATGTCCGCTCCAACACCCGCCTCGCGGCGGCGTCGGGCAACGGCCACGCGACCAGGCAGCTGGCCTCCGCTTCCGGCCCCTGCGAGTAAGTCCGAGGACCGGGACGCGGCGCCCACGGCGCCGCGCCCCGGAACGCCGGCCGGCGTGCCGGCATGACGGAACGACGGGGCCGCGGCGTCGAGAAATCGGCGCGGCGGCCCCGCCTTCGTTTCCGCGCCCTTCCCTGCCCGCCGCGCCCTGCCCGTCCGCGGCGGCATTCCGGCAATCAGACCATCACACGGTGCGCGCATGACCGTTCCGGCCGACCGACCCGCCCCGACCGCTTCCCGATCGCATCGGCATCCGCATTGGCGCCGGCATGGCCGGATGGCGGCGGCGCTGCTCGCCTCCGCCGCCATGCTGGCGCCGGCCGCCACGCTCGGCCTGGGCGCGGCGCTGGCGCCCGCCCCGGCGCGGGCCGCCGGGTCGCTGATCGACGTTTCCGGGCTGGTTCCGCGCCTGCTGCCCGCGGTGGTCAACATCTCCACCCGCCAGCTCATCGATCCCGGCGCGGCGAACGGGGGCAAGGTCTCCACGCAATCGGCGCGCACCCGCCAGAGCCTGGGCTCGGGCTTCATCATCGACCCGGGCGGCGTGATCGTGACCAACAACCACGTCATCGCCGACGCCTACGACATCACGGTGACGCTGCAGGACAACCAGGAGCTGAAGGCGACGCTGGTCGCCACCAGCACGGTGGCCGACCTGGCGGTGCTGAAGGTGAACGCCGGCAAGCCGCTGCCCAGCGTTTCGTTCGGCGACAGCACGAAGCTGAAGGTGGGCCAGCCGGTGATCGCCATCGGCAATCCGCTCGGCCTCGGCGGCTCGGTCAGCGGCGGCATCGTCAGCGCGCTGAACCGCGACCTGATGTCGAGCCCGTACGACGACTACATCCAGACCGATGCCGCCATCAATCACGGCAACTCGGGCGGCCCGCTGTTCAACCTGGACGGCGAGGTGATCGGCGTGAACACCGCGATCTTCTCGCCGCTGCCGGAAGGCGGCTCGATCGGCCTGGGCTTCGCCATTCCCGCCGAGAACGTGCAGTTCGTGGTGGGCCAGCTGCGCCAGTACGGCCGCGTGCATGCCGGGTTCCTGGGCGCGCATATCCAGCAGGTCACGTCTGACATCGCGCGCGCGGTGGGGCTGCCGAACATCATGGGCGCCATCGTGGACGACGTGCTGCCCGGCGGACCGGCCGCGAAGGCCGGTCTGCAATCGGGCGACGTGATCCTGCGCGTCGGCGACGACACGATCAGCGACACCCGCGCGGTGGCACGCGCGGTGGGCGTCGCGCCGATCGGCAAGCCCGCCGAGCTGGTGGTGTGGCGCAACAACCAGGCGGTGACGCTGACCGTGATGGTCAGCGAATGGCCGGGCGACCTGCGGGCCGAGGGGCCGGGCGTGCCGCCGCCGCCCGCGCCGCAGCCTGCGGCGGCGGTCGACATGGGCCTGCACTTCGCCCCGATCAACGACGAGGCCCGCCGCAAGTACAAGCTGGCGAAGGGGCAGAAGGGCGTGGTGGTGACGTCGGTGGCGCCGCTCAGCGTCGCCTACGACCGCGGGCTGCTGCCCGGCAACGTGATCGAGCAGGTGCAGATGCAGCCGGTGAACTCGCTGGCGGACCTGCACGAGCGCGTCTCGGCGGCGCGCGCCAAAGGCGCGGAATACGTGATGCTGCTGGTGCGCGACTCCGACGGCCTGCGCTGGGTCGCGATGCCGATGACAGGCCTGCACGACGGCGAACAGAAGGCCACCCAGGGCGGCTGAGCGGGCTGTCCCGATACCGTCATCGCGAGGCGCGCAGCGCGGTCGCGATCCGGGGCCTCGGGACCGAGCGCACGGCCCTGGATCGCCATGCCGCCAAAAGGCGGCTCGCGACGACGGAATGGCGGAGGGGCGGGCGGCTCAGCGCCGCCACCAGCCTCGCTTCTTCTCCACCGGCGGGGCATCGGCCGTGCCGATGACGATCGGGCGCACCGCGGGTTCCGCCGCGGCGTCGTTCGCGGGCGTCGCCTCGGCCGGCTCGGGCTCGGCGGCGGCGGCTGGCTCGGCGGCGGGTTCCGGGGCGGGTTCGGGGGCGGGCGGCTCGGCCGCTGCCACCGGCTCGGGGGCCAGTTCGCGCGCGGCCGGTTCGGCGACGGCTTCCGGTTCGGCCACCGGTTCCGCTGCCGCCACGGGTTCCGGCGCGGCCTCGGCTTCGGCCACCGCGGAGGCGGGCGCCTCGGCGGCGCGTTCGGCCTGTTCCAGCACGTCGAAGATGTCGAAGCCCTGGCCGCCGAACGGGTCGGCGGGGGTGGGGCCGCGATAGGCGGGCGGCGGCACCTCGGGCTGCT
>JAFEFJ010000414.1 GCA_018240635.1 Pseudomonadota bacterium | reverse complement strand
GGCGCTCAACGCGCCCATCGAACCGACGCGCTTCGGCGTGTTCCGGATGTAGGGCCCGGATGGAGGGGATGGCGATGTTCGACACGCTGCTGATCGCCAACCGCGGCGAAATCGCCTGCCGCATCGCGCGCACCGCGCGGCGCATGGGCATCGCCACCGTCGCCGTCTTCTCCGAAGCCGATGCCGGCGCGCGCCACGTCGCGGCCTGCGACCGCGCCGTGCCGATCGGTCCCGCCCCCGCGCGCGACAGCTACCTCAACATCCCCCGCATCATCGAAGCGGCCCGCGCCAGCGGCGCGCAGGCGATCCATCCGGGCTACGGGTTCCTGTCCGAAAACCCCGCCTTCGCCGATGCCTGCGCCGAAGCCGGGCTGATCTTCGTCGGCCCGCCTGCCTCGGCGATGCGCGCGATGGGCAGCAAGTCGGCGGCCAAGGCGCTGATGGAAACCTCCGGCGTGCCGCTGCTGCCGGGCTACCACGGGGAGAACCAGTCGCCCGAGTTCCTCGCCGACCAGGCAGCGCGCGTCGGCTTTCCCGTCGTCATCAAGGCCGTCGCGGGCGGCGGCGGGCGGGGGATGCGCATCGTGCGCGCCGCCGCCGAATTCGCCGATGCGCTCGCCTCCGCCCAGCAGGAAGCCGCCTCCGCCTTCGGCGACGAGCGCGTGCTGATCGAGCGCTTCGTCGAACGCCCGCGCCACATCGAGATGCAGGTCTTCGCGGATGCGCACGGCAACGCCGTCCATCTGTTCGAGCGCGACTGCTCCGCCCAGCGCCGCAACCAGAAGGTGATCGAGGAAGCCCCCGCGCCGGGCATGACGCCGGAACGCCGCGCCGCGATGGGCCAGGCCGCCGTCGCCGCCGCGCAGGCCGTCGGCTATGTCGGCGCCGGCACGGTGGAGTTCGTCGCGGATAACGACGGGTTCTTCTTCCTGGAGATGAACACCCGCCTGCAGGTCGAGCATCCGGTCACCGAGATGATCACCGGCTTCGATCTCGTGGAGTGGCAGCTCCGCGTCGCCGCCGGCGAGCCGCTTCCGGTGCGGCAGGAACAGATCGCCGCCACCGGCCACGCATTCGAGGCGCGCATCTACGCCGAGGACCCGGCGCGCGACTACGCGCCCTCCATCGGGCGGCTCACCGCCTTCCGCACGCCCCCCGAAGGCGGCGGCGTGCGGGTCGACGCGGGCGTCGCGGCGGGCGATACGGTCTCGGTCCATTACGACGCGATGATCGCCAAGCTGATCTGCCACGGCGCCACGCGGGAGGAGGCGCTGCGCAAGTTGCGCGCGGCACTGGCCGGCTGCCTCGTCGCAGGCGTGACGCCGAACCTCGACCTGCTGCACCGCATCGCCGCGCATCCGGATTTCATCGCGGGCGGCATCGACACCGGCTTCATCGCCCGCAACGCCGCGACCCTGCTCGCACCCTCCGCCGCGCCCGCGCCCGAAACCCTCGCCGCCGCGGCGCTCGTCGTGCTGGCCGACGAGGAAGCGGACGCTGCCCGCGCCGCCGCCGCCTCCGCCGATCCCCACTCCCCCTGGGCCGCGCGCGATCAGTGGTGGCTGAACGCCGCGCCCGCGCGCACGCTCGACTTCATCGTCGAGGACGGCCCCGCGCCCGTCGCCGTCCGGCGCGAGGGCGCCGCGTGGCGGATCGAGGCGGCCGGCCGCAGCCTGCTCGGCGCCGGCGTCCGCGCCGGGGACGGCGCCTACGCGCTCTCGCTCGACGGCGCGCGCAGCCAGGTGCTCGCCGCCCATGACGGGGAGGCGCTGGTGCTGCGCCGCGATGGCGAGACGCTGCGCCTCCGCCTGCCCGACGCCGCCGCCCACGCCGACGAGGAAGCGGCCGGCGGCTCCCGCCTGCTCGCGCCGATTCCCGGCCAGGTCACCGCCGTCAACGCGGCACCCGGCCAGGCGGTCGCGCGCGGCGACGTGCTGGTGGTGCTGGAGGCGATGAAGACCGTCTTCCGGTTGTCCGCCCAGGCCGACGGCGTGGTGGAAACCGTCGCCTGCGCGGTGGGCGATGCGGTGCAGGAAGGGCAGGTGCTCGTCGGCTTCGCGGAAGCCTCCGAAGGCGGCTGACCCCGGATTGCGCGACGCCGCGGCCTCGCGCATTAGTACGGGGCTACGAACGCCTTACGGAGGAAGTCCCTACAATGCGACGTCGTACTCTCCTGGCCGCTGGCGCAGCTGCCGGGGTCACCAGCTTTTTCGTCCCTCGCCTCTCCCGTGCCGAAACGGTCGGCGTCACCGCCACCGAGATCAAGATCGGCAACACCGACGCCTATAGCGGCCCGGCCTCGGCCTATGGCGTGATCGCCAAGGCGGAAACCGCCTTCTTCAAGATGATCAACGACCAGGGCGGCATCAACGGCCGCAAGATCAACTTCATCAGCTACGACGACGGCTACA
>JAFEFJ010000413.1 GCA_018240635.1 Pseudomonadota bacterium | reverse complement strand
CCCCGCCGGGCCGCGCGGGAAGGGCGCGGCCCGGTCAAGGATGGTGCGCCGGGCGCGCGCCCTGCGCGCGCCGCGGTCAGGCACGGCCCGAACGGCGGGGCTCAGGTGACGCTGCCGAGCTTGCAGCCGAAGGCGTCGGGCGCCTGCATGATGCCGGCGCCGGGCACGACCTCGACGATGTCGTAGTAGTCGTCGGGGGACTTCATCGCGGACGGCTTCTTGCCGCGCTGGATCACCACGGGGCGGATCAGCTGATGATCCTCCGGACGGAACGACACCTGGCCGACGGTGGAATCGACCTTCAGCCCCGACTCGTACGCCTTGATGACCTCGGGCGGGTAGAACGTGCCGGCGGTTTCGACCATGTGCGCCCAGAGCGCGACCTGCATGTAGCCCGAGTTCGCGCCCCATTCGGGCTTGTAGTTGTATTTCTTCTCGAACGCCGCGTTGAACGCCTTGGCGAGCGGGTACTGGTCCTCCAGCGTCCACCAGTAATCGGTCGCGGCATAGACGCCCTGCATCAGGTCGCCGCCAACCTCCTTCGCGAGGAACGGCGTGTTGTAGGGCACCACCAGCGTCTGCTTGTCCAGGATGCCGAACTGCTTCGCCTGCTTTATTGACAGCACGGCGTCGTTGCCGAAGTTGATGTTGATGAACACGTCGGCGCCGGAATTGGCGATGTTCAGCAGATACGAGCTGTAGTCAGGCGCGCCGAGCGGGGCGACCTGGTTGGTGACCGTGGTCCAGCCGCCCTTCTTGGTGAACTCCTCCATCGACTGGCGGACGGTGTGGCCATAGGTGTAGTCGGGCGTCAGGAAGGCGATCTTCTTGTTCGCGCCGATGTTCTTGATCAGCACCGGCGCCAGCGCGTTGGCCGCAGTGTGCGCGTAGAAGCACTGGCGGAAGCTGTAGCGGCTGCAATCCTTGCCGGTGGTGTCGTTGGAGCCGGAGATCACCGGCAGGTAGATCACCCTCTCCCGCTCGGCGAGCTTGTTGAGGGCGACGGCGACGGCGCTGGAGACCGAGCCCATCAGCAGGACGGCCTTGTTCTCGCTGATGAAGCGTGACTGCGCCTGCACCGCGACGTTCGGCTTGGCCTGGTTGTCGGCGACCCCGTGCTCGACCTTCTTGCCGAGCACGCCCTTGCTGACCTTGGGCGCGATCTTGCGGATCAGCTCGTTGCCTTCGTTCAGGTGCTCGATGGCGAGTTCGATGCCTTTTAGCTCGTCCTCGCCCGGGCCGGCATAGGTGCCGGTGCGCGGTACGGCGACGCCGATGAAGACGCTGCTGCCGGCGGAGCCTTCGGGCCAAGTGCCGAGCGGCGGACGGTCGTCGGCGCGGGCATGGCGCGGGGCGAGGCCCGGAAGCGCGGCGCCGGCCAGCAAGGCGCCGCCGGCACGCAGGACGCCGCGGCGCGAGGGCGCCGGATTGGGATTGTTGTCGGTCATGGGCCTCCCCCCAAACGTTTCTTAGCGGTCGTTTCTTAGCGGTCGGACGGCGGAGGCCGCCCCAAGGCATCATCCGGAAAGCGCCGGCGGAACGACGTCCCCGGCTGTTAGCGATATCGGTATGCGGAGACGTTCCGCCGAGCGAGTTACCGATCTGTAATTTAGGAGCAGTTTTTTGTCATCCAATGCCTCGAGGCATCGCGGCGGCGGGGATGGCGAGGCAGCGGGCGGGCCGGCAAGGAGTGGGGCACGTGGGGAGGGGCGGCGGGATGCGCGGCGCCGGTCGGACCGCTTCGCGGGGAACGGCTACTCCGACTCGTCCTGGGGCGCAGACAGAAGGGGCGCGCGTGCGTCTTCCGCGGCGGCGGCGAACCGCGTCCGGTATGCGTCGTCCGGTTGCCGGCGGGGGTCGCCCTGGGTTTCGGTCGCCTGCGGATGGACGACGGCGCCGGGCAACAGGCTGTGCGCGAGGGCGATGCGACGAAAGCTGTTCAGTATCATCATCTTGCTCCGCGCTCTGGATACCCGACCTTAGCCGCCCAAACATGTCCAAAGCATGACCGAGAGCCGAAATCGGCGCCCTGTGTCTGAAAGAACACGGACACTTGGCCGGGGCCGGATGGCGGCGGCGGGGCGCGAATGTGGCGAAGGCGGGGCGGCGCGTGACGGTTGCGTCATGCGTTTCGCGGCCGGGCGGGGCGGCGCGGGCGGCTGTTGCGCGGCCGTTGGGGGCGACCCATGTTACCTCCCTGTCAGAGGTAGTGTCCGAGGGCAGGATGGCGCAGAACCGGCTGTTCCTTTGCAGGCCCGAACGCGAGACCTCGCCGCTGCTGGCGGGGGTGTGGGGCACGATCTGCTCCGAGGCGCTGGTGATGCTGCGCCAGGAGCCGGCCCTGTCGCGCATGGTGAACCGCACCGTCTTCTCGCACGGCTGCTTCGCCGAGGCGCTGGCGGACCGGCTGGTGAGCCGC
>JAFEFJ010000412.1 GCA_018240635.1 Pseudomonadota bacterium | reverse complement strand
CTCGTGTTCCTGGGCGCGCGCGCCTGGGGCGGGGCAGCGCGGGCGGCGTGGCGCGCGCGGCTGGAACGCGCGCTGGCGCCCGTGGCGGTCGGGCTCACCTTCGCGAGCGGCATCGCGCTGGCGCGCACCACCGAGCACGAATGGCAGGCGCTCGCGGTGACGGCGGCGGCGACGCTGCTCCTGTCGGCGACGCGCGCGCATCCGCTGCTGGTGCTGGCCGGCGGCGCGGGGGCGCTTCTGCTGCTCGGCGGATGATGCCGGGCAAAACCTGCCGGCCGGCCCAGACCGTCGGGCAGGATGCGAGCGATTTCAATCGCTTGTCGCTGGCACGCCGGATGCTGACGCCTCTGCACCACCCAAAGCCCGCAGGAGAGGCACGATGATCATCCCGAATGTCGGCCATCAGTACCAGTATCAGCACGTCGTCAGCGCCGGGGCCGGCTCCACGTCCGGCGTGAGCGGCGATTTCGACGATTCCGCCGCCGCCGCGGCCGGCGCCTCGTCGTCGTCCGCGCCATCCTCCGCCTCCGCCGCGCCCGGATCGGCGAACGCGTTCGGCGAACTGTCCTCGCTGATGCAGCAGTTCCTGCTGCAGATCCAGGGCGGCCCAGAAGGAACGGCCACGGGAACGGCCACGGGGACAGCCAGCGGGACGGCCAGCGGCACCACGAGCGGCGGAACTGGAAGCACCGGCGTCGACGGCCCCACCGAGGGCGGCCAGCGGGCGGCGGCGTTGCAGGCCTATGTCGCGAACCAGGGCGGCTTCGCCGCCAACGCCGACCGCACGCTGGGCGGCCTCTACGGCCCGGCGCGCAACTACGCCGCCAACCACGACCTGGACATCGCTTCCCGCTTCCCCGGCGCCGTCTCGGCGGCATCGGCGAACGCGCAGACCCTGTCCGGCGTCACGCTCGGCGAGGCGGCGCGCGCCTTGGGCGCCGGCGGCTGAGGCGGGGCGGGGCAGCGGGCGTCATCGGAAGGCGGCGGCGCGGCGGTTGCCGGGCGGGGCATCCGCCCTACACTCGGTGCGGGAGCAACGACCCAACCCAGCCCGGTGAAGGACAAGAAACATGCCCACCATGTCGCGCCGCCAGGCGCTCGCGCTGCCGCTTGCCGCCACGCTCGCCCGCCCGGCCATTGCCCAGACCAAACAGTCTCCGGGCGTGACAGATACCGAAATCCTGATCGGCCAGACGATGCCCTACAGCGGCCCGGCCTCGTCGTACGGAACGATCGGCAAGTCCGAGGCCGCCTACTTCAACATGGTCAACGAACAGGGGGGCGTGAACGGGCGCAAGATCAAGTTCCTGTCGCTCGACGACGGATACGTGCCGCCGAAGACGGTGGAGCAGACGCGGCGCCTCGTGGAGCAGGACGAGGTCGCGGCGCTGTTCAGTTCGCTCGGCACGCCCACCAACAACGCGACGCGCAAATACCTGAACGAGCACAAGGTGCCGACGCTGTTCGTCGCCACCGGCGCGACGCAGTTCGGCGATCATGAAAAATATCCGTGGACGATGGGCTGGCAGCCTTCCTACCAGATCGAAGGCCGCGCCTACGGGAAGTACATCCTCGCCACCAAGCCCGACGCGAAGGTGGCGGTGCTGTATCAGAACGATGATTCCGGCAAGGACTACCTGAAGGGGATCAAGGACGGGCTCGGCGCGGCGGTCGGCAAGATGCTGGTCGGCACCGCGAGCTACGAGGTGACCGATCCCACCGTGGACTCGCAGGTCGCGCAGCTGCAATCGACGGGCGCGGACACGCTCTTCGTGACCGGCATCCCGAAATACAACGCGATGGCGATGCGCCGGGTGTACGACATCGGCTGGCACCCGACCTTCTTCATCTCCTCCACGGGATCGTCGGTGGCGACCGCGATGATACCGGCCGGCCCCGAGAAATGCGTCGGCGTGATGACCGTCGCCTACCTGAAGGACCCGACCGACAAGCAGTGGGCCACGGACGAGGGTTTCAAGGGCTGGCTCGATTTCATGCAGAAATACTATCCGGACGGCGACAAGGCCGACATCAACAACGCCTACGGCTACTCGATCGCGCAGACGATGGTGCAGGTGCTGAAGCAGGCGGGCAACGACCTCTCGCGCCCCAACCTGATGAAGCAGGCGACGAACCTCAACCTGGTGCAGCCGCTGTTGCAGCCCGGCATCCGCATCACCACGAGCCCGACCGACTACTACCCGATCAAGCAGGTCCGGCTGGTGCGCTTCGACGGCAAGGCCTGGGTCCCGTTCGGCGACGTGATCAGCGGGTAGGAGGCGCGCTTCTCCCCCTCCCCTTGCGGGCAAGGCTATCGCCTATGAACGCCAACGCCCCCTCTCCGCCCGCGCTTGCGGGGGGAGAAGGTCGGGGTGAGGTGGGTGGTGCCGCCCGAAAGTTGCCCGGCGCAACACAAGAAA
>JAFEFJ010000411.1 GCA_018240635.1 Pseudomonadota bacterium | reverse complement strand
GGCACGACCTTCCTGCACCGCCTTCTGCTGGAGGAGCCGACGACGGCGGCGCCGACGGTCTGGCAGACGATCTATCCCTATCCGACCCGCGCCGACCGCCGCCGCGACGGGCGGGTGGCCCGTGTCGCCAAGCAGCTGCGCGCCTTCGAGCGGATCGCCCCCGAGTTCCGCGCGCTGCATCCGCTGGACGCCACCTCGCCGCAGGAATGCAGCGAGATCACCGCGCATGTGTTCCGCAGCCTGCGGTTCGACACGACCTATCAGATCCCGAGCTACCGGATGTGGCTGGACGCCGAAGGGCACGCGCCGGCCTACCGGTTCCACAAGCGGTTCCTTCAGCACCTGCAGTTCCAGCGCCCGCTGGGCGTGCCGGCGCCGCGCTGGGTGCTGAAATGCCCCGATCACCTGTTCGCGCTGGATGCGATCCGCGGCGTCTATCCGGATGCGCGGATCGTGTTCGTCCACCGCGATCCGGTGAAGGTGCTTCTGTCCAACTGCCGGCTGACCGAGGTGCTGCGGGCGCCGTTCACCCGCCATGTTGATCGCGCCGCGATCGGGCGGCAGGAGAGCGCGCGCTGGTTCGAGGGCACGGCGCACATGGTCGCCGCGGGCGAGACCGGCGGCTTCGAGACGCCGATCCTGCACATCCACTACCTCGACCTGGTGGCCGATCCGCTGGCGACGGTGGAATCGGTCTACCGCCACGCCGGGATCGAGATGGGCGAGGGAACGGCGGAGCGTGTCGAAGCCTATGTGAGGGCACGGCCGAACGGCGGCTATGCGCCGCACCAGTACGATTTTGCCGATCACGGGCTGGACGCGGCGGCCGAGCGCGAGAAGTTCCGCCGCTACATGGTGCATTTCGGCGTGCAGACCGAACAGACCCGCGGCCGGCGGCTGACGCTGCGCGACGCGGCGAACGCCAAGTCCGACCGCAACACCTCGCTGCGGCACGACGCGGGATAGGCACGCGACGGGGACGCGGCTCAGGCCAGCGTCCCCGCCGTCATCAATGCCGGGCCGGCGTCAGCGCCGCCAGAACGGCTTGTTCGCCTCGTTCTCCGCCTCGGCGAAGCTGATGCCGATGTCGCGCAGCGCGTGGGCGTCGAGATCGGCGATCGAGCGCCGGGTGCGCCACCGCCGCCACGCGGTGCGCAGCGCCGTACCCATCGCGGCGGCCGCGCCCGGTCCCTGCGGACGCGGGGCGCGCCGCGCCGGGCGGACAGGAGGCGGCTCGAGGTCCCAGGGCGCGCGCAGGGCTTCGGCACGGGCCTGGCGCTCGGTGACGCCGATGTCGCGCAGCATGCGCGGTTCCATCTCTGCCAGTTCGCGGCGGCTGACATGCGCGGCGGCGGCCCGACGGACCAGGCGCGCCAGGTCCGCGACGCTGGCGCCGAGGGGGCGCGTGCCGTAGCCGGGGCGGGCGAGTGCGGTCTTCGTGGCCATGGGTGGTCTCCTTCGATGGGATGGCCGCGTTGTCGGTCCTCGGCGGGTTCGCCGGCCATCCGAAGGGTGTTCTGGCTCAACCCCGATAATAAGGGAAACGAATTGCCCTTATGTTCATCATCATATAATTTGATGGTCATGGACACGCTGCTCTCGCTCGAAACCGACCTGCTGCGCGCCTTCGTGCTGATCGCGGAGGGGCGCAGCTTCACGCAGGCCGGGGCGCTGATCGGGCGCACGCAGTCGGCGGTTTCCATGCAGATCAAACGGCTGGAGGACGCGCTGGGCCAGCCGGTGCTGAGCCGCGGCAAGGGCGGCGGGGTGGAGCTGACGCCGCACGGGCAGTACCTGCTCGGGCGGGCGCGGCAGATCCTGGCGCTGAACGACGAGATCGTGGCGACGTTCCGCACCCCGGCGGTGTCCGGCACGGTGCGGCTGGGCACGCCGGACGACTACGCGTTCGGCTACCTGCCGCCGGTGCTGAAGCGTTTCGCGGAAAGCCATCCGGCGGTGCAGGTGGACGTGACCTGCGCCTCATCCGACGAGTTGATGGAGCGGCTGAAGCAGGGACAGCTCGATCTGACGCTGCTGTCCGCCGGGAACGAGCCGCGCGGCTGGCCGGCGGTGCGGCTGTGGCAGGGGCCGCTGGTCTGGGTCACCTCGGTCCGGCAGTCGCCGCACCGGCTGGACCCGCTGCCGCTCGCGCTCGCCTATCAGGATCCCCAGGCGGCGCGGAGGGAGGATTGCTGCTGGAGCCGCGCCGCCGTCGCCGCGCTGGACCGCGCGGGCCGGCGCTACCGGGTGGCCTATACCTCCGGCACGCTGGTCGGCACCCATGCGCCGGTGATGGCGGGACTGGCGGTGACGATCTCCGCGCTGTCCTGGCTGCCCGACGGGCTGCGGGTGCTGGGGCAGGAGGACGGGATGCCGCACCTTCCCGATTTCGGCATCCTGCTGCTGAAGGGACGTACCGCGCGCCAG
>JAFEFJ010000410.1 GCA_018240635.1 Pseudomonadota bacterium | reverse complement strand
CTCAGTGCATGATGAAGTTCGATGACGTGAAGGACGTTGGCGCGACCTTCAGGAAGTCGATCGTGGTGCTCCCCATCGTCAGCAGCGACCCGCCCGCACCGTCCGAGGTGACGGCCGCCGCGGCCTGGGAGGCGAGGGTGAAGCCGCCGATGCCGGACGTCAGATCGACGAAGTCCACCGCGGAGTTGAAGTTGGTCACGGTCGCCGATCCGCCCGCCACCTTCAGCGTGAAGCCCGAAGCGTCGGCTTCGATCGCGTGGTTCCCGGCGGCGAGGAAGACCATCTGGTTCGGCTGCGTCACCACCACGTTCGCCGTGTCGGAGCCGAGTTGGATGGTGCCGCCGCTCAGCACGGAGCCGCTCGCCACGGTGAAGAGCTGATCGGCGGTGCCGCCGGCGTTTGTCGCCGAGGTGCTTTGCAACGCGCCGTCGTAGTCGAGCGCGGAGACCTGGATCGTCGATCCGCTGCCCGAGGCGCCGGTCAGCTGGTGGATGTCGACAGTGTGCGACCCGCCGCCGAGATTGGCGTAGAGCGAGAAGGTCTGCACCTGCCCGCTGCCCGCAAGCGCGGTCAGCGTCTGCGTGCCGCCCACCTGCACGCCGTCCACGTAGACGACGAAGGTGCTGCCGAGCGCGGTGTCCGAGGCCTGGATGATCAGGCTGTCGGGAGCCGCCGTGCTGGTGACGGTGCCGGTGGCCTGGATCGTGTTGGTCAGCGTGCCGTTATTGAACAGCTTGCTGTTCACCACCGTCTGCGTGGTGCCATCGAACGTGATGCCCTTGATGAACAGGTTCCGGTCGCCCGCGGTACCGCCATAGAGATCGTTGGAGTAGGCGACGGTGACCGTGTGGGTGCCCTGCGCGAAGTTGCCGTTGATGAAGAAGGGCTGGATAAGCCCCGAGGCGCGGGTGTCCGCGGCGTTGACGGTCTGCAGCCCGCCGATCTTCACGCCGTCCACCGAGACGGTGAACTGCGCGTTGCCCAGGTAGTAGTCCTGCTGCATGTACAGGATCAGGCTGTTGGAAACCGTCGTTGACGTGGTGACGGCAGTCGCCTGCACCGGATAGAGCTGCTGCGCAATGGCGAACTGCGCCTGGTTGATGTCCGTCCAGTTGGACTCGAGGATTCCAGGCGGCTCTGCCGTCGGACCGTAATTCCATGCCCAATAGTCGCCCGATACGCCCTGCGTGGTGGCGGTGACGCTGGGGCCCCCCTCGGCGGCGTAGTAGCCGTTCATATAGTTCATCAGCGTCTGCGCCCAGAGCTGGTCGGACGCGGTCGTTAGATTCGAGCCCAGCTCGCCGATCCAGACGGGCGCGATGTTGCCGGTGACCAGGTATCCCCAGTCGTTGTTCATCTGCTGGATGTACTGCGACGGGTTCTGCGAGTTGTAGATGTTGACGTTGACGCTGAGCGGGTACTCGTGAACCGAGTACACGACCTTGTTCGGCGTGTTCAGCACGACCGGCTTGGTCTTGACGCCGGTCAGGTCGCCTTCCGGCCCCGCTGCGGAATAACCGCCTTCGACGATGATCAGCGCGCCGGGATCGACGGCCTGGATCGCGTTGCCGACCTGCGTCGCCATGGTCTGCAGGCTGGTCGTGCTCGATCCGGTCCAGGTCCCGGCGGTGGGTTCGTTGGCGAGATCGAATCCGATGACGCTGGAGTTGCCCGCCCAGGTTTTCGCGAAGCTCACCCAGTTGCTCTGGAACGTCGCCTGCGAGACGGTGCCGGCATTGCCGGCGCCGTCGGTGCCGTTGGAAGCGCCGCCCACGTCGTACCACAGCCCGTTCGGCTGGGCGCCGGGCAGGCCTTCGTTGTTGTGGTGGTCGAAGATGATCTTCAGGCCGATCTGCCCGGCATAGGCCACGATCTTCTGCAGCACCTGCACGGCGGTCAGGCCCTGCAGATCCGGGTTCAGCGTGTAGTTGATCGCCCCCGCCACCGGCGAGGCATTCAGCATCGCATCTGACCAGGGCATCCGGATGGTGTTGAAGCCGGCCTGCAGCATCTCCTGCATCATCTGCTGATAGTTCAGGATCGACAGTCCGTCGGGCACGAACTGCGTCGCGGATTCGGCGCCGTCCCAGCCGATGGAGACGATGCGCACCACCTGTCCGGCGGCGTTGACGAACTGGCTGCCCTGCGTCGAGAGATAGCCGTTGCCGAGCAGGTCGGAGACGTTCGGGGGTGCGCCGGTGATCGACACGGTCACGGTGGCGGTGGAGGTGCCGCCATGCCCGTCGGAGATCGTGTACTGGAAGCTGTCGGTCGCGCTCTGGCCGAAGTTCAGCGCGGCGTCGGCGCCTTGCGGCGTGTAGGTGATGGTGCCGTCGGCGTTCACCGTCACCAGTCCCGCGGTGCCGGCCGTGTTCACGCCGGAGACGGTCAGCACGTCGTCGCGGTTGACGTCGGTGGCGTTGGCCAGGACGTTGAAGGT
>JAFEFJ010000040.1 GCA_018240635.1 Pseudomonadota bacterium | reverse complement strand
GGGGCATCTATGCCTCGGTCGCGCTGGCGCTGGTGATGATCTACCAGGCGACGCACCACGTGAACTTCGCGCAGGGCGAGATGGCGACCTTCTCGACCTATATCGCGCTGACGCTGATCAACTACGGGCTGCCCTATTGGGTCGCGTTCGTCGTCACGGTGGTGCTGTCGTTCATCATGGGACTGCTGATCGAGCGCATCCTGATGCGCCCGATGATGAACGCGCCCGTGCTTGCCTCGGTCGGCGTGTTCATCGGGCTGCTGCTGATCTTCAACAGCATCTCCGGATGGATTTTCGACTACACCATCAAGACCTTCCCCTCGCCCTTCCCGTCCAACCAGCCGCTGCTGGGCGGCTATGCCTCGGGCCACGAGGTTGGATCGACGGTGGTGACGCTGGTCGTGCTGCTGCTGGTCTGGCTGTTCTTCCGCTTCACGCCGCTGGGGCTTGCGATGCGCGCGGCCGCCTACAATCCGACATCGGCGCGGCTCGTGGGCGTACGCGTGGGCTGGATGCTGGCGCTGGGGTGGGGCTTGGCGGCGGCGATCGGGGCGATTGCCGGCATGATGGTGGCGCCTGTCGTGTTCCTGGACCCGAACATGATGGCGGGCATCCTGCTGTACGCGTTCGCGGGCGCGCTGCTGGGCGGCATCACCAATCCGCTGGGCGCGGTGCTGGGCGGCTTCGCGGTCGGCGTGATCGAGAATATCGGCGGCGCCTACGTGGTCGGCACCGAGCTCAAGCTGACCATGGCGCTGATCATCATCGTCTGTGTGCTGGTGGTGAAGCCGTCCGGCCTGCTGGGCCGCGCGGTGGTCAGCCGGGTGTAGGGAGGGCAGGGGCATGAGCGGCACGTCGGCTACCGTCGCGGCGCCCGCCGCGGCCGAGGGCGGAGGCGCCAGCCTGCGGGCGCTGGGCGTGGGCGTGCTGCTGCTGGCGGCCTTCGCCGCGACCTTCGCCATGAGCGGCTACCACCTGTTCCAGCTCACGATGGTGATCGTCTACGGGCTGGCGATCCTGGGGCTGGCGGTGGTGACCGGGTTCAACGGCCAGATCTCGCTGGGCCACGGCGCGTTCTACGCCATCGGCGCCTACACCACCGCGATCCTGATGGCGCAGTTCAACTGGCCGTACTGGACCACGCTGCCCGCCTCCGCCCTGGTCTGCGCGTGCGTGGGCTTCCTGATCGGCCTGCCCGCGCTGCGGCTTGGCGGCCTCTATCTGGCGCTGACCACCTTCGCGCTGGCGGTGGCGATGCCGCAGGTGCTGAAGCACAAGGCGATCGAGGACTGGACCGGCGGCGTGCAGGGGCTTGTGATCGACAAGCCGGACGCCCCCTTCGGCCTGCCGCTGAGCAGCGACCAGTGGCTGTACCTGTTCACCCTGATGGTGGCCGTTCTGGTCTACCTGCTGGCCTGGAACCTGCTGCGCGGGCGGATCGGACGGGGCATGCGGGCGATTCGCGACCAGCCCACGGCGGCCGAGGCGATGGGCATCAACCTGGCGCTGTTCAAGACGCGCACCTTCGCGGTCAGCGCCATGATCACCGGCATCGCGGGCTCGCTCGGCGCGATCGCGATCCAGTTCGTCGCGCCCGACAGCTTCTCGGTGTTCGTCTCGATCACGCTGTTCGTGGGGCTGGTGGTGGGCGGCGTCGCCTCCATCGGCGGATCGCTGCTGGGCGCGGTGTTCATCGAGTTCGTGCCGAACCTGTCCGACCTCGTCTCGAAGGCGGCGCCGGGGGCGGTGTACGGCGTGATCCTGATCGCCGTGATGTTCCTGATGCCGGCGGGCGCGGCGGGCTTCTTCGGCGGCATCGCGCGCCGGCTGCTGCGCCGGGGCTGACCGCCGCGCGCGCGCCCCGCGCCCCGCCCCCGGCGCGCGGCTTCCTGACGCATCGGGCGCGTAACGATTTGTTGTCGCTTTGCCACTATGGCGTGTTCCCGCCGGTGGGCACTCACCTTCGCTTGAGCGGCGCGCGCGCCCCCGGTATGAACGGACCGTAAGATATCGTGGCTGCGCCGTGCGCGCGGCGGACGCCGGAAGGGACCTGACCGGGATGCGCCTTCGCCTGCCACGCTGCTCCGGCTTGCCGTTCCTGTGCCTGCTGCTTGCGGGAATCACCCTGGCGGCCTGCAAGGAGGAGAAGAACACCTACGTGCCGCCGCCGCCCGCGCAGGTGGGCGTGTCGCAGCCGTTGCAGCTTGCCGTGGTTCCGTATCTGGAAGCGACCGGCAACACGGCGGCCTTCAACCAGGTGGACCTGGAGGCGCGCATCCAGGGCTTCCTGACCGCGATCGACTATGTGGACGGTGCGGCCGCCAAGCAGGGCGACACGCTGTTCGTGATCGAGCCCGCGCCCTATCAGGCGGCGTTGCAGCAGGCGCAGGCGACGCTGGCCGCCACGCAGGCGGAGCTGATCGCGGCGGAGGCCGAATACAAGCGCCAGGCGACGCTGCTGGCGCAGAACGTCTCGGCGCAGAACACCTACGACCAGGCGCTGGCCAAGCGCGATTCGCTGCGCGCCCAGGCGCAGAACAACGAGGCGGCGGTGACGCAGGCGGCGATCAACTACGGCTACACGCGCGTGACCGCGCCGTTCGACGGCATCGTGTCGAACCACCTGCAATCGGTGGGCGAGCTGGTGGGCTACGGCGCGCCGACGAAGCTCGCCACCATCGTGCAGCTCGATCCGATCTACGTCTATTTCACGATCAGCGAGCAGCAGCTGATCGGCATCCGCGAAGCGGCGGCGAAGATGGGCCTGACGCGGCAGGACATCAACAAGGTGCCGATCGAGGTCGGGCTGATGACCGAGCAGGGCTTCCCGCACCGCGGCAAGCTGGATTACTCGGCGCCCTTCGTTGACACCGCGACCAGCACGCTGACCGTGCGCGGCATCTTCGAGAACAAGGACCACGCGCTGCTGCCGGGCTTCTTCGTGCGCATCCGCGTCCCCCTGGGGCTGGAGGCGCAGGGCAAGACGCTGCTGGTGCCGGACATCGTGCTGGGCGCCGATCAGGCGGGCCAGTACCTGCTGGTGGTCAACAAGGACAACGTGGTCGAGCAGCGCAAGGTGACCACGGGCCAGGCCTATGGCGAGCTGCGCGCGATCACTGCCGGGCTGGAGCCGACCGACCGCGTGGTGGTCTCCGGGCTGCAGAAGGCGATCCCGGGCGCGAAGGTCGATCCGCAGCCGGCGGAGATTCCGAAGCCCGCGGGCCTGCCGCCGGCGAGCAAGCCGTGAGGGGCGGCGGGGCGGGGACGATGGACGCCAGCGCCCGATGATCTCGAAATTCTTCATCGAGCGGCCGGTGCTGGCGAACGTGCTGGCGATCGTGTTCGTGCTGCTCGGCATCGTGTCGCTGTTCGGGCTGCCGGTGGCGCAGTATCCGAACGTGGTGCCGCCGACGATTTCGGTGACCACGTCCTATCCCGGCGCCTCCGCGCGCACGGTGATGGACACGGTGGCGCTGCCGATCGAGGAGCAGGTGAACGGCGTGGAGCACATGCTCTACATGCAGTCCACCAGCGCGAGCGACGGCACCTATAGCCTGACGGTGACGTTCGAGATCGGCACGGACCTGGACTTCGCGCAGGTGCTGGTGCAGAACCGCGTCTCCAGCGCGCTGTCGCAGCTGCCGCAATCGGTGCAGGCGCAGGGCGTGGTGGTGCAGCAGAAATCCACCGCGATCCTGCAGATCGTCACGCTGACCTCACCCAAGCACACCTACGACAGCCTGTTCCTGTCGAACTACGCCACCATCAACCTGGTCAACGAGCTGTCGCGCCTGCCGGGCGTGGGCAACGTGGTGGTGTTCGGCGTCGGCCAGTACGCGATGCGCGTCTGGCTCGATCCGCAGAAGATGTACAACGTCGGCCTGACGCCGAAGGACGTGATCGACGTCATCAAGGGCCAGAGCCAGGAGGTCGCCGCCGGGCAGTTCGGCGCGCCGCCCGCGCCGAAGTCGCAGCCCTTCCAGCTGACGGTGAACGTGCACGGCCGCTTCGCCGACGTGGGCGAGTTCTCCAACATCATCGTCAAGTCCGCGAGCCAGAACGGCGGGCAGATCGTCCGCATCAAGGATATCGGGCGCGTCGAGCTGGGCGCGCAGACCTACTCGCAATCGATCCGCCTGAGCGGCGAGGAAGCCGCGGGCATGGCGATCTACCAGACGCTGGACGCCAACGCGCTGGACGTGGCCAAGCGCGTGGACGCCAAGATGGCGGAGCTTTCCAAGTCCTTCCCGAAGGACATCGTCTACGACGTGCCGTTCGACACCACGAAGTTCGTCACCGCGTCGATCGACGAGGTGTACAAGACGCTGTACGAGGCCGGCATCCTGGTGCTGATCGTCATCCTGGTGTTCCTGCAGGACTGGCGCGCGACGCTGGTGCCTGCGACCACCGTGCCGGTGACGATCATCGGCGCCTTCGCCGGCATGGCGGCGCTGGGCTTCACGGTGAACCTGTCCACGCTGTTCGGCATCATCCTGGCGATCGGCATCGTGGTGGACGACGCGATCGTGGTGGTGGAGGCGGCGTCCGCCTACATCGAAAAGGGCATGTCGGCGCACGACGCCGCCATCCGCGCGATGAACGAGCTGCTGGGGCCGATCCTGGGCATCACGCTGGTGCTGATGTCGGTGTTCCTGCCGGCGGCGTTCCTGCCCGGGCTGACGGGGCGGATGTTCGCGCAGTTCGCGCTGGTTATCGCCGTGACCGCGCTGATCAGCGCGATCAACGCCGCGACACTGAAGCCCACGCAGTGCGCGCAGTACCTGCGGATGCCGGTGCCGCTGGAGAAGCGCAACATCTTCTACCGTGGTTTCAACCGCACCTATCTGGGGCTGGAGAACCGCTACGCGGGGCTGATCGGCGCGATGACGCATCACGCGCTGCCGATGGTGGTGATCGCGCTGATCCTGGCGGGCGTCGGCGGCTGGGGCATCGGGCGGCTGCCGACCGCCTTCCTGCCGAACGAGGACCAGGGCTACTGCCTGATCGCGATGCAGTTGCCGAACGGCGCTTCGCTGCCCCGCACGGAGCGCGCGATGGCGGAGGCGACGAAGATCGCGCTCGCCACCCCCGGCGTGGACAAGGTGGTGGAGATCTCCGGCATTTCGGTGCTGGACAACAGCGCGACGCTGTCGAGCGCCGGCGTGAACTACGTGATCCTGAAGGACTGGAGCGTGCGCGGGAAGGAGAAGGGGCAGGACCTGCGCTCGATCCTGATGCACATCCAGGGTGAGCTGGACAAGCTGCCCGACGCGCAGGGGCTGGTGGTGATCCCGCCGCCGATCCAGGGCATTGGCAACGCCGGCGGGCTCAACCTGATGATCGAGCTGCGCGACGGCAACGTGGACTTCAACCGCCTGTCGCGCATCACCAACCAGGTGGTGGCGAACGCCAACGGCCAGTCCGCGCTGACGCATGTGGCGACCACGTTCCGGTCCGACACGCCGCAGATCGAGCTTGAGATCGACCGCGTGAAGGCCGAGACGCTGCAGGTGAGCGTGAACGACGTGTTCGCCACGCTTTCGTCCTATCTCGGCTCGACCTACGTCAACCAGTTCAACAATTTCGGCCACACCTTCCAGGTGTATGTGCAGGCCGACTCGAACTTCCGCCTGAAGCCTTCCGACATCGACAACATGTACGTGAAGAGCCAGACAGGGCAGATGGTGCCGCTGAGCACGCTGGTGCGGGTGAAGAACACCACGGGGCCCGCGCTGGTGACGCTGTACAACCTGTATCCGGCGGCGACCGTGATCGGCGCGCCCGCGCCGGGCTACAGCTCGGGCCAGGCGATCGACCTGGTGAATCAGATCACCAAGGCCACGCTGCCGCCCGGCACCGGCGCCGACTGGACGGCGATGTCGTATCAGGAAACCGTCGTCGGCAACTCGATCTACTATGCCTTCGGGCTGGCGATCCTGCTGGTGTATCTGTGCCTCGCCGGCCAGTACGAAAGCTGGCTCGCGCCGCTGGCGGTGATCCTGGCGGTGCCGCTGTCGCTGCTGGGCCCGACCATCGCGCTGTCGGCGGTGGGGCTGCCGAACAACCTCTATACGCAGATCGGCCTGATGCTGCTGATCGCGCTGTCGGCGAAGAACGCGATCCTGATCGTGGAGGTGGCGCGCGAGCACCGGCACGAGGGCGAGTCGATCCTGGAGGCGGCGGTGAACGCGGCGCGCATCCGCTTCCGCCCGATTTTGATGACGTCCTTCGCCTTCATCCTGGGCGTGGTGCCGCTGGTGACGGCGACGGGCGCCGGCGCCGCGTCCCGCGTGTCGCTGGGGCTGACCGTGTTCAGCGGGATGATCGCGTCCACCTGCCTTGCGGTGATCTTCGTGCCCTCGTTCTTCGTGGTGATCCAGCGGTTCGAGGAATACATGAAGAACCGCAAGAAGCCCGCCGCCGCCGCGCCGGTCGCCGATCACGCGGATTGAGCGCCGCCGGGTTTTTGCCTTCCGCCGCCGCCCGCCTAGACTGACGCGCGGACGAACGGGGGGGAATACGGCGGTGCATGACCTGACGGGACGGGTGGCGATCGTCAGCGGGGCGGGGTCGGTGGGGCCCGGATGGGGCAACGGCAAGGCGACCGCGGTGCTGCTGGCGCGGCAGGGCGCTTCCGTCTTCCTGCTCGACATCAACGAGGCAGCGGCGCGCGAGACCGCGGGCATCATCGAAGGCGAGGGCGGCAAATGCGCTGTCCACCGCACCGACATGCTCGATTCGGCCAGTGTGCAGGAGATGGTCCAGGCCTGCCTGGATCGTTTCAAGCGCATCGACATCCTGGTGAACAATGTCGGCGGATCGGAACCCGGCTCGGTCGAGACGCTTAGCGAGGAAGCCTGGGACCGGCAGATCGACTTCAACGCCAAGACCGCCTTCCTGGGCTGCAAATACGTGGTGCCGGTGATGCTGGCGCAGGAGCGGATCGGCAAAAGCCAGGGCGCGATCGTCAACACGGCATCCGTCGCGGGCATCCGCGTCTCCGGCGCGCGGCCGCAGGTGGGCTACACCGCGAGCAAATCGGCGGTGATCGGGCTGACGAAATCCGTCGCCGCCGCCTATGCGAAGCAGGGCATCCGCTGCAACACGGTGATCCCCGGCCTGATGCACACGCCGCTGGTGGAATACCGCCTCGCGCGGCAGATCGCCGGCAACGACGCCGAGGCGCTGATCGCCAAGCGCAATTCCCAGGTGCCGATGGGGCGGATGGGCACCGGCTGGGACGTGGCGAACGCGACGCTGTTCCTGGTGTCCGACGAGGCGAATTTCATCACCGGCACCGAGATCATCGTCGATGGCGGTTTCAGTTGTTTCGGACCCGGCGGGTCGTAGGGTTTTTCGTCATTGCGAGCCGCCGCCAGGCGGCGTGGCAATCCAGGAGGCGTGGCACCGGCACCGCGCGGCTGCCCTGGATTGCCACGGCGCTGCGCGCCTCGCAATGACGGGTGAGGCAGGATGCATCTTCTGAACGAGGGATGAGATGACCGAGGAACGCTTCAAGCCGCTGTCGGACGCCGAGATGACGCCCGAGCAGAAGACGATGGTGGCGAACATCCAGTCCGGGCCGCGCGGGGCGGGGCTGCGCGGGCCGTTCAAGGCGCTGATGCGCAGCCCGGAACTGGGCGACCTGGTGCAGCGCGTCGGCGCCTATGTGCGCTACGGCAGCAGCATCCCTGCGGCGCTGAACGAGCTGGCGATCATCCTCGCGGGCCGGCGCTGGAACGCGCAGTACGAGTTCTACGCGCACCGCGAGCTGGGGCTGAAGGCGGGCATGCGGCCCGAGGTCGCGGACGCGGTCGCGAAAGGCAAGCGCCCCGACCCGATCACGGACGACGAAGCTATCGTCTACGATTTCTGCCACCAATTGCTCTACACGACGGAAGTTTCGGACGAGAACTTCAATCGCGTGGTGGACCGCTTCGGCGAGCGCGGCGTGATGGATCTGGTGGGCGCGGTCGGGTATTACAGCATGGTCTCGATGATCCTGAACGTGGACCGCGTGCAGTTGCCGCCGGGCGTGGAGCCGCTTCTGAAGCCGCTTTGACGGCGATTATTTTCCACTCTCCGCCCCTGGGGGCGGAGAGGGGATTTCAGAGCGAGGCGAATGCCGCTTCCACGATGCCCAGGGCCTGGTCGAGTTCGCTTTCGGTGATCGTGAGCGGCGGGCAGAGCACGAGGACCGTGCCGGCGCCCACCTTGAAGCTCAGGCCGCGTTCCAGGCACGCATACAGCAGGCGGTCGGCGACGGTTTCATCGGCAACGTCCACCGCCAGCGACAGCCCGAGGCCGCGCGCGCCGCGCATCGCGGGGTGCGCGATGCCGGACAGCCGCGCGACGGCGGCTGCGCCCAGGGCGCGCGAGCGGGGGAGCAACTCCTCCTGCTCGATCACGTCGAGCGTCGCCATCGCGGCGGCGCAGCCGACGGGGCTTTTCTCGTGCGTGTAGTGGCCGAGCGCGCCGCCGCCCATCACGTCGAGATCGGCGCGGGCCAGCAGCGCGGCGATCGGGATGATGCCGCCGCCCAATCCCTTGCCCAGCACAAGCATGTCGGGCGCGCAGCCCGAGTGCTCGCAGGCGAACATCGTGCCGGTGCGTCCGAGGCCGCTCGGGATTTCGTCGAAGATCAGCAGCGCGCCGTGGCGGTCGCAGCTTGCGCGCACGCGCGGCCAGAAATCCGCAGGCGGCGCCTCGATCGTTGTCCAGCGCACCGGCTCGGCCACCACGGCGGCGACGTCGCCCTGCACTTCCAGCACGTAGTCGATGTAGTCGGCGAGGCGTTCGTGCGCGCGCCCATCTTCGCCGAAGAAGCGCGCGGCGAGCGCGGGCGGCGGGACGTGCTCGGTGCCCGGCAGCAGCGGCCCCGCGTCGCGGCGGAAGATCGCCTCCCCGCCGACCGAGATCGCATCGAGCGAGGCGCCGTGGAAGGCGTCCCACATCGACACCGTCTTGTGCCGGCCGGTCGCCGCGCGGGCGAGCTTCAGCGCCATGCCGATGGCCGACGTGCCGCCGGGCGCGAACAGCACCTTCGTCAGCCCGCCCTGCGGGCGTGACGGCGCCAGCGCGCCGAGTCTTTCGGCAAGGGCGATGGCGACTCGGTTCGCGTAGCGGCGCGGGCTGAACGGCAGCGTCGCCATCTGCTGCGTGATCGCCGCGATCACGCGCGGATGGCCCCAGCCGACCTGATGGACGGAGTTGCCATGGAAATCCATGAAGCGGCGGCCTTCGGCGTCGGTCAGCCACACGCCTTCCGCGCGCTCCACCACGTTGAGGCAGGGCGTGGACAGCGCCTGGTGCAGGAAGGCGGCGCCGTCGCGGTCCAGCAGCGCGCGCGTCTCCGGCCCGACATGGCCGGCGAGCCATGCGGCGCGTCCGGGCGTGAGATTGATGTCGCCTTCGCTGCGGTTCATCGACGTGCCGATCCTTGTTGCCCTCGGATGCGCGATGATTTACGCGCACGGGCCATGAACACGGAAGTCTCCGCCGACTGCGTCATCGTGGGCGCGGGCGTGATCGGGCTGGCGCACGCGCTCGTGGCGCTTCGGCGCGGGCTGCGCGCGGTCGTGGTGGACCGCGATCCGCGCGCGATGGGCGCCTCGGTCCGGAATTTCGGTTTCGTCACCGTCACCGGGCAGCAGGAAGGCGTCACCTGGCGGCGCGCCATGCGCTCGCGCGACGTGTGGGCCGAGGTGGCGAAGGCGGCGGACATCCCCGTTCTGCATCGTGGCCTGCTGGTCTGCGCGATCAGGCCCGAGGCGGTGACGGTGTTGGAGGAGTTCGCGGCGAGCGCGATGGGCGCGGGCTGCACGATGCGCGCGGGCGCGAGCCTGCCGCCGCCGTTCCGCCGCGATCTGCTGGCCGCGCTGGAAAGCCCGCACGAAATCCGCGTGGAAAGCCGCGAGGCGATCCCCCGCCTGGCGCATTGGCTGGAGACGCAGGGCGTGCGCTTCATGCGCGACACCGCCGTTCATGCGGTGGAGAGCGGGCGCGTGCACACCTCGCGCGGGACGCTGTCCGCTCCGATGATCGCGGTCTGCCCGGGCACCGACCTGAACACACTGTTCCCCGACGTGATCGCACGGCGCGGCGCCGCGTTGTGCAAGCTGCACATGATGCGCGTCGCCGCCCCGGCGGGGAGGCTGCCGTCCGCCGTGATGAGCGACCTCGGGCTGGTGCGCTACCTGGGCTACGAGGTCGCGCCGTCGCTGCCCGCGCTGCGCGCGCGGCTTGAACGCGAGCGCGCGGCGGCGCTGGCGGCGGGCATCCACCTGATCGCGGTGCAGAGCGCGGACGGATCATTGGTGGTGGGCGACAGCCACCATTACGGCGCGGACGCGCAGGACCCGTTCCAGCCGCGGGAGGTGGACGACCTGATCCTGTCGGAATTGTCCGAGGTGCTGGACATGCCGCGGCCGGAAGTGCTGGAGCGCTGGCTCGGCTGGTATCCGAGCGGGCCGCAGACCGCGTTCATCGAGGCGCCGATGCCGGGCGTGCGGCTTGCGTTGGTGACCAGCGGCACCGGCGCATCGACCTGCTTCGCCATCGCCGAGGAATGCCTCGCGAGCCTTGCCGGCGAGGCGCCTCCGCCCCATGCCGAGGGAGTTCCGACATGAGCGAACAGCACAGGCTGAAAGCGGTCGTCCTGGACTGGGCGGGCACCGTGATGGATCACGGCAGCCGCGCGCCGATGGGGGCGTTCGTGCGCGCCTTCGGCGCGTTCGGCGTGAAGATCAGCATCGCCGACGCGCGCGGCCCGATGGGCATGGCGAAGTGGGACCACATCAAGGCCGTGGGCACCGCGCCCGCCGTCGCCGCCGCGTGGCGGGCGAAGCACGGGCGCGATTTCTCGGACGCCGACGTGGACGCGATCTTCAAGGTGTTCGAGCCGATGAACGTCGCCGCGATCGAGGATCACGCGGACTTCATTCCCGGCGCGCTTGGCGCGGTGCAGGCGATGCGCGCGCGCGGGCTGAAGATCGGCTCCACCACCGGCTACACGCGCCCGATCATGGGCGTGCTGGCGCCGATCGCGGCGAAGGCCGGGTATGTTCCGGATGTAACGGTCTGCGCGGGCGACCTGCCGGCGGGAAGGCCGAGCCCGCTGATGATGTGGCACGCGATGGCCGCGATGGGCGTGTGGCCGGCCGAGACGGTGGTGAAGGTGGACGACACGCCGCCCGGCATCGGCGAAGGCGTCAACGCGGGCACCTGGACGGTGGGGCTGGCGCTGACCGGCAACATCGCGGGGTATTCGGCGCAGGAACTGGCGAAGGTGCCCGAGGCCGAGAAGGCCGCGATCCGCGCCCGCGCCGGCGCCGAGATGCGCGCGGCAGGCGCGGATTTCGTGATCGACAGCATCGCCGACCTGATGCCGGTGCTGGACGAGATCGAGGCGCGCCTGGCGGCGGGGAAGAAGCCGGGGGCGTAGGGCGTAGGGCGGATAAGCGGAGCGCCATCCGCCATCTTCGCGGGGCGCGCTTCGGCGCATGACGCTTCGCTTATGCGCCCTACGTTTTCTCCGTGCTCCAGGGCGTGCCCCACGCGCCGTCGAACACCACCTCCGACAGGGGCGCGCGGCGGACGGGGCCGAATTTTCCTCGCGGCCAGCCGATCGGGAGGATGGCGTAGGAGTGGAAGCCGTCCGCGATTCCCATCGCGGCTTCGGCTTCCTTTTCGTGCATCAGGTACACGGTCGTGAGCGTGGCGCCGAGGCCCAGCGCGCGGGCGGCAAGGAGCATGTTCTGCACCGCGGGGTAGATCGAGGCGCCGGAGCCGCGCGGGCCGGCCCAGCAGGGCACGATCCAGATGGGCGCCTCGTGGATGTGCGCGGCCAGATGGTCCACGGCATCGAGCAGGCGGGCGAACTTGTCGCCGTCCATCCCCGGCGGCGGGCCGCCTGCCCGGTAGCGCGGTCCGGCGGTTTCGTCCCACGCCTTGCGCCACCACACGGCGGCGGCGGCTTTCACCGCGGCGTCGCGGATCAGCAGGAAGCGCCAGTTCTGGCTGTTGCCGCCACTGGCCGCGCAGGTGCCGGCTTCCAGGATCCGCGCGATCAGGTCCTCGGGCACCGGATCGGGCTTCAGCCGGCGCATCGAGCGCGTGGTGCGCATGATCTCGAACAGATCGGCCGTGGGTTCCATGGGGCGGGTCCTGATGCGTGCTTGCGCCAGTGTCGGTCAGGCGGGGCGCGGGCGCAAAGACGGCTAATTCGGCTTGGGCGCCCTGGCCTCTTCCAGCGGTTCGTCGGCCGTGGGGTCGAAGCCGGGGAGGAGTTCGGGGCGGTATTCGAAGTGCATCGTGTCGTAGTGCGACCAGCGGCCGCCCCAGATGAAGCCGTGGCGCTCGAAGATCGCGACGATCGCGGCGGGTTCGCGGTTCGCGTAGCCGCCGCCGCGCCGCCATAGCCAGTAGTCGGAGAAGGCGGTGTTGATGTCGATGGCCGCGCCCCAGCCGTGCATGCTGGGCGTGCCGTTGTCGGCCACCGTGCGGCAGGCATAGGTGCCGCCGAGCGGGACGAGGTATTTGCGGTACTCAGGCCCCAGCGCATCCAGTTCGCGCGAGATCGCGGCGAGGTGGCGGTCCACGTTGTTGACCGAGGTGATGCGGACCGCGTGGCCCCATTGGCTGGGCAGCCATGTGACGGAGACCAGGTGCGGCGTCACCTCGCCCGCATGGCAGTCCCCGTACATCTTGTCGAAGAACGCCTTGTTGCGGATGCGGCCCGGATCGTCCTCGGGCGGCGTGCCGACGGGCAGGGTGGCGGGATAGGCGAGGCGGAGCTGGTCGCGGATGGAGCCGTGGCGAACCTGGTCCTCGAACGGCGCGGCGGCGTCGTCCGCGCCGAGCGGCATGCGTGTGCCGTCGCGCCAGATCAGGTCGTTGCCGTCGAAACCGGCGAACTGGCCCGGATAGGCGCGCAGCAGGTCCTGGGGGGATGCGGCGTGGGCGGGGAGGGCAAGGAGGAGGGCCGCGAGTACTACGCCGTCATGGCCCGCGAAGGCAGGCCATCCACGTCGTTTCCTGGGGGACGTAAGGAAGACGTGGATGGCCCGGACAAGCCGGGCCATGACGGTGACGGGGCGAACCATCACGACGCCGCCTCGCTCACGCGATCCCCCACCTCCCGCCGCAGGGCGACGATGCCGGTGTCGGCGTGGCGGGTGGGGTGGACGCGGTTGGTCAGCAGCGCCCAGGACACGCCGCGCACGGGGTCGATCCAGAGTCCGTTGCCGGTGAAGCCGGTGTGGCCGATGGTTTCATCCGAGCAGAGATCGCCGCCGGGCCAGTCCGGGTGCTTCGCCTGCCAGCCGAGCGCGCGCGTGGCGGAGTGGCGGGCACGGGCTTCGTCCATCCAGGGCTCGGCGTTGCGGAGCCACTCAAGTGCCGCGTCAAGCACGCCGTCGATGGTGCCGAACAGGCCGGCGTGGCCTGCCGCGCCGCCGAGGGCGTAGGCGTTCTCATCGTGCACCTCGCCGCGCATCACGCGCCCGCGCCAGGTGCAATGTTCCGTAGCGGCCGTGACTTGCGGATCGGGACGCCAGGAGAAACCTGCAGGCACGGGCTGCGCGTTCACGAGGGCGCCGGTCAGGCGCTCGATCGCGATGCCGAGCAGGATGAAGTTGATGTCGGAATAGACCGGCGGGCCGGGCTGCCACACCCGTTGCAGGACGAAGGCGCGCAGCGTCGCCGGGTCCTGCCCGTAGGTGTAGAGCGGCTCCACCGCCGGCAGGTGCGTTGCGTGCGCGAGGCATTGGCGGAACGTGAGGCGCCGCTCGGCCGCCTGCGTGTCGTATTGCCGCAGGTCTGGGATCGCGGCGGTGAGCGGATCGTCGAGCCTGATGCGGCCCTGTTGCGCGAGCCGCATGATCGCGGGGAGCGTGAACAGCACCTTGGTCAGCGAGGCAAGGTCGAACCAGGTGCCGCGCGTCATCGGCGCGGGGAGGGGTTCGCGCTGCGCGAGGCCGAAGGCGGCGGCGGCGCGGTCGCCGCCGGCGGTGACGACGCCGAGGACCGCGCCCGGAATGCGGCGCGCGACGGCCTGAGCAACGGGCTCGGCGGCGGCGGCGAGGAGGTCGGCAGCGGTCACGCGCGGCTCGCTGAGGGGGCGGGGACCGCCCCTTCTAGCCCGCCCCGCCGCGGCGTGAAACCTGCGTTCCTGCCTATCGCGCGAGCCAGAGCGTGCCGGCGACGATGCTGAGCACGGTCAGCGGGGCGCCGACGCGGAAATAGGTCCAGAAGCTGATTTCGACGCCGCGCTTGGCGGCCTGCTCGACCACGATCAGGTTGGCGATGGAGCCGAGCACAGTGAAGTTGCCGGCGAGCGTGGAGGCCATCGCGACCAGCTTCCAGGCCAACGCCTGGTCATGCAGCGGGCGGACGAAGGGCTCCAGCAGCAGCACGGCGGGGACGTTGCTGACCAGGTTCGACAGCACCGCCGTCAGCCCCGCGAGTCTTGCGGGATCGTCGAGGCCGAAGCGGCCGACGGCGGCGATCATGGCGGGGGTGAGCAACTGCGCCTGCGCGCCCGCGACCACGATGAACAGGCCCGCGAACATCAGCAGCAGCGACCAGTCGATCTCGGCATAGACGCGCGCGCTGCGCACCCGGCGCGTGAGCAACAGCAGGCCGCCCACCAGGATCGCCGCCTTGGCGGGCGGCTGGCCGGCGAAGAACAGCGCGATCATGCCGACCGTGCCCAGAAGCGCGCGGGCCACGAGGGCGCTGTTGCTGCGCGGCGCGCGCTCGGAACGTGGCAGGGAGGCGGGGCGGTGGCCGAGATCGCGCCGGTGCAGCAGCCAGATCAGGCCCACGGTCATGACCAGGCCGGCGAGCGCAACCGGCGTGAGCGATGCGGCGAACTGCGCGTAGGGGATGCGCGAGAAGCTGCCGATCATGATGTTCTGCGGATTGCCCGTCAGCGTCGCGACCGAGCCGACGTTCGACGCCATCGCGACGGCCAGCAGATACGGCGCGGGCTTGCGCTTCAGCGCGAGCGTGAGGTCCACGATCAGCGGCGCGAGCACGAGGCAGATCGCGTCGTTGACCAGGAAGGCCGAGAACACGCCTGAAACAGCGGCAACGGCGGCGAGCAGCGTCACCGGGCCGTGGACGCGGCGCATGACGAAATCGTTCGCCAGCGCGAAGAAGCCCGACAGGCGGAGCGACGCGACGACGATCATCATCCCCAGCAGGAGCGTGATCGTGTCGAGGTCGATCGCCTTGTAGGCGGCATCGAGCGGCAGCGCGCCCGCGCCCACCATCAGGCAGGCGCCGACGAGCGCGATGCCCGCGCGGTCGATGGCGAGGCCGGGGACGCGGCCGATGGCAAGCGCGAGGTAGCTGGCCGCGAAGATCGCGGCGGCGGCGATGCGCCGCGCGGCCGCGGCGTCGCCCGGCACGAGCCACGGCATCGCCGCCGCGGCCGCGACCATCGCCAACACCGCGCCGAGCGCGATGCGGCCGAGCCAGGCGGCCCATCCCTGCGTGTTCACGGGACGGGTCGGATCAACGGTTCGGCCAGAGCCCCGGTGTGGCGACTTCCAGCGAATGGCCGTCCGGGTCGCGGAAATAGAGGCTGGTGCCGCCCGCCGGCCAATGCACGCGGCTTTCGATCTCGATGCCCTGGTCGGCGAGGTGGCGCTCCCAGGCGTCCACCTCGGCGAAGGGGATGGCGAAGCAGAGATGAGTCTGCCCCCGCGCGTCGTGCGGCGGGATGAAGCCGCCGCCCGGCGCGGGCACGGACTGCGCCATCGCGCCGTTGCGGAACAGCAGCAGCACCTGCTCGCCGGGCACGCCGACGGCGATCATGTGGTGGTCGGTGTGCAGGCGCTCGAAGCCGAAGACGCGCGCGTAGAAGGCGGCGGACCGCTCGGTGTCCTCGACGTTGAGGGAGGATTCGAGGATGAAGCTCAGGCGGGGCATCACGTCTCCTTCGTCATCGCGAGCCGCCGCCCGGCGGCGTGGCGATCCAGGGGCCGGGCGCACAGGCCGAAGCGGTTGCCCTGGATCGCCACGCCGCTGCGCGGCTCGCGATGACGGTCATGACTCATTCTCCCGCCAGCTTCGCCAGCAGCCGCGCGTGGGAGCGGATGCCGTGGTGGAAGCAGGCGAGTTCGAATTTCTCGTTCGGGCTGTGCGGCTGGTCGTCGTCCAGGCCGAAGCCCATCAGCAGGCTGTCGATGCCGAGTTCGCGCTTGAGCGATTCCACCACCGGGATCGAGGCGCCACAGCCGATCAGTTTCGCGGGCTTGCCGAATTCGTCCGCGAGCGCCGCGAGCCCCGCGCGGACGAAGCGGGAATCCTCCGACACCACGATGGCCGGGGAGGAGGCGAGCGCGCGCACCTCGGACCGCGCGCCCTGCGGCAGGCGTTCCTCCACGAAGCGGCGGAAGCCGTCGATGATGCGTGCCGGGTCCTGGCCGGGGACGAGGCGGAACGAGACCTTCGCGCCCGCCTCGGCCGCGATGACGGTCTTGGCGCCGGCGCCCGCGTAGCCGCCCCAGATGCCGTTGATGTCGGCGGTGGGGCGCGACCACAGGCGTTGCAGCGCGGGCACGCCGCGCTCGCCGACCGGCACGGCGAGGCCGATATCGGCGAGGTAGGCCTTTTCGTCGAAGCCGAGCGCCTGCCATTCGGTGGCCAGCGCCTCCGGCACGTCGCGCACGTTGTCGTAGAAGCCCGGCACCTGCACGCGGCCGTCCTCGTCGTGCAGGCCGCCCAGGATGCGCGTGAGCGCGTTCACCGCGTTCAGCGCGCTGCCGCCGTACATGCCGGAATGCAGGTCGCGCGCCGCGCCGTGCAGCAGAACCTCGGTGTAGGCCATGCCGCGCAGGCGGGTGGTGAGCGCGGGCGTGTCGATGTCCCACATGCCGGTGTCCGAGATCAGCGCGATGTCGGCGGCGAGGTCGGCGCGGTGGGCGCGCAGGAACGGATCGAGATGCGGGCTGCCGACTTCCTCCTCGCCTTCCAGCAGCACGGTGACGCGGGCGGGGATCGTTCCGGTGACGCGCTTCCAGGCGCGCATCGCTTCCAGGAACATCATCGCCTGGCCTTTGTCGTCCACCGCGCCGCGCGCGACGATGCGCTTGCCGCGCGGTCCGTCGATCAGTTGCGGATCGAAGGGCGGGCTGGTCCACAGGTCGAACGGCTCGGCGGGCTGCACGTCGTAATGGCCGTAGAACAGGATAT
This sequence comes from Pseudomonadota bacterium, assembly GCA_018240635.1. GTDB lineage: Bacteria > Pseudomonadota > Alphaproteobacteria > Acetobacterales > Acetobacteraceae > JAFEFJ01. Next base: position 4,794 of record JAFEFJ010000040.1, on the reverse strand, counting down.
GCGGGCCGGTGTGGCCGGGCGGCGCGTCGAGATGGCCGACCACGGCGGGCGGGCCGCCTTCGACCGGGCGCAGCGCGGCGGAGAAGCCGAGGCTTCGCAGATCGTCGCGGCACCATTCGGCGGCGCGCACGCAATCGGCGGCATGCGCGGGCTGCGCGCTGACGCTGGGGATGCGCAGCAGGGCGAACAGCCGGTCCAGCGCGGCGGGCAGGGCCGAGTCTACCTCGGCGAGGACGTCGGAAAGGGGGGCAACGGGGAGCGAGGCGGCGGACGGGGGGGCGGTCATGGCGGTCTCCGGCGGGGCACGCAGCCCGGCAGTCTCACACGCGGGCGCCGGGGCGGACAGGTGCGAGGGGCGGGCGGCGGATGGCTGATTTTGCATAGCGGCCAGGGCGCTGAATCGCCTATGCCGAGGGGGTCACGGTTTCGAGAGTCGCGGGGGAACGCCGAATGCCGAAAGCGATGAGACCAGCCGTCCTGGCGGCGGTGTTGGCGGTTGCCGTCGCCGCGGGCGCGGCGGCCCAGACTTCGCCCTCCGCCGCGCCCCCTGCGGCTTCTCCGGAGACGGCGCCGAGGCCGCCCAAGCCGCCGCAGCTCGATCTCGGGCTCAAGTTCGGCCTGGAGCCGAAGGCACTGGAGATCCTGAAGGCGGCGAGCGACAAGCTTTCGGCCGCCACGTCCATGAGCTTCGATGCGGTGGCGACCTACGAGAGCCCGGCGCGCACCGGCCAGCCGCTGGCCTACCTGTCGGAATACCAGGTGCTGTTGAAGCGGCCGAACAAGCTGCGGGTGATTTCGCCCGGCGACGGGCCGCCGTCGGAGTTCTATTACGACGGCAAGACGGTGATGGCCTACGCGCCGAAGGAGAACCTGGTCGCGGTGGCGGAAGCGCCGCCCACCATCGACGAGATGCTGAAGGCCGCCTACGACGTGGCGGCCATCTACTTCCCGTTCACCGACCTGATCGTGGCGGACCCCTACAAGGTGCTGTCCGGCCAGATGAAGGTGGCGTTCTACATGGGCCAGTCGCGCATCGTCGGCGGCACCACGACCGACATCGTGGTGGTGGCGAACGACGCGGTGCAGGCGCAGATCTGGATCGGCGCGGCGGATCACCTGCCGCGTATGGTGCGCGCGACGTATTTCGACGAGCCCGGCAACTACCGGCACCTGGTGGTGTTCCGAAACTGGAAGCTGGACGCGGCGGCGCCGCCCGGCGCCTTCACCTCGGCCCGCGCGGCGAAGGCGCCGCGGATGCGCTTCGGCGCGCCGCCCGATACGCTGCCGCACTTCCCTTCGCCGCAACAAGGGGCGCCGCAAGGACAGCAACAGGGGCAGAAGCCATGACAAGCCGTTCCCGCCTCTCCGTCGCCGCGTTCGGGCTGGCCGTGGGCGCGGCCGCGGTGCTGCCGCTGCGCGACGCGGCGGCGTTCATCCGCGGCGGCGCCTGGAGCGGCGACCGGCAGTCCTGGGACTATCACGGGATGCGCGGCACCGCGTCCGGAGGCGACGGGTCCTGGAGCGCGCACGGCTACCGGGGCGGCAGCGCATCGGGCGGCGGTGGCTCCTGGAGCGGGACGACCTATCGCGGCGGCACGGCATCCGGCGGCAACGGGTCCTGGCACGCGACGGGCGCCGAGGGCGGCACGGCCTCGGGCGGCGGCGGGTCGTGGCACGCCAACAGCGCCTATGGCGGCAGCGCGGCGGGCGGCGACGGCACATGGCACGCGACCACGGCGAACGGCGCGGTGGCGGCGGGCGGCTACGATCATTACGGCGGCAGCTACTACTACGGCTATCACCCGCCCACCGTGGTGAACAGCTACAGCACCGGCTGCTACAACTGCGGCGGCTGGGGCGCGGGCGCGGCGGTGGCGGCGGGCGTGACCGGCATGGCGGCGGGCGCGGCGCTCGGCGCGGCGGCAACGAGCGCCTCGACCGCCAACGCCTATGCCGCGGGCGTGGCCGCGGGGGCGGCATCCGCCCCGCCGCCGCCTCCGGCCCCGCCGGCCTATGCGATGAACGACATCACTCCCACCCTTCCGCCGGGCTGTGCCTACAGCCCGGTGGCCGGCGTCGCCTACTACCACTGCGGCGCCACCTGGTTCAGTCCCTTCTACGGAGCGAACGGCATGTACTACCGCGTGGTGCCCACCCCATGAGTCGGTTCCCTGGGAGGCGTTTCCTGACGCTGGCCGCCGCGCTGGTCGCGCTCGCCGCCTGCCAAAGCTCGGTGAAGATCGGGCCGGAGGCGGTGGCCGGGCTGCCGGTTTCCGGCACCGTGGACATGCGGGAGGTGCAGGTCGCCTATATCGGCAGCGGCGGCGGCGGGCACGGCACGCTGTTCTTCCGCGGCCGCGAATATCCCTTCACCGTGGGCGGGCTCGGCGTGGGCGGCATCGGCGTTTCGACCATCGACGCCTATGGCGAGGTCTACAAGCTGAACAACGTCTATGACTTTCCGGGCGCCTACGCGCAGGGGCGCTACGGCTTCGCCGTGGGCAACGCCAGCGGCGGCGACCTGTGGATGCAGAACGAGAAGGGCGTGATCCTGCACCTGAAGGCCAAGCGCGAGGGCCTGATGCTGAGCCTGGGCGGGGACGCGGTCGTCATCAACATGCAGTAGCGGCCATGCGGAAGCGTGGGGCGGGAGGCTGACCGGCGGGGAAGCTGCTTGCCTTCCCCGCCCCGTTCTGCTGCAAGGCGGCGGATCATGGCGTTTGGTGGTTTCCATGCCCGATTCTATGCCTGATCCCTCCGCCCCCTCGCTGCCCGCGTCCCTGACGGACGAGCGCATCCTGATCCTGGATTTCGGCAGCCAGGTGACGCAGTTGATCGCGCGCCGGCTACGCGAAAGCGGCGTGTTCTGCGAAATCTGGCCGTTCGACGCCGACCCAGCGCGCATCCGCGCCTGGCGCCCGCGCGGCATCATCCTGTCGGGCGGCCCGGCATCGGTGAACGAGGAAGGCGCCCCGCGCGCCCCCGACGCGGTGTTCGAGGCGGGCGTGCCGGTGCTTGGCATCTGCTACGGCCAGCAGGCGATGTGCGTGGCGCTCGGCGGCGAGGTGCAGGGATCCGATCACCGCGAATTCGGCCGCGCCGTGCTGGACGTGCGCGACGATTGCGCGCTGTTCCACGGCGTCTGGCCGGTGGGCGCGCGCGAGACGGTGTGGATGAGCCACGGCGACCGCGTGACGCGCCTGCCGCCCGGCTTCCGTGTGGTGGGCACCAGCGAGGGCGCGCCCTTCGCGGTGATCGCCGACGATGCGCGGCACTATTACGGGCTGATGTTCCACCCCGAGGTGGTCCACACGCCGCACGGCGCGCAGCTTCTGCGGAACTTCACCCACGGCGTCGTGGGCCTGCGCGGCGACTGGACGATGGCGGGCTTCCGCGACGCCGAGATCGGCCGTATCCGCGCGCAGGTGGGCGGCGGGCGGGTGATCTGCGGGCTGTCGGGGGGCGTCGATTCCTCGGTGGCCGCGGTGCTGATCCACGAGGCGATCGGCGATCAGCTGACCTGCATCTTCGTCGATCACGGCTTGCTGCGCGCGGGCGAGGCCGACGAGGTGGTGAGCACGTTCCGCGACCGCTTCAACATCAAGCTGGTGCACCGCGACGCGAGCGAGTTGTTCATCGGCGCGCTGGACGGCGTGACCGATCCCGAGACGAAGCGCAAGACGATCGGCCGGCTGTTCATCGAGGTGTTCGAGGAGGAGGCGGCGAAGCTGGGCGGCGCCGACTTCCTGGCGCAGGGCACGCTGTATCCGGACGTGATCGAGAGCACGACGGTGACCGGCGGGCCGAGCGTGACGATCAAGTCGCACCACAACGTGGGCGGCCTGCCGGAACGGATGCGGATGAAACTGGTCGAGCCGCTGCGCGAGCTGTTCAAGGACGAGGTCCGCGCGCTGGGCCGCACGCTGGGCATCCCCGAGGCGATCGTTGGGCGGCACCCGTTCCCCGGCCCGGGCCTTGCGATCCGCATCCCCGGCGCGATCACGCGCGAGAAGCTCGATCTGCTGCGCCGGGCGGATGCGATCTATTTGGAGGAGATTCGCGCGGCCGGCCTGTACGACGCGATCTGGCAGGCGTTCGCGGTGCTGCTGCCGGTGCGCAGCGTGGGCGTGATGGGCGACGGGCGGACCTACGACGTGGCCTGCGCGCTGCGCGCGGTGACGAGCACGGACGGCATGACGGCGGACGTGTACCCGTTCGAGATGGCGTTCCTGACGCGGGTTTCGAACCGGATCGTGAACGAGGTTCGGGGGATCAATCGGGTGACGTACGATATCACGAGCAAGCCGCCTGGGACGATTGAGTGGGAGTAGGTCCGGAGTGACCAATGGGCGGATGTGGGTCGGTGTCGATCCAGGGGGAGCGAACAACTTTGGTCTAGCTTTCGTGGCACCAAATGGTGCGATTATCACGCATCTTGTCTCATGCGCCGACGAAGCTGTTTCGCTGATTTCGGTTGAACCGTTGGGCGTAGGTGTCGACGCACCCCTTTGGTGGTCGTCGGGTCGCTCCAGCGACCGCAAGGCGGATCAGTGGATACGAAAGACCTACAAAATCAGTGCAGGAACGGTACAGACTGCGAACTCATTGAAGGGCGCGGCTCTCGTGCAGGGCGTGATGTTCGTTGCCAGATTGCGCGAACGATTCCAGAACGTTCGAGTAACCGAGGCACACCCCAAAGCTGCCGCATTTGCGCTGGGTGGTTATGGCTCTCCCGCAGTGCAACGCTTAGTCGAAATTCCGGTCCTAGGTGAACATCAACGAGATGCGGTAATT
>JAFEFJ010000409.1 GCA_018240635.1 Pseudomonadota bacterium | reverse complement strand
GCGCCAGCGCGACGAATTCGGCGCAGGCGAAACTTTCGTGCCGCACCTCCACCGCATGACGCAGCGTGCGACCGCCGGCCTCGCGCGGCAGCAGCGTGAGGAACGCCGCGAAATCCTCGGGATCGAACTGCTTCGTCGGCATGAACTGCCAGTTGATCGGCCCGAGCTTGTCCTTCAGCTCCAGCAGCCCGCCATTGACGAACTTCTCGATCGCCGGCCCCGCCTCGGCCAGCACGCGGCGGTTGGTGGCGTAGCGCGGCGCCTTCAGCGCGAAGACGAAATCGTCGGGCGTCTCGTCGTGCCACTTGGCGAAGGTCTCGGGCTTCTGCGCGCCGTAATACGTGCCGTTGACCTCGATGGTGGTCAGCTTCCGGCTCGCGTATTCCAACTCCCGCGCGTGCTTCAGCCCATCGGGATAGAACGTGCCGCGCCAGGGCTCGTAGGTCCAGCCACCGACGCCCACGCGGATGCGGCTCATCGCTTCGCCAGCGCGTCGGCGTAGATGTCGGGCTTGAAGCCCACCAGCAGCGCGCCCGCACCCTCCAGCACCGGGCGCTTGATCATCGACGGCTGCGCCAGCATCAGCGCGATCGCCTTCGCCTCGTTCATTTCCGCGCGCTCCACTTCCGGCAGCTTGCGGAACGTGGTGCCCGCGCGGTTCAGCAGCGTCTCCCACCCCACCGCCCCCGCCCAGCGGCGCAGCCGCGCGGCGTCGATGCCCTTCTCCTTGTAGTCGTGGAACGCATATCCGACGCCCTGCGCGTCCAGCCACGCGCGCGCCTTCTTCATCGTGTCGCAGTTCCTGATGCCGTAGATCGTGACCACGCCTCAACTCCCTTCATGCAACGGCCAGACATACACGGTCTGCGCCATTCAATATTACAAACCCGTGACAACACCCTCTGGTTCCGACGCGCGCGCTATGGCAGCGTCCCGCGGTTTGATCGCCTGAAGGGAGCCCGCCGTGACGCCCGAGATGGACCGCGAGACCGTCGTCAACGCCTACGGCCGCTGGGCGCCGGTCTACGATCTGGTGTTCGGCCCGGTGTTCCGCACCGGCCGCCGCCTTGCCATCGCCGCCGCCGAGCAGACCGGCAAGCGCATCCTGGAAGTGGGCGTCGGCACCGGCCTGTCGCTGCCCGGCTACGCGCCCGGCAGTTCCGTCGTCGGCATCGACATCTCCGCGCCCATGCTGGACAAGGCGCGCGAGCGCGTCGAGCGCATGGGGCTGCGCCAGGTCGTGGGGCTCGCGGTGATGGACGCCGAGAACCTCGCCTTCCCGGACAGCGCCTTCGATGTGGTGGTCGCGCAATACGTCGTCACCGCCGTGCCGAACCCCGAGCGCGCGCTCGACGAATTCGCCCGCGTGCTGCGGCCGGGCGGCGAGATCGTCATCACCAGCCGCGTCGGCGCGGAGAAGGGGATGCGCGGCGCGATCGAGGCGATGCTGATGCCGGTCACCTCGCGCCTCGGCTTCCGCACCGAATTTTCCTGGGACCGCTATCTGCGCTGGATCGACGGCGCAGGCGCGGTGCGCCTCGTGCGCCGCGATCCGATCCCGCCGCTCGGCCATTTCTCCCTCATCCGCATCGCCAAGACGCAGAACGCCTGATCCCGTTCGCGTCACCGAACGGTCACGCGACAGATGCCGCGCGGCCTGCCATTTCTGGTAGATGCTGTCAGACGGTTTAAGACCCGCCTCCGCGCGCCCGCTCGCCGCGCCGCCGCCTGCCCATGCGCCGGAAGTCGCGGCGCCCCGCGCCGAATCGCCCGCCGGCCTGCGCGCCGCCCTGCGCGCGCGGCTGCCGGGCTTCGGCCTCGTCGCTGATCTCGCGCTCGCGCCGATCGACCACCTGCTCGATCACGCGGGCTCGGCGCTGCGCTTCGCGCACGAGCCCGCCTGCTACTACGCGAACCATCAGACCAGCTACGAATCCTTCCTGATCTCCTTCCTGCATTACGCCGTCACGGGCCTGCCGCTTCTGGTGGTCACGCATCCCGGCCTGTTCGACAACGATTACGGCGAGCACTGCACGCTGCTTGCCGAACGCCTGCACCGCGCGGGCCATGCGGCGGCGGGCGCGATCGAGGTGGTGGCGGTGCCGCACGAGCGCGACCGCGCGCGCGAATTCCTGCTCGGCCTGCCCGAGCGTCTGAAAGGCCGCTCGCTGCTCGTGCATGTCGGCGCCTGGCGCGAACTGCACGAGGCGCAGCCGGTCGCCACCATGTCGAAGGACCTGATGGCCGTCACGCTTCGGCTCGGGCATCCGGTGGTGCCGGTCCGCATCTCGGGCGGCCTGCCCGCGCGCTCGCTCGGCCACAAGTTCCACCTGCCCTACCGCATGAGCCGCCTGACGGTCGCGATGGGCGCGCCGATCGGCACGGACGAGCTTGCCGCCATCGACCCGTTCCGCCGCCGCCAGCGCGTGCTGGACGCGATCAACAGCA
>JAFEFJ010000408.1 GCA_018240635.1 Pseudomonadota bacterium | reverse complement strand
CAAAGCGTTCAGCCCCTCTCCCGCACCGCGGGAGAGGGAGGGCCTCGCGGCGTACGGCGTGGGGGGGTGAAGGCGCGCAGCGATGGGATGATGAGGCCATCGCCCGCATCCGCCCAAAAGGCCAATAGTTGCTATATCGAAACATTAAGCGCGCAATAATACAGGGTGGGAAACCGCACTTCTTTCGAACCAGCCCCACGGCGCGGCGCCCGCATCCTCGACGCGGCTGCCGGCAGCGGCGAAACGCTCCGGCCGCGCCGCAACACCAGCGGCGGGCGGCCTGCGACTCGGACGGGCGACGCCCAGCATCATCGCTGACGCCGCAACCGCTTCCCGCGCCCCCGTCCCCACGCCGAACAAGCGATCCAGCGACGGCAGCAACGCCTCGACGGCGCGGCCGGTCGGCGCGTTCACCGCATAGGCAAGCTCGGTGCAGATCTCGCAAAGTCCGCGCAGCGCGGGCAACGCCTCCCGCCGACGCCGGTCCTGCTTGGGCAGCAGCGCGAACCACACACACACCACCGAAAGCAGAACGGCGGCCGTCAGCACGACGAAGGCCGCGACGCAGATTGTGCCGCCGGTCCGGCCCGCCGCGCCCTTCCCCGGCCGCGCGCACGCCGAAGCATCCCGGTCAGGGGATGCCAGCAACGACCGGATTGCGGCGGGGGAAAGCGGGTCGGACAACATGGAACAAATATAGAACAACCGCCCGTTGCGTGTCCAGCGCAATCTTCCCGCCGGCGGCGAGACCGAACCGGGTTCGCCCGTGGGGCCGCCCGTGGGTTCGCCCGTGGGTTCGCCAGTGGGTTCGCCTGTGGGCCGGGGAAGTCCGCCGGCCCGCCCCCTGCCGCGCTCCTACCCCTGGGCCTGCGGCCCGCCCCGCAGCCACGCCGCGCAGTCCGCGCCCAGGCGCGCCTCCGCCATCGCCTCGTAGCGCCGGCAATCCTCCGCCGTCAGCACCTCGCGCCAGCGGCCGTTCTGCCCCTTGTGGATGAAGGTCTCCGCCCCGCCGTCCCAGAACACGCCGCCCAGCGGCGTGGATCGCGCGGCGTGTTGCTTCATCCAGTCGAACGAGCAATGCGCCACCTGGGTCGGGAACCGCGCCTCGTCCACGGGCACGTCCAGGAACGCGGCGATCCGCCGCATCGCGCCGGGCAGGTCGCGCTTCAGCTCGTCGAAATGCACCAGCATCAGGTTCGGCAGGCCGCGGATCGCCCACCAGCTTCCGACATTCTCCCAGAACGGCCAGAACGGATAACCGTCGCCGTCCAGCCATTCGAGGAAGTATTGCCGGATGTCCGCCGGCGGCGGCGCGATGGGCGGGCCGACGCGGCCGGGCGTGTCGTTCAGCGCCTCGTACCACAGCCGGTTCGCGTTGGCGTGGTGATTGTACAGGCTCCAGACGATGTCGCGCCCGTCGCGCCCGACATACAGGTATTTGGCGCGCGGCGAATACACCAGCGCATCGACCGGCAGATGCGTCTTGATGAAGCGCCGGTGCGTCTGCGCCTCCAGCGCCGCCAGCTTCACCGGCGCCGGCGGAAGCCGCAGGTCGAGCCAGGGCGACATCTCCGCCACCGGCATCTCGTCCGCGTTCTCGAACAGAAGCTGGGCGATGATCTGCTGCGTCCAGGTGGTGCCGGATTTGCCGTAGGTCGCCACCACGATGTCGTCGTCGCGGAAGGCGAAATCGTTCCAGACGGTGCTGTCGAAATGGTGGTTGTGCAGGTCGCGCGTCTTCTTCGGCCACGCGCGCGCGGCGTCCGGCATGCGGTTTCCTCCGTTTCTTTTGCGTAGGCCGGCGGCGCGCGGCCTCCGGCTGCGCCGCGTCATGCCATCGTTTCGCTCGCGCCGCCCGCAATATCTGCGTGAGCGGGCGGGCGGCTCAGGATGCCAGGTGCTTGTAGAAGATCACCGTGTCGCACCACGACCCGTCCGGGTTCATCGCGAAATGCGGGATCACGCCCACTTCGGTCCAGTTCTCGTCGCGGTACAGCGCCTCGGCGGCGGAGCCGCGCGCGGTGTCCAGCGTCAGCAGCGTCCGCCCGGCGGCCAGCGCCTCCTGCTCGGCGCGGCGCATCAGCGCGCGCGCCAGCCCCCGCCGCCGCCCGTGCGGATGCACCAGCAGCTTCTGCACCGCGCCGTGATGCGGCTGGTTCGGCGGCAGCCCCAGATCGACGGTCACGGTGCCCACCAGCGCGCCGTCGGCGTAGGCGCCCAGCAGGATGCGCTCGCCCATCGCCACCTGCTTCGCCATCCGCCGCCAGAAGGCGCGCGCCTCCTCGATCGGGAACGGCGGCATGAACGACACCGACGCGCCGCCCAGCACGCAGGCGCGCAGTACCTCGGCCAGCGCCGGCACGGCGGACGCGGCGGCGGCGGCGTCCATCGCCACCACGCCCTAGATCGGCTTGGCGTAGCCGAACTCCAGCGTGTTCGACAGGTCCCGCACCACCCGCACGGGGC
>JAFEFJ010000407.1 GCA_018240635.1 Pseudomonadota bacterium | reverse complement strand
TGCACTCCGACATCGACACGCTGGAGCGCATCGAGATCATCCGCGACCTGCGCCTTGGGGTGTTCGATGTGCTGGTGGGCATCAACCTGCTGCGCGAGGGGCTGGATATTCCCGAATGCCGGCTGGTGGCGATCCTGGATGCCGACAAGGAAGGTTTCCTGCGCTCCGAAACCAGCCTGATCCAGACCATCGGCCGCGCCGCGCGCAACATCGACGGGCGGGTGATCCTGTACGCCGACACCATGACCAACAGCCTGCGCCGCGCGCTGGAGGAGACGGAACGGCGGCGCACCAAGCAGGCGGCGTGGAACGAGGCACACGGCATCACGCCGCAATCGGTGCGCAAGCAAATCGGCAACGTGCTCGCGTCCGTCTTCGAGCAGGACTACGTGACCGTCGCGCCCGTCGCGGACAGCGGCGTGCAGGAATTCGTCGGCAAGGACCTGCGTACTTCGATCGCCGAGCTTGAGAAGCGGATGCGCGCCGCCGCCGCCGACCTGGAGTTCGAGGAAGCCGCCCGCCTGCGCGACGAGATCAAGCGGCTGGAGGCCCTGGACCTCGGGCTGGAGCCGCCGCCCGCGGCGTCCGCCACGCTGCGCCCGAAGAAGGACCGCACGCCCGAGCCGCTGGGGCCGGGCGGCGGTGGCTACGATCCCAGCAAGCGCCGCGGGGGACCGCGGCGGCGGCGGGGGCCTTAGCGTTATTTCCCCTCTCCGCTCCCGAGGGCTGAGAGGGACCTGTTTGGCTTACGCCCCGCCCGGTTGCACCCCGTCGTAGCCTTCCACCACGATCAGGTCGGCCTCCGAGGCCGGTTTCCTCAGCGCGACCGCGGCGGCGTATTCGGGGCTGCGGTAGCAGGCGAGCGCGGTGTCGTAGTCCTTGAACTCGATCACCACGTTGCGGGCGCGGGACTTGCCCTCCATCACTTCCGACCGTCCGCCGCGCACCACGAAGCGGGCGCCGTATTTGGCGAAGGCGGCGGCGTTGGCCTGGACATAGGCCTTGTAGGCCTCCGGGTCGTGCACATCGACGGTGGCGATCCAGTAGCCCTTCGGCATGACGGGTCCTTTCCTTGGCTGGCGCTCGCCCGAACTTTACGCCCTGGCTTCCGGGGCGCTACCACCGGCCGATGACCCCCCTCGCCGCCGCCATCCCGCAGGCCATTCCCCGCGTCGCGCTGGTGACCGGCGCCGCCCAACGCCTGGGCGCGGCGATGGCGCTTGCGCTGGCCGAGGCGGGCTTCGCCGTCGCCGTCCATCACCACCGCAGCGAGGCCGAGGCGGAAGCGACGGCCGCAGCGATCCGCGCCCTGGGCGTCTCTGCCGCCGCGCTGCGCGCCGATCTGTCCGACGAGGCCGCCGTGGCGGCCCTGCTGCCGCGCGCCGAGGCGGCTCTGGGGCCTGTGGGCGTGCTGGTCAACAACGCCAGCCTGTTCGAGCGCGACGAGTGGAACAGCACGACGCGCGCGACCTGGGACGCGCATCTCGGGCCCAACCTGCGCGCGCCCTTCGTGCTGACGCAGCATTTCGCGCAGCGCCTGCCCGCCGGGGCCGAGGGCGTGGTGGTCAACATGCTCGACCAGCGCGTCTGGTCGCTGACGCCGCACTTCACCAGCTACACGCTGAGCAAGGCGGGGCTGTGGACACTGACGCAGAGCCTGGCGCTCGCGCTCGCCCCGCGCATCCGCGTCAACGGCATCGGTCCCGGCCCTGCGCTGCCCAGTCCGCGCCAGACCGAGGAGCAGTTCGCCCGGCAATGCGCGTCCGTCCCGCTCGGCCGCGGCACCTCGCCCGCCGAGGTGGCGCGCGCGCTGCTCGCCATCCTGGCGCTGCCGTCGATGACCGGGCAGATGATCGCGCTCGACGGCGGGCAGCACCTGCAATGGAACGCCGCCGCCGGCGCGCCCCCGCCGGAGGAGTGAGGAGGCCCCGATGGAGAGCCATATCGCCAGCGCCGCCAGGGCGGTCCGCCACGTCTTCATTCGCGACCTGGTGCTGCCGGCGAGCATCGGCATCTACCCGCACGAGCACGCGGCGCGGCAACGCGTACGGATCAACGTCGATCTGGCGGTGGACGACGACTGGCTGCGCGCCGCGTCCCGCCCGCGCGTGGGGCGCGAGGAGCTGTCCCGGGTGGTGGATTACGAGGCCGTGGCCAACGCCATCCGCAGCGTGGTGGCCGCCGGGCATATCCTGCTGGTTGAGACGCTGGCCGAGCGGGTGGCCGAGGCCTGCCTTGCCGATGCGCGCGTCTTGAGCACCAGGGTGCGCATCGAGAAGCTTGACGTTTTCGCAGATGCAGCATCAGTGGGCGTGGAGATCGAGCGCCGCCGTTCGGATTTGTCCACGCGCGCGGTGCCAAGCCAGCCGGAACAACAATTTGGCCCGGGATCTTAAGTCATCTGTCTCCGTGGCGTGAGAAATGACGTGATATCAGATAGTTGCATGAGGGGCGCTCAGGGTGTCATCCCCATGTCAT
>JAFEFJ010000406.1 GCA_018240635.1 Pseudomonadota bacterium | reverse complement strand
CCAGGTAGAGCAGCGCCATCAGCAGGCCCGCGAGCAGGATGCCGACCGGATCGAGCCGGCCCACGAAGGCAACGATGATCGCGGCATACCCGTAGCCCGGCGAGATGGTGGGCTGAAGCTGGCCGATCGGGCCCGCCACCTCGCCGATGCCAGCCAGCCCCGCCAGCGCGCCGCTCAGCAGCAGCGTGAACCACACCGCGCCGCGCTCGCTGAACCCGGCGTAGCGCGCAGCACCCGGCGCGAGCCCCACCACGCGCAGCCGGTAGCCCGCCAGCGTGCCGCGCAGCAGCAGCGCCCCCAGCGGCACCGCCAGCAGCGCGAAGATCGCGCTCAGATTGAGCCGCGTGCCCGGAATCAGCACCGGAAGAAGCGCATCGTCCTGGAACTGCCGCGTCTGCGGAAAGTTGAAGCCCTCGGGATCCTGCCAGGGCCCGTGCACGAGCCAGCCCAGCAGGTGGATCGCGACGTAGGAGAGCATCAGGGTCGTGAGGATCTCGTGGGCGTTGAAGCGCGTGCGCAGCAGGGCCGGGATCGCGCCCCAGGCCGCGCCGCCCGCGGCGCCGGCCGCCAGCATCGCGGGCAGCACCCACCAGGCGCCGCTGCCGTCGAACCCAAGCGCCACGCCGGTGCCGCAGATCGCGCCCACGGTGAACTGCCCCTCGGCGCCGATGTTCCAGACATTCGCCCGCACCCCGATCGCGATGCCGACGGCGCAGAGCACCAGCGGCGTCGCCTTCAGCCCAAGCTCCGCCAGGCCGTTGAGGGAGGCGATGGGGGCGACGAACAGCGCATCGAGCGCCGTCAGCGGGTTGCGCCCGAGGGCGGCGAACAGCGCCGCCGCGCAAAGCGCCGACAGCCCGACCGCGAGCACCGGCGAGACCCAGGCCATGCCGGGCAGCGGCGCCTCGCGGGGAACCAGGCTAAGCCGCACCGGCGGGCTCCGGCAGGGAAGCGGCGGCGCCGGTTTCCGCCGCCATCCCGCCCATCAGCAGGCCGAGTGCGTCGGGCGTGGTGGCGGCGGCGGCACGCGGCTCGGACAGCCGGCCGCCATGCAGCACGGCGATCCGGTCGCATATCTCGAACAGCTCGGCCAGGTCCTCGGACACCAGCAGGATGCCCACCGCCGCCTCGGCGAGCGCGATCAGCTCGCGCCGGATCGCCTGCGCCGCGCCGATATCGACGCCCCAGGTCGGATGCGCCGCCACCAGCACGCGCGGCGCGCCGCTCACCTCGCGGCCGATGATGAACTTCTGCATGTTGCCGCCGGACAGGCTCGCGGCCGGCGCGGCGATCCCGGCCGCACGCACGCCGAACCGGCGCACGATCCCGGCGGCGAAGCCGCGCAGCGCGCCGTGGCAGATCAGCCCGGCGCGCACCAGGTCCGGGTTGCGCACGGTCAGCAGCGCGTTCTCGGTCAGCGACATCTCGGCGACCGCGCCGCGCCCCAGCCGCTCCTCCGGCACGAACCCCAGCCCGAGCCGCCGCCGCGCCGCCACGCCCAGCAGGCCCGCCTCCTGCCCGGCCAGGATCACGTCGGCGGCGGCGGGCGCGCGGCGTTCGCCGGACAGCGCGGCGAGCAGCTCCTTCTGCCCGTTCCCGGCGACCCCGGCGATGCCGAGGATCTCGCCCGCGCGCAGCGTGAGGGTGACGTCGCGCAGGTCGGTGCCGAAGGGATCGTCGGCAGGCAGGCTGAGGGCGCACAGCTCCAGGCAGGCGGGGCCGGGACGCGCGGGCGCGGCGCGGCGGGTCTCCGGCAGCGCCTCCCCGATCATCATCTCGGCCATCGCCGCCGGGGTTTCGCGGCGCGGATCGCATTCGCCGGTGACGCGCCCGGCGCGCAGCACCGTCGCGCGGTCGCACAGCGCCGCGATCTCCTCCAGCTTGTGGCTGATGTAGAGGATCGAGCACCCTTCGGCGGCGAGGCGGCGCAGCATGGCGAACAAGCCGTTCGCCTCCTGCGGCGTCAGCACCGAGGTCGGCTCGTCCAGGATCAGCAGGCGCGGCTCCTGCAACAGGCAGCGCAGGATCTCGACGCGCTGCCGTTCGCCGACCGAGAGGTGATGCACGCGCCGCCCAGGCTCGACCACAAGCCCGTAGCGGGCGGCAACCGCGGCGATGCGGGCGCCCAGCGCCTCGATCCGTTCACGCGTGCCGAGGCCGAGGGCGATGTTCTCCACGACCGTCAACGTCTCGAAAAGAGAGAAATGCTGAAAGACCATGCCGATGCCGAGCGCGCGCGCGGCGTTCGGATCGCCGGTCGGCGCGGGCGCGCCTTCGCACAGCATCGTTCCCTCGTCGGGCGCCACCACGCCGCAGATGATCTTCACCAGCGTCGATTTGCCCGCCCCGTTGGCGCCGAGCAGCGCCACCGCCTCCCCCGCGCCGACATGCAGGCCGACGCCGTGCAGCGCGGTGACGGCGCCGTAGCGCACCACGAGGTCCTCGACCGAGAGAAGCGGCGCGGTCATGGCGCGGCGGCCCG